>DATJSB010000001.1:0-12639 GCA_035504315.1 Occallatibacter sp.
AAGGATTCGTAATTGGCGTTGAGCGCGACCACGTTGCCGCGCAGCTTGGCTCCGGGTCTTCGATCCATGGCGAAGGTCACGTGCACATCGTTCAAGCCATCGCCGTCGAGATCTATCCGCTCATCCACAACCGCGGGCAACGCCGACACCGGCGTGAATACGACCTGGACGAAAGGCTCGATCCCCTGCAGCAGGTGGGGCCTTACGGGATTGTAGACAACAATCCGATAGCCGTCGCGCTGATAGGTGCGCGCGATTGTTCCGCCCGAGTAGGCGGCATCGATGTGCAACCCGGCGCGGGCCACAGCGCTGGAGAAAGCGCCCATAAGGTAGAAGGGAGTGCAGGCGGCGATGAGCAGGGTGAGCGTTGCGCCCGCATAGGCAAGAACGACAGGAATTCGCTTTCGCATGGGCTTGCCTCTCAGTTCCAGTGGATGAGATGAAGAGTGGTGGCAAGGCTGTTGGCCAGGACGCTGCCACCGAACATGGTGGCCATGGCCCACGTGCCGTAAAGAAAGAGCAGCCGGGCGCGCTCGGGTTTGACGGCCACTTCGGTCCCCTTGAGGTGCCAGACCGCGGCGTCTTTTTTGCAGGAATCCACGCACGCGCCGCACTTCATGCAGTTCAGCAGGGTCTTGCCTTCGCGAATGGACTCGGCCGAGAGCGCCATGGTGGGGCAAGCGGACTGGCAGAGCGTGCAATCCACGCACTTCTCGCGGTTAAATCGGATTTCGAAAGGATTGATCTTGTTGAAGATCGATTGAAATGCGCCGAAGGGGCAGAAGAACCCGCACTGGGTGCGCTTCTTGGTGAGGAACGGAAGCACGACCACCAGGCCGGCGAACAGAACGATGAAGACGACAAACTGAAGCGCGGAGGTGAGCGAACGAACTGCCGGAAACTCAGTAACGGTTTTGAAGGGGCATAACCACATGCAATAGACCGGCTCGTAAATTGCGGCCGAAACCAGCACAACGAAGAGCAGGATGGCCCAGGGAATGAGGCGCAGGCGCGGATCGAGCTTGCGGATTTTGGCGCGTTTCGCAATTCCCGCGAAGCCTTCTTCAATGCCGCCGAAGAAGCAGGCGTAGCTGCACCATGCTTTGCCCATGACCAGGGTGAAGGCAAACCACAGGCCGATCATGACGGCGATGGAGTGGGGATTGGAGGCGGTGGGCAGAATGGAGCCGGGAAAGACGATGGTGCGCGCGAAGGCAGCCGGCAAAATAAGCGAGGGCGTGACCATGAAGCAGAAAGGCGTGTCCCCGGAGACCATGCGCTCAATAGGAATGCTCATGGTGCCCCGCGCGGCGACGAGTTGGGTGATAAAGCCGACAGGAAACAGGAATCCCAACGCGACAAAGAAGATTCTGCGCCAGCGATAGGTGGAACCGGTGCGCATCATCATGAAGAAGAGGCCGGTCATGAAGACGATGACAGCGACTGCGCCGATATGAAGATTGGGGCTTGAGCTCTGAAAGGTGGGCGTGAACATCAACAGTGACCAGAGCGCGATGGGGAGAGTAAGCAGCGCCGAGCGGGCGATGCCGCGATAGGCCGGCGCGCGAGCCTTGGTACTAGCCATAGGTGATCCTTTCAAAGAGAATGCGAATTCCGCTGAGCCCATACCAGGCGGCGAGGAGCAGCGAAGTCATGCGCGCAACCGTGACCAGGGCCGGGGAGCGCCTGATCCAGCTCAGGGTGAGCACCGGCGCGAACCAGAGCGCGGTGGCGGCGAAGAACGATGCGAAGAACAAGAGCGATGAGCCGAGGTTTGAGAACTGGGCTGCCCGCACCGCAGCCACCAGGAACGGCGGGCAGAGATTAATTCCGGTAAGGAACCCAAGCGCCAGCGCGCCCGAAGGGGGCCGGCGGGGTTTGACGTCGATATGCACGAGGTTCTCAATGGGTTCGACGAGGCCGCAGCGCGGATGCGGCCATCCGGCAGCGTAGACGAGCAATGCTCCGGCCAGAACCAGTTCGACGGCGCCGTAAATCCAGGGCCGGGCAGCCCAGGAGGAAGGAAGTGCGGTTCCGATGCTCCAGGTAACGACGGCAAACGAGAGGTACCCTGCCAGGCGGCCGGCAAGAAAGAGGGCCAGCCGTTTCCCGTGCCGCTCGAGGCCCTGTGGCTGGGTCAGCATCCATGGCAGCACGACGGGTCCGCACGAGGCCAGGCAGACGGGTCCCGTGGCCAGTCCCAGTACGAACGCCTCAGCGACGCTCGCATAAAGATGGATTGCCGCCATGATACGCGGAGCTTAACTTGCGCCGGTGATTGATACCGTGACTTGCATCACGCAAAACCGAGCGCAAGCCGATTTATCTCAACGCGACCAGCGGTTGGCGAGCGAGATTGAACGAAGCGCTTCTCACGGGCCGAAGCGCTTGAATGAGAACCCGTGTTCAGAGCCCGGGGACATTCGTCTGGTGATTGATTTGGTGAGATGGCACCGCTTTGCAGAGACGGCGAGTTGGCAAGTTCGCGAAAAGGCCCGTGGCTGAAGCCGTCACAGTTTTGCGCGCCAATTCAGCAGCCTGAAGGCCGCTGCTCCCTCCGGTTTATGTGCGGCAGGCGCGCCAAAACAGTTTCTTGCGCAGATGCTGAGACCCATACGCTTCAGGATCTGCTCAGCGCCCTACTTCAAGATGTCGAGCGCGATGGCGGTCATGGCGGTTACGCCAGTGGGAATAGCCGATTGATAGTCTGGCGCGAAGAGCGGTGAGTGAAGGCTGGGCAGCGGTACGCCCGTCTTGAGGCTCTCGGCCAGCTTGTCTGGTTCGGCAGCGCCCAGCCAGTACAAGACGAAGGGGATCTGATTATTGAGCGAGAACAGCCCCGCATCTTCGCTGCCCATCACCGGCTTTGTGCCGAGCACGTGGTCTTTGCCCAGCGCCGCGACGGCAAACCCGCGCAGCTTCTCAGCAAATGCGGGATCGTTGTAGGTCACCGGCGTGCTCTCGACAGTTGTCAGGGTGGGCATGCGGTCTTCCGGGATGCCGTAGGCTTCGGCGAGGCCGTTGGCGGTACGGCGAATATCGGCAACGATCTGGTCGCGCTGCTCGGTGGAGAAGGTCCGCAGCGTGAGGCCGAGCGTCACCTCGTCGGGAATGATGTTGTTCTTGGTCCCGCCGTGAATGGTTCCCACCGAAAGCACTGCCGGCTGCTGGGGATCGATCTGGCGGCTGATGATCGATTGCGAAACGAGGACAAACTCTGCGGCCAGCAGGATGGGGTCCTTGCCCGCCTGGGGCTGCGAGCCGTGACTGCCGATGCCGCGAATGATGAGGTTGAGGCTGGTTGCGCTGGCCAGCATTGGTCCGCCGCCGATGGCGATCGATCCGGCCGGCACCATGGGCGAGTCGTGCTCGGCAACAATAAAGTCGGGCTTGCCGAAGCGCTGGTAAAGATTGTCGGCCAGCATGGCCGACGCGCCCTGAATCACCTCTTCAGCAGGCTGGCCGATGAGCACGAGCGTGCCGTGCCATTGGCTTTTGCGTTGCACCATCTCTTTGGCCACGCCGATGAGCACGGTCATATGCAGATCGTGACCGCAGGCGTGCATCACCGGAACCGGCTGGCCGTCGGGTCCCGGTTCAGTGACGTGACTCGCGAAATCAAGGCCGGTCTTTTCCAATACCGGCAGCGCATCCATATCGGTACGGATCATCAGCCGCGGGCCGGGGCCGTTTTCAAGCACCGCTACCACACCATCCGCTTTCGAGCCGTCTTCGTATTTGCCGACGTGCTCGGCGACGGTGTAGCCCAGCTTCAGCAGTTCGTGAGCGAGGAAGGCCGAGGTCTTGTCCTCGTGGCGCGAGAGCTCGGGATTCTCATGGAAGTGCTGGTAAATCTCGGTCAAAGCGGGAAGCTGCTCTTGCGCAGATTCAGACAGACTGGTGGGAGCCTGGGCGGAAACGGGCAACGAGGCCGCAAGAATGCCGGCGAAAAGAACGGCGCATCGGAGTGTCATGGGAACGGGCTCCTAAGGATGGAAACTGTTGTCAGCGACAGCGTAGCACACCGATGCGCGGCTGACAGGGCGGCCGCGTGGACTCTGCGCTTGAAGATTCCTATTGCATTCCCATAGGAACGCATGTATTCTCTCCCTATTGGTAGACCATAGGAGAGCGGCGATGGGCGGAAAATCTGAAGTCTGGCAGGGCACGCTGGCGTTGATGGTGCTGAAAACTTTGGAGACCATGGGTCCGCAGCACGGCTATGGACTGGCGCGGCGCATCGAGCAAACCAGCGGCGGCCTGCTGGAGCTGAACTACGGCACACTCTATCCGGCGCTGCTCAAGCTGGAGCAGGAAGGCATCATCCGCTCCGAATGGGGAGTTTCAGAAAACAACCGGCGCGCGAAATTCTACGAGCTGACGAAGGCCGGGCGGCGCGAGCTGAGCAAGGCTGCGGCCGAATGGGAGCAGACCACCGAAATCCTGGCGCGATTTCTCACGCCGGTCGGGGAGGCGTAATGGCAAATCCGATCGGTAAAATTCGCGCCCTTTGGCTGCGGCTTCATGGCATGGTCGATGGCGAGCACGAAAACGAAGATTTTGCCGCTGAGCTTGAATCGCACCTGGCCATGCACATTGAAGAGGGGATGCGCGCGGGCCTGAGCGCCGAAGAAGCGCGCCGGCAGGCACTGATGAAGCTGGGCGGGGCCGAGCAAACGCGCCAGGCTTACCGCGAGCGCGTGACTTTGCCGCGCCTAGAAAACATTGTGCGCGACATGGGCTTTGCCTTGCGCCAGATGCGCCGCAAGCCCGGCTTCACCATGACCGCGGTGCTGACGCTCGCCCTCGGCATCGGCGCCAACGCGGTTATCTACACGCTGGTTGACTCGATTCTGTTGCGTCCGCTGCCCTATCCACATCAGGACCGGCTTACGCGCATCACCTACGACCCGGATGAAGCCAACGGCGGTGTCTTTCCAAAAGGCTGGATCCGCGCCCTCGGTGAGCACTCGACTTCGTTCTCATCGTTCAGCGGATATGGCGCCGACGTTGAGTCAAATGTGGCCGAAGGAGACACGCCGGAACGCGTATTTGGGGCGCAAGTAATGTCCAATGCCATGGACACTCTGGACATGCATCCAGCGGCAGGCCGATCCTTTGCGCCCGATGACGCTATCGCGGACCACCCGCCGGTGGTGATGATCAGTTACGGGTTCTGGCGCCAGCGCTACGGCTTGAGTCCCCAGGCAGTGGGGCAGAACATACGCATCGATGGCGTCTGGCGAAAAATTGTTGGCGTGATGCCAGAGGGCGTTCGTTTTCCCTATGCCGATACCGAGTTCATCACGCCGATCACCTTCAACTTGAGCGATGCCTACGAGCCGTGGCAGAACTTCGACCTGGTGGCCTTCGCCCGGCTCAAACCGGGAATAAAGCCTGCACAGGCCCAGGCAGAGTTGCGCATCCTGCACAATTCGCTGTTGCCCCTGTTTCCGTGGCGAATGCCCGACAGTTGGGCGGCCAGCATGACGGTCGTCCCGCTGCTCGAGTTTGAAACTGGATCAATGCGGCCACGGCTGTTGCTGCTCTTCGGAGCGGTCGGCCTGATTCTGCTCATCGCCTGCGCCAACGTGGCCAATCTTATGCTGGCGCGCGCTACGGCTCGCGAACGCGAGATCGCCATCCGCGGCGCGCTGGGGGCATCGGGCGGCCGGCTCATTCAGCAGATCCTGGTTGAGAGCATCGTGCTGGGAGTGACCGCAGGCATCGTAGGGTTGGCCGCGGCCTTCGCCAGCCTGCGCCTCTTTGCGGGACTGCTACCCGCCGACACCCCGCGCATTAACAACATCTCCGTCAACCTGGGCGACATACTCTTCACTCTCGGCGCATCGGTCGTGGCGGGACTGATTTTCGGTCTCATTCCGGCCATCAAAATGGCGTCGTTCAACCTGCTCACGACGCTGCGCATGGGCAGCCGCACGCTCAGCGCCGCCGGAGCGCGCTTTGGATTGTCGATGATGCTGGTAGTGGCGCAGATCGGCCTCTCAGTCATGGTGGTCACGGCCGCCGGACTGATCCTTCACAGCCTCTACAAGCTTTCCCGTGTCGATCCGGGCTTCCGCACCGACCACACGGTTACGGCCGAGGTTGCGCTCGACGCCGCCGCCTGCGGCAGCCAGGGCCGCTGCAAAGGATTCTTAGACTCTCTGCTCGAACGCGCGCAATCGATCGCCGGCGTGCAAAGCGTGGCCCTCACTGACTCGCTGCCGCTGAGCGGGCGCGACAACAACTACGTCTACGACGCCCAGGACCATAACCGGAACCCACGCGAGGGCGCGCTGATGGCCGCCGGACGAACCGTCTCGCCGGGATACTTCAACGTGCTCAGCCTGCGCCTGATGCAGGGCCGGCTGCTTGACGAGCAGGATGCCTCGGGTGCGAGCCATGCCGTGGTTATCAACGAGCAAATGGCCAACCACCTTTGGCCCAACCAGAGTCCGCTCGGCAAGAAGCTGATTAATGTTGATGACGAACCGTCGCCCACGGTGTGGGATGCGACCAAGGTCTCAATCATTGTGGGCGTGGTGCAAAATGCGCGTGAGGGCAGCCTTGCGGGCGGCTATGGCGATGAGATCTATCTGCCCATGACACCGACGCGCCAGAATCCGGTGATGTATGTGTTGCTGCGCACCCATACCACCACGGCTGAAACGGCCGAGGGCCTGCGCAGCGCGGTTGCAGGCATTGACTCGCTGATACCTGTAACCCGCGTGCGCACCATGGACCAGCTGGTGTCCACATCGGTAGCCGCGCCGCGCGCGCTGGCCGTGCTGCTGGTGGGCTTTGGCGCGCTGGCCGTTATCATCGGCGCGGTTGGCGTCTACAGCCTCATTGCATACATCGTCAGCTGGCGCACACGCGAGATCGGACTGCGCCTCGCCCTCGGCGCGCAGCGCTGGCAAATTGTGATGGCCGTGGTGCGGCAAAGCCTGTTTCTCGCCGGGGCAGGGTGCGTTGCCGGCCTGGTGGGCGCGGCGTTGTTGGGCCGCGTGCTGCGTGGATTTCTCTTTGAAGTGGGCGCGCTCGACCCCATCACATACTGCGCTGTGCCGCTGGTCATGCTGCTGGTGGCGCTGGTTGCTGCGTGGGTTCCGGCACGGCGCGCGGCGGCGGTCGATCCAATGGAAGCATTGCGTGCGGACTAGGAGAGGCAATGAAAAAACTGAGAGCGCTGTGGATGCGGATGGGCGGGCTGAGGCACGGTGTGCCAGCGGAGGAAGACTTTGCCGCCGAGCTGGAAAGCCACATTGACCTGCACACTGAAGACGGGATTCGGGAAGGCCTGACTCCCGAGGAAGCGCGACGGCGGGCGCTGATCAAACTGGGTGGCATGGAGCAAACGCGGCAGGCGCATCGCGAGCGGCGCACGTTGCCGTGGATTGAAGATCTGTTGCACGACCTGCGCTACGGATTGCGCATGATGGCGCGCAACCCTGGTTTCGCGGCGGTGGTGACGCTCACCCTGGCCATCGGCATCTCGGCCAGCGCCACGGTCTTCACCTGGATTGATGCGGTCCTGTTGCAGCCACTCAGCGGTGTGTCCGACCCTGCACGGCTGGTTACGCTGGAGACGGTGACCTCGAATGGCGAGTGGGTTCCGAACTCCTACCCCGACTTCATCGACTTTCGCGATCACTTGAAACTGTTTGACGGCATCGCGGTCACGCACGTGGCGCCCTTCAGCGTAGGCAGGGAGGATCACGCCGAGCGAGTGTGGGGCGAGCTGGTCTCAGGCAATTACTTTTCTGTGCTGGGAGTGCGTGCGGAGGTGGGCCGGCTGTTTCTTCCCTCCGAATTCGGCGATACGCCGGGCGCATATCCCGTGGCCGTGATCAGCGATCGTTATTGGCGGTCGCACTATGGAGCGGACCCGGCGATTGTGGGCAAGACCATCCGCATCAATCAGCACGAGCTGACCATCGTCGGCGTGGCCGCTCCCGCATTTCACGGGTCGATCCCGGTAGTGTCGTTCGACATCTGGGTTCCCTACATGGAGCAATCGGTGCTGAACGGCGTCCAGCTGTGGATGTTGCGAGACCGGCACGACCGCAACATGCTGGGCATTGCGCGGATCAAGCGCGGCGTGACCTTTGAGCAGGCACGGCTGGAGCTGAAGACCCTGGCCGACCGCATGGCAATTCTGAATGCGGACGTGAGCGAAGGCATGAGCGCCACGCTGCTGCCGCTCGCGAAGTCGCCGCACGGGCCGCAGGCGTTGCTGGAGGGGCCGCTGCGCATTCTTATGGGCGTCTGCGTGCTGGTGCTGCTGATTGTCTGCGCCAATGTCGCCAACCTGCTGCTGGCTCGAGCCACGGTGCGCGAAAGGGAGTTCAGCGCACGGCTGGCCCTGGGCGCAAGCCGCGGGCGCATTGTGCGCCAGGTATTGGTGGAGAGCCTGTTGCTTGCGGGCGCGGGCGCGGCGCTGGGACTGGCTGCGACGCCATGGACGTGCCACGCGCTCAAATACCTTATGCCGCCAGGCCCCGTGCAGAACCTGGTGGCCACGGATACGCGGCCAAATCTTACCGTGCTGTGTTTCACCGCGGGCGTGTGCCTGTTTTGCGCGCTGGCGGCCGGACTGTTGCCCGCATTGCACGTGAGCCGGATGAATCTGAACGGGCGGCTGAATGCAGGAGGACGCAACGCAGCCGCAGGCCGGGGACGCAACCGGCTGCGCTCGGCGCTGGTGGCCTGCGAAGTGGCGCTGGCGCTGGTTGCCCTGGTGGGCGCGGGACTGTTTGCGCGCGGTTTTGAGCAGACTTTGCGCATCGATCCCGGCTTCGATCCCAACCATGTGCTGTTGAACCAGTTCTATCTTTCGACCAACGGTTATAACCTGACCCAGCGCAAGGAGTTTTGCCGGCGCCTGGAGGAACGCATGAAGGCAGCGCCGGGCGTGACCGATGTGGCGTATTCCGACGGCGTGCCGCTGGGGTTCGAGCCGAGCTGGTGGGAAGAGTTGCGCATTGAAGGTTACGCGCCGCAGCCCAATGAGAACATGAATATCTTCCGCAACGTGGTGTCGCCCGGCTACCTGCCGCTGATGCGGATTCCCATTGTGGAGGGCCGCAACTTTACCGACCAGGACAACGAGAACGCGCCCAGCGTGATGATCGTGAACCAGGCATTTGTGCAGCGGTTTTTCTATGGCCGCAGCCCGATCGGGAAAAAGATTCACGGATGGGGCGACTGGTTCCGCGTGGTTGGGGTTGCAAAAGACAGCAAGTACCACTACTTGGGCGAACCGGCCACGCCGTACTTTTACGTCCCGTTCCGGCAGGTTTATCGCGAGGATATGAATCTTGCCTTTTACGTGCGCACGCGGGGCGAGCCGGACGGCGTGCTCTCCACGCTGCGTGCGCAGACTCGCGCGATCGACCCCAATGTGACGGTGTTCGATGCCGCCCCGCTCAGGGAATTCATCGGGGCGTCGCTCTATCCGCAGAAGGTGGCAGCGACGCTGATGACGCTGCTTGGACTGATCGCTGTGCTTCTGGCCGCGGTGGGGCTTTACAGCGTGATGGCGTACTCGGTGGCGCAGCGCACGCAGGAGATCGGCGTGCGTATGGCGCTGGGCGCAAATCCGGCACACGTGACGCGGATGGTATTGCGGCATGCGCTTGCTTTGACCGCGATGGGCCTGGTGGCTGGCGCGGCACTGGCCGTGGGTCTGGCGCGAACCGTGGCCAGCGCATCGTTCACTACCTCGGCGATGGGCATGAACGCGAAACTGCTGGGCGGGAGCGCAATCGACCCGCTCATCTACCTGGCGGCTGCGGGGTTTCTGTGCGCCGCTGCATTGCTGGCAGCGTGGGTTCCCGCACGGCGTGCCGCCGCGGTCGATCCAATGGAGGCGCTGCGCGCGGATTAGAGCGCCTTTTCATGCATTCGCGACCTGCCGGTACCGCTTGACTCGCTCTCCGCTCGGCCGGTGGTACACTCGGCAAGCGGAGAAAGCGTAATGCGTGCAAGTGCGATTGAGTTTCGGCTGCGGATGATGATTCAGATCATCATTGTCTTCTTCGGCTTTTGGTCGCCGTGGACGGGGCCGTGGAATTCGCCGGGACGGATTTCAACGCTGTGGTGGCTCACGCACGGACTGGGCAGCATGGGCGGCGTGACCGCGGCTGCGCCGTTGGTCAATGTACTTGGCGCGTTGCTGGCGCTGGCGGGCGCGGTGCTGCGTGTATGGGGCGCTGCCTACCTTGGCTACAGTACGGTTCACCACGGCGACATGCAGGCCGGGGCAGTCATGGCCGACGGGCCTTACCGGTACATGCGAAATCCTCTGTATGTCGGCGGCTGGTGCATGATGGCCAGCGTTTCGCTCCTCATGCCGCCCAGCGGCGCGCTGCTTACCCTGGTCCTGATTGGGATCTTTTATCTGCGTCTCATCCTGGGCGAAGAGGCCTTTCTCGACGCACAGCTCGGCGAGCCTTACCGGGAGTATCTGCGCTCCGTGCCGCGTCTGGTTCCCCGTCTGCGCAGCTCTTTGCCGCCCGCCGGGAACGAGCCTCACTGGCTTACCGCGATCTTCACCGAGGTGATGCCGGTCGGCGCATTCTTCACCATGGCTGTTTTGCCCTGGTTTTACGATCAGCAACTGATGCTCGAAGGGATTCTTTGGAGCTTCATTGCTTCACTTGTGGCGCGCGGACTCATGAAGGCTCTCATTCCCACGCTGGCGTGCGCGGCATTTTTCACTGTCGCGTGGGGATGGTTCCACATGCCGTGGCTGAAGGCCGCGCTTATCGGGCTCGGCATCGGGCTGATCGTGCGTGCGGCTTTCCCCGGAGCTCCAAAAGTCACACCGCCGGAATCGGCGTGAACTTTACTGGCGATTTTTGCCAACGCGCCCGAGGTGCGTGAAGCCGAACCCGTCGCCATACTTCAATCCGTAGCCCAGGAATCGATCGACGCCGATGTGATTGGCCCAGATGA
Organism: Occallatibacter sp.; assembly: GCA_035504315.1. Classification (GTDB taxonomy): domain Bacteria; phylum Acidobacteriota; class Terriglobia; order Terriglobales; family Acidobacteriaceae; genus Telmatobacter. The sequence continues at coordinate 10,963 of DATJSB010000001.1, forward strand.
GCGCGATGGCCGGCAATAAGGCAGGGGCATGAAGAAGAAACGCGCACACACCCATTGCAGCCGGCCCCACATAGTTGTGGTAAGCGTTATATGTGCGCGCGCCGCGGCACTGGCCGCCGAGATAGCCAAGCATGGAGAGGTCGGGCACCAGCCAGAGCGCCGCAAACAGCCACCAGCTAACTCCCGTGCGCGCAAACAGAACAGCCGTTACCGCGGCCACGGCCAACCCCTCAAGCCGCAAGAGCAGTTGAATTGATGATCGCCGAGTGGGGGGCAGGCCCGATTGTGCGGCACTCGCAGGACCGGTGAGTGAAGCAGCCATCACTCAAGGGATGAGCGAAACGACGCGCAGGGCACAATTTTTCATGGTCGTACGAAAAAGCAAAGAAGAGAGGCCGCGGCCTCTCCTCTTTTGGCAGCCAACACCGAACTACTTCTTCGGGGGCGCAATCGTGTCCTTGGCCGACTTGGCCACGCGGAACTTGACGACCGTCTTGGCCTTGATCTTGATGGCTGCGCCGGTCTGCGGGTTGCGGCCCATGCGGGCTTTGCGCTCGGCCTTCACCAGGCGTCCGATGCCGGGAATTACGAACACACCGTTCTTCTTGGTTTCCTTGATGGCGGTCTCGGCCAGCATGTCGAGGAAGGCCGCCGATTGCTTGTTGGTCAATTCGAGCTTCTCTGCCATGTGCCGGATAAGGGCGGTCTTGGTCATTCCAGTTGCCATGTATTTGTTTCTCCTTCTGGGCCAGCCCTCAGGGCGGCCTTGGTTGACGGGCTGTCACCACATGCAAGGGAGCGCGGATGGGGATCGTCGAATCACGAAAACCCTGCATTCATGCGGTTTTTGAGAACCCTGCCGATGGTTACAATGCGGCTTGGGGCCTGGTAAAGTCAAGCGAAAACGTCGATTTCCACAGGTTTTTGTGGGTCAAACGCCTGTTTATGCCGATTTTTGCCTGTTTTTACAGGCCTTTGGGCTATGCGGGCGGCAAAAACCCTGATTTGACGCGGTGATCCGCTTTCGCCAGAAGCTGCGCAAAAGGCTGGCCGGCGCTGCCCTCAATGCAGTCCAAAGAGCACTTTTTTCTTTGGCGCCTGGGCCGCGGCGATGGGCGTATTCAAAGCATCAACCACCGGCGCGGCGATTTTGAAATGGCGAACAATGATGGCGGCGAGATCGGATTTAAGCGCGGTCTCGGCAGGCAGGGTTGCAGCCAGTCCCCATTGACGGCAGCGGATCAGGTCCATGCCCGGGTGTTCGCACGGGAAGCCTTTGGGCGGCCGCGTGAGCGCGTTGCCTTCGAACTCTTCAAAGGTGCGCTTCACCTTGGGATTCGCGAGCAGCTTGCGGAATTCGGCGTGGTGATCGAGCAGCCAGTGGCGGATCTGCGAGAGCTGGTCTTTGTCGGGCATATACGATCCCGCAGCCACAATCACTTCTTTTGGGCTGATGTGAAAGTAGTAGCCTGCGCCCGAGGTCTTCTCCAGGCCCGTATGCGTCCACCATGCCGCGACGTGGGTTTTGTAGGGGCGCTTGTCTGAGGAGAAGCGCGTGTCGCGATAGATGCGGAAGACGCTCTTTTCAGCGGGGCGCACAAACGGGGGCGCAAAGTCGAGCATGGCGTCGGTAATCTTGCGGACCACGGCGAGCATCGGTTCCTTGAGCTCGGCTTC
>DATJSB010000002.1:0-4855 GCA_035504315.1 Occallatibacter sp.
TGGGTTGTCCGCGCACACACGGTCCAGGAATGCCAGACGCTGGTCGCGCGGCAACTCCAGCACTTCTCCAAACAGCTGTTCCGCGGCTTGCTCCTGCTTACTCATCCAGGCGTCCTGGCGCGGTTTGGGGAACTCCGGGGGGAGCCTGGCCTCCACAGTACCACGTGTGCTCCGCTCCAGGACCTCCCTTTGTCGCAGATTCTCGCGAGGCGGCGAGGACCTCGACAGTCATGGCCGCAGTCTGATCGGCCCTGCGTTTTCCCCGGTGGAAGGCGGTGCCGGGAAGGACCTTCCCGATGGGGGGTCAAATCGGCGAAAATTCCCGTGGTCAGGCCAGCGGCTGATGCAGGAGGATTTATGAAAGCCGATCCGGGTGAAGTAACCCTGCTGCTCAGAGCCATGCATGACGGTGATCCTGGCGCCGCGGACCGCCTGCTGCCGTTGATTTACACCGAACTGCACCGCGTCGCTCGAGCCCACATGCGCCGGGAGCGCCCGGATCACACCCTCCAGCCTACGGCCCTCATACACGAAGCCTACCTTCGACTCGTCGGCGAGGATGTCGAGTGGAACAGCCGCGCTCATTTCATCGGTGTCGCTGCCCACGTCATGCGTCAGGTTCTTGTTGACTACGCCCGCGCACATCAGGCAGAGCGGCGTGCCGGCGGACTTCGCCGGGTTGCGATGCGGGACGATCTGGCCATCTCTCCCAACCGCCTGGATGAAGTACTCTCCCTCGACGAAGCGCTGGGCCGCCTCGCCTCCGCCCATGCGCGCCGGGCTCGCATCGTGGAGCTGCGTTATTTCGGCGGCCTCTCCGTCGAAGAGATCGCCGACATCGTCGGCGTCGCCCCCCGCTCGGTCAAGCGTGACTGGGCGCTGGCTCGGATCGCCCTCGCCCGCGACCTGGTCCTGCGCGAGAGGCCAGCGGCTCAAAATGCAGCGGGATAGCCGGAGCAGGCGTACTGTTCCGCTTGCCGGTCCGGCGCCATCGCCTGAGAAAAACAGCGGTCACCGGGAGGCGACTACGGTGACCGCGTCCGGCAGCCGAGCGAATCGGTGTCAGTTCACCGTGACCCGGGAGGCGACAATCGTTCCTGTGACCGTGGTGCCGGTGTAATTTCCGTTGGTGTCATAGGTCCTGAAGACAAAGATCCCCTTATACGACATGCCGTCCATGGCAAGGGTATCCGTTTCGTCCAGGGTCATGCTTCCGGCCGGCGTTCCATCCGCCGCGAATAACCATCCGAGGTGGTGTAGCCGAACGGTCCGCCCGTCCACGGGTTTCCAGACACCCCAGCAGATGTTGCCCACTTGCGGATTTTGGTCGAGGTTATCGACCTCTGTCCCGTCAGCGTGCCACTGCTTCAGGGTTTGGGCGAACACTTGGCCTTCGCTGGTATAGACCGTTTGCCACATCCCGACAATTGAATCGTAGCCGCGATCGCCCGGCATGTCGCCGCCTGCGGAGGCCAGCATCGGTGTCCTGACGAAGCTCCGGGGTCCGCTGCTGAGTACCCCGCATGCGGCATGAGCTCGGGGCACAGACAGAGTGAGGGCCAGAATCGAAAACCCGGCGGCGATGATCGTCCGCAGCCACATTCCTGTCCCCCGGCGAGGGCAGGCTTCATTGGTGCTGAATTGCATTTGGACTCCTCCTTGAGAAGGCTTGTCGCAACTGCCTTCATCCACAAACGCGGAGCCCGCAGAAAAAGGGGCAAGTCCGGAACAACTATTTTTGAGTAAATCCTCCTTTGCTGCCTGAAGACGCCTCCGGATGTTGCAGCCCTGCTCAGGAATGCGCGGTAAGTGTCCACGTGCGCCGGAGGGCTGCCAGATCGAGAAATGCAGGAGGTCTCGCTGGGCGAGGGAGCGAAAAGTTGCGCGGGTTGAAGTCATAGCCGCGGACCTTTGTACTGCGGCCCGAGCCGGTTTGGAGCTTAATCGGGAACGGGATGCAGAGGGCGCCGTTTCGTCCCCTCGATTCGAAGGGCGACATTCCGGTTACTGTGCGGCCGCCGCTTTGGTCACTTTTCAGACCTGATTCGCACTGCACCGGCAGCCGTGAGAGGGAGGCGCAGAGGTTTCGAGCGGCTTGCTGTCTTGAGAACGAATTCCTGCTGAGGCGATCTGGTGACGTGGAAATGAGCGCCCGGTGCGATGCCGTGCGCCTTGAGCTTCTTCAGCAACGCGGCATCCTGATCGGAAACACTGTCCACCACAAATTCTCCATTCGTTGCAATGTCCGTCAGCGGCTCTGAAGACTGCTTCGACATCTTTCCGTCCAGGGCGGGTATGCAGTGACCGTGAGGATCGAACTTCGGACGGCCGAGCCTGGCATCGATCCGCTCCTCGAAGCGCTCGGAGATGAAATGTTCGAGCCGCTCGGCTTCGCCGTGGACCTCCTCGATGGGGTAGCCCAATACCTCATACAGGAACGTCTCGAGCAGCCGATGATGACGCAGGATCTCCAAGGCGCGCCGTCTGCCTGCGGGCGACAGCCGGACGCCGTGACGGGATTCATACTCCACGAGCGGAACCGGAGAAGCGGCAAGTTTCTTTAGCATGTTGGTGACCGATGCCGGAGCCACCCCAAGCCGGTCTGCGAGCGCAGTGCTGGTCACGCGTTCTTCATCCGGCCCGCCCAGCGCGAAGATCGCTTTCAGGTAGTTGTCTACCGATTCTGTGTTCAGGTTGACGCGGCGCGTGGTCATACTCTTCTCAATCGCAAATTTGACAATGTCCCTATTTTAGGTTTACCTAACTAGTTAGGCATACCTAAATCGCCTGCGGTATCACGTTTCCAAATCCACTCTGGCCAGACAGCAAAATCCAATCGGAGGTCGATGTGCGCGCGGTTCGAGCATGGAGGTACAGCTTTTATTTCCTATGCGTGTTAACCGCAGTTAATGCATGCCCTGTTTTGGGGCAGAGCGGAACCAGCAGCGCGCTTTCCGGCCAGGTCACGGACCCAGGTGGAGCGGTAGTACCTCGCGCCACGGTCACGATGACAGACACGGACACCAGGGCGGCCCGCACAGCTGAAACCGACGTTACGGGACATTTTCTCTTCTCCCAGATCAATCCCGGCACCTACGAGGTGACCGTTGAGGCCAGAGGCTTCGCCGTTGCCCGATCCGAGGCTACGACGGTCGGTGTTGGCCGAACCGTGTCGCTGAACTTTAAGCTTCAGATTCAGTCGACCAACCAGACGGTCGAAGTGACCGCTCAGCAGGGTCTCCTGAGTCTCGACAATCCGAACACGACCACAACAATCCAGGCGAAGACCATCAGGAGCCTGCCCAATCCCGGACAGGACCTTACGTATCTCGCCCAGTTTGCGCAGGGCGCGCTGATGAACACGGCTGGATCTTCCAACGACGCGAAGGCCGCGGGCGGCTACGGCAACGTCGAGTTCAACGGCCTGCCGGCAACATCGAACGGCTACATCCTCGACGGATACGACACGAACGATCCGTGGCTTGGATTGAATATCGGTCTGTCCACGAACCTTGTCATCGGCCTCGATGCTGTCGAGGAAGCGACCGTCAATACGAATTCCTTCGCAGTCGATGAGGGCCGGTATGGAGCAGCGCAGGTGAACTACTTCACCAAATCCGGTACGAACGCCTTCCATGGGGATTTGTACGAAATCTGGAACGGCTCGCTCTTCAATGCGGAGGACTACTTTCTTCACGCCAACGACGAGCCGGGAAGCATTGCGCGAAAACCGCGCTCCACGGTGAACGAATTCGGCGTCAGCGTCGGTGGTCCGATCCGCAGGAACAAACTCTTCTTCTTCGGGCATTACGAAGGCATTCGCATCGCACTGCCCCTTGTCTCGCAAGTCACCTTGCCCACTCCCGCGTACCAGCAATATGTTCTCGGCCAACTGGCTGTTGGAGGAACGGATCCGGTAACAGAGACCTCGCTCCCCGCTCAGCCCGCGGAGATTCCTTTCTATCGGAAGATGTTTTCCCTGCTTCCTGCGCCAGGGGGAACACCCGTGCCGATTGTCGGATGCCCCCTCGGCACAGCTGGCGATGGCTGCGCCAGCCAGCGACAGGCGTCGCTCAATAACAGCGACAGCGAAAACCTGATCGTGGTAAAGATCGATCACACCATCAACGCGAAGGACAGCGTCTGGTATCGCTTCCAACAGGACACGGGCCTGCAGGCTGCTTACACCGATCCGATCAATTCGATCTTTAATTCCTACTCGCCGCAGCCGCAGCGCACCCTGGTCGCCGGCTACACCCATGTCTTCAACCCCGATTTGGTCAATCAGTTCAACCCCGGCGCCAGCTGGTATTCGAGCATCTTCGAGCCGAACAACTACAGCAAGGCCCAGCAGACTTTCCCGGTTGTGCTTGCGTCGGGAAGCAGCAGCGTACCGTTTTCCACCATTGGCGGCAACGACAACACGTATCCGCAGGGCCGCAAGGTCACCCAGTGGCAGATCAACGACAATCTGACCTGGACCCGGGGAAAACACACGTGGAAGTTCGGCATCAACACACGCCGCCTCGACGTAAGCAATTACGACCTCGGCGAGGGCACCGTGCCGACGGTGACCTATGACGATCTGGCCCAATTTACCTACGGCGCAGCGTATACCGCCAGCCAAAGCTTTCCCGTCTCGCTAAAGGAGCGTGTCTCCGAAGGGAATCTCGAATATTACGGTATGGATACCTGGAAGCCTGTTCAGAGGGCTACGTTTACCTGGGGCATGCGCGTCGCCTGGAATACGAATGTAACAAGCGCCCGGGACCTTTTCTCCAGAATGGCGGGGTCATTTCTTGATGCTTCGCATGCAACCGAACAGCCGCTCGATCAGGTGGTACTCGGCAATGTG
>DATJSB010000003.1:0-5348 GCA_035504315.1 Occallatibacter sp.
AAGGCCGATTCCCAGGACCTGTCCACCCTTTCTGTCTTCGATATAAAGAGCCAGGATTGGTCAGCGCTGCACATCGGCATTCATGCGGATGCCTCGTGGTCGAGCGACAGCCGTTCCCTCTACTTCCTGAGATATGTGGACAAGCCTGCCATCCTGCGCGTTCCAGTCACAGGCGGAGAAGCGAAGGAGGTTGTCGATTTGAAGGACTTCCGTTTCACCGGAACGCTCGGCCTGTGGTTCGGGCTCGATCCCACCGACGCGCCCCTGATGCTGCGCGACGTATCGACCAGCGATGTCTACGCTCTCACGCTCGAAGAGAAATGAAAGCTGCAAAGACCCAGAGCATTGTCCATGGACGCCCCATCGCCCATGCACCCAGCGAGGCGGAAAGCTGCTCCACCCCCCACCCCCCTCCCCCAGGGGGTTGTCGCGTGTATGTATTTGATTCGACGGGAGGGGCGATTTTGGGATGTTACGTATGAATTTGATTCCACAATGGATGCGCGTATCCATTGTGGAATCAAATTGATGCGCTGTGGCTCGAGATGAGCCCCACGGATGTATTTCATTCCAAAGTGGGATCGGTCTATGAATAAGAAACGGCAATGGATAGCCGGTAGCCTGTGGGGAGCTGGGAGACAGGAGACGGGAGCTGGGAGGCGGCAACGTGCAGCAGTGGGTTGGACATCGGTGGGCATCGCGGAAAAGGAAAGGGCCGCTCGGGTGAGCGGCCTTTTTCTGTTCTATCTCCCTATCTTCAGGATATCAAATGGAGGAGGTAAAAGGTGCCAACTTTGTTGAGTTAGCGGGGCGGGTAAGCCGGGTGGAATGAGGGAGAACACTTTGGTACCGTGCGGCGAGGGCTTGACAGACGTTGCGAGGACGCCCCGGTGGGGGCATCGCTGCAGACGAGCCGACGTCGGAGGAGCCATCCGCCTCGCCGAGTGCATTGGCGATTGGGTATCGTTCGGCGTTGACCGGGACGGGCCGCTGGCGCGATGCACGTTTCCCAGTACCGATTCGCCGAATCGGAGTCAATTCCAGATCAAGGAGCGCTTTTGCCCCGTTGGCAACAATTCTCATGCCGAGCGAAGGCATGTATGCTCGCGAGTTTTGAGGGTAATACGATTCTGCGCACGCTTCGAGGGTCTCCTATCGGTCAGAACTTTGTGAGAACGATTTAGTCGGGCGTTGAAGGCCTGTCTGACCTTTGAACGCGGCGATCAGGTCTTATGCGGCCGGTGCATCCCAAGTCTCGACTCGATCACCTCGACGCAGCCGCCGGATGAACCTCGCCGTATTGCGGGTTCTTCCACAGGTCGCCTTTGTACTCGATGAAGTCGGCAGTTGCCTGCGCGACTTCCCGACCATAGTACCGTTCCACGACGTGCAAAGCGAGATCGATTCCGGATGTTTCGCCTGCGGCTGTGGCAATTCTGCCGTTATCGATATAGCGAATTCCGGAGACGAACTGCACCGCAGGATATTTGCTCTGCAATGTATTCAGAAACATGTGGTGAGTCGTTGCTTTCTGGTGATCGAGTAAGCCATAAGCAGCCAGCATGGAAGCGCCGGTACAGACCGACATCGTTATGTCGGCGGTTTGGGAGTTTTTGAGCAGCCAACTCTTCTGCGCATCGCTGCGACCGCCTTGTGCAGGGATGACGATCACCTGCGGTTTGGGTGCGTCTTGGAAAGTGTACCTGGGGACAATCTCTACGCCTTCCGCGGAGATCGGATTCCTGGAGTCGGAGACGGTGTATATGTTGAACGGCATTACCATATCGTCGCCGCCGCGCCAAGGCTGGCCCTGGGAGGTGAGCATGGTCGAGACAAAAACATCCCATGGCCCAGCGAAATCAATCAGCGTCGTGTTTTCGGAAACGAGAAACGCAGCGTTAATGGCGCCGCCGGCGGGCGGCTTGAGTGAATGCAATGGTGTGGTCGCGGCGGAGCGTGCTTCCGGCTGCTTGAAGCGGCCCGCTGCCGCGAGCGTCGTGAACAGGGTTGCGAAAGCGAGAACTGCGCAGAGTCCACGCGTCATGACTGGCCTCCTCAGAGAAGAGCGAGTTGTTAACAGGTGCAGTGTAGGGTTATTCTGGAGTGTCTTTTATGACAATGTTCGGGCATTCTAGGACATATCGATGATGGCCGGAGTCCGGTAACGCGCCGGGGGTGTTAGGGCGGTAGAGGGTGAAACAAAGGCACATCGTGATCGTGGGGTATGCCGGCGTAATGGGCCTGGACCTCATTGGGCCGTTGGAGGTCTTTGGAAATGCGCGATTTCGCTCTTCCAGGGGAGAGGGAGATCACGGTTATCGAGTCACCACTGCCGCAATTCAAGCCAGGACGTTTCGGTCTGAATTCGGCCTGACTATCACGGCGGATCAGTGCCTGTCTTCAACTCGTGATGTGGATACCTTGCTGATTCCCGGCGGCTGCGGATTGCGCGAAGCAGCCAACCAGGTGAGGCTTACGGCCTGGTTACAGAAGAACGCAGCCTCCATCCGCCGCATTGCATCTGTGTGCACAGGAATTTATGGTCTGGCGCCGTCGGGATTGCTGAACGGCCGCAAGGTCGCGACGCACTGGAGATTCGCCGCAGATGTGGCGAAACGCTTTCCGAAGCTTAGGGTCGAGCCCGGCTCACTGTACGTGAAAGACGGGAAGTTCTGGACCGCCGCAGGAGTGACGGCGGGCATCGATCTCTCGCTTGCTCTGATTGAGGAAGATTTCGGGGCTGAGGTCGCGCTTGCTATCGCACGAGAGTTAGTTGTGTACATGAAAAGGCCTGGAGGGCAGGAACAGTATTCAGAGCCACTCCAGTTTCAAGTCCGGTCGCGCAGCCTGTTTGCAGACCTGGTGCCGTGGATGACGGCGCACCTGGAGCAGGACCTTTCCGTCGAAGGGCTCGCGGCGCGAGTTTCCTTGTGCTCTCGGCAGTTTGCGCGGCGTTTTAGCCAAGAGTTCGGATGCAGTCCTGCTTCCTTCGTGCGGCGACTGCGGCTGGACGAAGCGCGGCGGCGACTCTCCGCACCCGAATGCACGGTAGACGGCGTGGCGCGATCGGTGGGATTCAGCGACGCTGGCAGTTTCCGACGTGCATTCGAGCGATGCTTCGATATTGCCCCGAGCGCGTATCGAGGACGATTTACAGCGAGGCTCAGTCGGCCTGGATGACGTGATTGGCCGGAGCCGAATCGGCTCTCAGGCCACCCCATCGAAACGTTGTTGCGCCGGGACCCCGACCTCCCCGCCCTTGTACCCAGGCATTTCCTCGCTCGCGAGGCAATGCCACCGGGTTGCGAGGACGCCTGGTTGGGGGCATCGATTTAGACAAAACGACGTCGGAGGAGCGATCGGCCTCGCCGAGTGCATTGGCGATTGGACACCAACTGAGAAAGCAGAAGGGGACAACTTTCCGATTGTTGATTATCCAATCGGTATGAGCACTATGCCTGGACCGATCTTCTTTCGTTGTGTACCGCTCGCTTTCGCCATGATTAAACGACGTCCATGACGATGAGTGTGATGTCGTCCTGCTGGGCGACCGAGGCCGATTGCCAAAGGCCTATCTCGGCGAGCACTTGATCCGATAACTCCGCAGGCGGGCGGGACTGATGGTCGCGTATCACTTGCTCAAGTTTCTGGTCGCCAAAGAACTCGCCGCCGGCATTTTGCGGCTCAGTCACGCCGTCTGTGTAAAGCAGGAAGCGGTCGCCAGAGTGGATCGATAATTCACGAACGGGGTAGTCTTCCTCCGGGCTGACTCCGAACAGCAGGCCATTGCTTTCGATGGCTTCCAGCCGGCCCTCTCGCCAGCGCAGAAGCGGCGGGTGCCCTGCTGCGGAATACAGTGCTTTGCGATTCGCGGTATCCAGCCACAAATAGGCCGCAGAGACGAGTTGACTGGACAGTGGCCCATAAAGAGTGCGGTTCAAACCACACAAGACTTCGTGTGGCTCATGCGCGCAAGTCACCACAGATTGCATCGCTACCTTGATCATCGAAGCGACGAGTGCGGCCGGCACGCCGTGTCCGGTGACATCCGCCACGAGGAAGCCCATCCCTTTCCCATCGACGGGAATGCACTCATAGAAATCACCAGCGACGTCCTTCATCGGCCGATATGCCACAGCGATCCGGAGACTGCGGACTTCGGGAATTGCTGCCGGAAGGATTGAGAACTGTAACTCTCGGGCGACCTTGAGTTCGTCTTCAATCGCCAGCAAGCGACGCTCACTGGCAAGGATGATCTGCAGGGCGACGTATCCGAACGAAAGCAGGAACACGACGAAAGCCAGATGGCTTGACAGGCCTGATTGCTGATAATGTCGCGGGCGTAACAGGCTCGACCACAAAGCCTCCGCGGCCAAGACGACCGTCCCGGTCACTAAAATGGGACGGTTAAATAAAACTAAGAACCTGTCAGACAGTTTCTTCACGGAAACGACCGTGACGAGGACAAGAAGGCCGCAATCCGAGACAAGCCTATGGTAAGGGATGAACCTGTCGGCAGAGCCACCTGTTGCAAACCAGCCAATTCCGACAACGGCGATGACCACCTCAGTTAAAATCAGGATTTTGACGAAAACCCGCATTCCGCCCCGGCTTAATTCCAGGAAAGCCAACATTGCAACGACAGAGAGCAGGTACGCGATCAGAATGTTCACGTAAGGGACGCTCTTCTGAAGTACGAGGGGCAGAGCCGCCACGACAGCCGACGACCGAGACAGGAGTCCGGTTCCGTAGATCGCGCTCCAAGTTCCCAGCCAGATCAGGAGGCGTACGCCGTTCCGCCGACGGATGGCAGCTATGGAGCAAGCGGCTAAACCGTTGAACAGGAGAACTGCACCAAACATGATGTCGATGAGTTGGCCGCGGAGCATTGTCAGAACTTCGTCTTCCAACCTCCACCTCCCAAACATCGCCAGGATACCAGACTCGATGTCGACAAAAAGCGGACGATCCTGAGCGGATCACGGGCAGCGCGGTAGGCCTCCATTGACGGCTTTCAGGGCAAACCGCTCAGTGAGCTGGAATTGAATCCGAATCGGCGGATCGGTACCGGAAACGGGCTTCTCGTCAGTTGACGCCCAATCGCCGAGGCACTCATCGGCCGGAAAAGGAGTGGCTCAGTCGGCTTGGATGAAGTGATTGGCCGGAGCCGAATCGGCCCTCAGGCCACCCCATCGAAACGTTGTTTTGCCGGGTCCCCGGCCTCCCAGCCCTCGTGCCGTGGCCTTTCCTTGCTCGCGAGGCAATGCCACCGGGTTCTGCGCTCTGTGCTCTGCGTCCTGCACCCCGCGCTCTGTGCCCTGTCCTACTGCCACACCGGCTTGCGCCGC
>DATJSB010000004.1:0-53728 GCA_035504315.1 Occallatibacter sp.
GTGCTGCGCATGGACATGCGCGACTTCTTTCCGTCGATCCGTTCGGCGCGCGTGCAGGCGCTGTTTCGAACAGCGGGCTACCCTGAGCGAGTGGCCGACTTGCTGGGTGGGCTGTGCACCACAGCCACGCCGGGCCATGTCTTCAGCACAAAACTTGTCTCGAATCCGGAGTTCACAGCCGACCCGCTCGCCATGTTTCACGCATGGCAAACCTACGCCTATCCGCACCTGCCGCAGGGCGCTCCCACATCGCCCGCGCTCGCGAACCTGTGCGGGTATCGCGCCGACTGCCGCTTAAGCGGACTGGCGCGCGCGGCCGGTGCAACTTACACCCGCTACGCGGACGACCTGGCCTTTTCAGGCGGCGCAGATTTCGACCGATGCGTGGAGCGGTTTGCGATTCATGCGGCGGTAATCCTGCTCGAAGAGGGCTTTGAAGTGAATCACCGCAAGACGCGCGTGATGCGCCGCGGAGTTCGACAATATCTGGCCGGCGTGGTGGCGAACGAGCACTTGAACGTGATTCGCGCAGACTTTGATCGCCTTAAGGCCACGCTCACCAACTGTGCGCGCTTGGGGCCGGCGAGCCAGAACCGCGAAGGCCACGCAAACTTTGGTGCACACCTCGCCGGGCGCATCTCGTTTGTGCAAATGCTGAACCCGCAAAAGGGCGCGAGGCTCAAAAAGATCTTCGAGCAGATTGCGTGGCCGGAAGGCGAATGACTTCGGAGCCGCTTACCCCAGCTCCACCTCGATCGATTTCTTCTCCGCATCCAGCTTCACGATTTTGAAGCTGCGCAGCTGGCCCTCTGCCAGCGGCTCGGGCTTGGCTTCCTGAGCCGGCGCTTTGCCCTTCCATCGCGCCTTCAGCATCGACGAGAGCTGCGAGAGATCCGGCTTGCCCGGAGCTTGCGCCTCGACTGCCGGCGCAGCGGCCTTCGCCGCGCTCGCTCTGCCCACGCGGCCAGTCGCTCTTATTCCGTCGCCCAAATCAACCTGAAGCGCGGAGCCCTTCACTTCGACTACTCGCCCTGAGACGGAGTCGCCGGGCTTGTGCTCGGCGATGTACTCGTCGATGCTGGTCGGAATGAGCTGTTTCATCGAGAGCTTCATCTGCCGCTTTTCCGTGTCGATCGCCAGCACCAGCGCCTGCACTTTCTGGCCGGTGTGCACCGCTTCGCTGGGATGGTTGAGCCGACGGTCGGCCACAATCTCGCTGATGTGCACCAGGCCCTCAACGCCTTCGGCAATTTCAACGAAGGCACCGAAGCTCATCATTTTGGTCACGGTGCCAGTAACCTGCGAGCCCGCCGGATAGCGACGCTGCGCTTCAACCCACGGATCGGCAAGCGTCTGCTTCAACCCAAGCGCGATGCGTTTCTCTCCCGGCTTCACGGAGAGAATCACGGCATCCACGCGGTCGCCGCTCTTGAGCAGGTCCGATGGGTGGCGTACCTTTTTGGCCCACGACATCTCGGAGATGTGAACCAGCCCCTCGAGTCCCGGTTCGATCTCGACAAACGAGCCAAAATCCATGAGCCGTGTCACCGTGCCCGATACCCGCGCGCCAACCGGGTAGCGTTCGACTGCTGTCTCCCAAGGCTCCGGCTGAAGCTGCTTCAACCCCAGCGAAATCCTCTTCGTCTCGGGATCGATTCTGAGAATCTTCAGCGTCAGCTCCTGGCCCACGGTCAGCACGTCTTCAGGTTTGGCGATGCGAGCGCGCGAAATGTCGCTCACGTGCAGCAGCCCGTCAATACCGCCAATCTCCGCGCCGCCGATGGTCACAAAGGCGCCGTAGGGCATGATGGTGCGCACGGTTCCGGTCACCACGTCGCCCTCGTTCAGCGCTGCGCGGCGTCCCTCGAGTTCGGCGCGCGCCTGCTCCTCCAGCACCACGCGGCGATCCACGACTACGTCTTCATCGGTCGTATCGAGCTTGGTGATGCGGCAGGTAATCTGCTGCCCCACCAGTGCCTCTAGTTCGGCTGCGTCGCGCGTGCCGCTGCGGCTGGCCGGCATAAATGCCCGCACGCCCAAGTCCACGCTCAGCCCACCCTTCACCACCGCCGTTACGGTGCCGGCCACGGCGGTCTTTTCAGCAAATGCCCGCTCCAGGGCACTCCAGTCCCGCGGCTGTACCACCTTGAAGCGCGAAAGCTCGTAGTAGTTCTCTTCGTTGCGGCCGGTGATCGACACCGGAAAGCAGTCGCCCGGTTTTACTCCCTCTGCGTTGTTCTCAAACGCCGAGCGTGGCAGCACGCCTTCCATTTTGTAACCGATGTCGAGAATCACCTGGTCCGCGGAGACTGAAATCACCGTGCCCTCGAGCCTGTTCTGTGCGGCCCGATGCATGTGTGTTCGCTCGTAGTCGCGCAGCACGTCGCCGAAAGACTCCTCCGGCTCTTTGGGAACCTCGAGTGCCGGCGGTTCTTCCGCTGCCGGCGGCGCCGCAACCTCAACTACAGGCTCCTGGTCGTCAGTGGTCGCCGCCGCGGTTGCCGCGTTTTCAATCGCAACCGCGTTTACTTCGGTCTTCGTCGCCGGTTCCGTTGCGCTTGACTCTGCGGCGGCTTCGGTTTCGAGTTTCAGCGCCGTCTCGGCATCAGCGTTGGCGCCGGTCACGGATTCGATGGGTGTCTCGTCGCTCATAAAGGGTTCGGTTTCCATTGTTTCACGGCCAAGTGGCGCGGGCTTTCGAACTCCGCTGCAGCGTTCAAAATGAATGTTCTTTGAATCGCACAGGTCAATGTATGAGCCGTCACCGCTCCGCGCCTGGCGCGCCATTACGATGGGCGTTACGCGAAAAGAGAGCCAAGTGACAAAGAAACTCAAAGTCGCCGCATCAGGGATCATCGCGGTTCTGCTGCAATGGGCTCTCGCCATTTCTGCCTGGGGCGGATGGAGGCCTTTCTTCTCTCATCGCGCATTTATTGCTCTTGCGGCGGTCACCCTCGTCTTGATTGTGGTGGCGCCGTTCACCAGCGGCAATTTTGGCTCGGGCGTGAAGGAAGATCGCGCCAATCGCTGGTTCATTCCCGTTCTTATCTGCCTGGTGCTGCTCAATGCCTGGGTTCCCGCTTTCACTGATCGCCGCGGCTTTCTGACCATCGATGGCGATGGTACCCGTTGGCTGGGCGTGGTCCTCTTTGCGGCCGGCGGTTCGCTCAGGCTCTGGGCGATCTTCGTGCTGGGCCGGCGATTCAGCGGGCTGGTAGCCATCCAGGCCGGACATTCGCTTGAAACCAGCGGAGTCTACAGTTTGGTGCGCAATCCAGCTTACGTGGGAATGCTGATTCACCTGCTCGGCTGGGCGTTGGCCTTTCGCTCCGGTGCAGGGCTTGTGCCGGTCGCGCTCGCCGTTATCCCCGTCAGTGCTCGCATCCGCGCTGAAGAACGGCTGCTGCGCGAGCACTTCGGTGCCGAGTACGACTCATACTTCGCCCGCACCTGGCGGCTCATTCCCTGGGTGTATTGAAGGCTGTTTTACGGTCTGCAAACTCTTTTGCGGGCTTAACATTAATTCGTCGCCCGGAGAAACACGCATGGCAGCACAGAAAAATACACTGTGGATGGGCCTCATGATCGCTTTTTTTCAGTTCGCGCTGGCCGTTCTGGCCTGGGGTGGTTTCAAATCCTTTTTCTCACATCCTGCGTTCATCGCGCTGGTCGTCGTAACTCTGGCCATGATGGCAGTTGCGCCGTTCTCACGCGGCAGCCTCAGTGCGGGCGCAAAAGAAGACCGGGGCAATCGCTGGGTGCTTTCGGTCTTCACCGTTATCGCAATCCTGAATGCCTACTTTCCTCCCCTCACTGACCGTCTCAACTTTTTGACGATGGATGGCGACACGCTCCGCTGGGCAGGCATCGTTCTCTACGCTGCCGGGGGAGCGCTGCGGCTCTATCCCGTCTTTGTGCTCGGCAAGCGTTTCAGCGGCCTGGTTGCCATCCAGACCGGCCACACTCTTGAGACTCACAGCATCTACAGCCTCATCCGCAATCCCAGCTACCTTGGAATGATCATCAACTTGATCGGTTGGCAGTTCATCTTCCGCTCCAGCATCGGTCTCGTGCTCGTTCTGGCATTGTTCCTCACTCTCATCGCCCGTATGAACGCCGAAGAAAGGCTGCTGCGCGAGCACTTCGGAGCCGAGTACGACGAATACTTCGCCCGCACCTGGCGGCTCATTCCCTGGATCTACTGAACTCACCCCGATGTGAGGCGCCGCACCGCTCGTCCGCTGGACACACCCTCGCATGGCGAGCGAGAATGGGCACCGCAAGAGGGACCCGCCAATGAAGCTGAACGAAATCACTCGCCGGGATTTTGTGCGCCTCGGTACGGGTGCGGCCGTGGCTGCCGCCGCCGTCGCGCAAGCCGCTCAAACAAGTACGCTCACTGCGCCGCAGCACTCGTCTGACAGTCTGCCCGGTGGCCGCAAAATCCGCTTCGGCATCGTCGGCACCGGGATTCGGGGCTGCGATCTGCTGCGCTCGGCGCGCAATGTGCCCACCGGCGTGTGCGTTGGTTCGGCCGATCTCTACTCCACGCGCCTGAAAGCGGGCATCGAGGCATACGGCGCAAGCTTCAATACCACTGGTGACTATCGTCGCCTGCTCGACCGCAACGATATTGACGCCATCCTCGTCGCTACATCCGACCATCATCACCGCCTCGTCACTCTCGATGCCGTTGGCGCCGGCAAAGACGTCTACTGCGAAAAGCCCATGTCGCACACCGTCGAGGACGGCTTTGCTATGCTCGAGGGCGTTCAGTCGCACAAGCGCATCTTCCAGGCCGGCAGCCAGCGCGTCAGCTCCATCCTGTATCTCAAGGCCAAAGAGATTTACGACTCCGGCCGCCTCGGCGAGGTGCATGAAATCGATGCGCAGTGGAATCGCAACTCGCCCGGCGGCGCATGGGTGTATCCGATTGGAGACGACGCCAGCCCCGCAACCATCGACTGGAAGGCCTTCCTGGTTGACGCGCCGCAGGTACCCTTCGATCCCGTCCGCTTTTTCCGCTGGCGTTGCTTCGAAGACTACGGCGAGGGCCTTGGCGGCGATCTTTTCGTCCATCTCCTCAGCGGCATCCAGCTCATCACCGGCATCAATGCGCCGGCCGCGCGCGCCTACTCCACGGGTGGTCTATACCACTTCAAAGACGGCCGCGATTTTCCTGACTTTCTAGAGACCGTCTACGACTTCTCCACTCCCAGCGGCCCGGTTCACGTCAATTTGCATTGCAACCAGAACAACGATACCGACGACGAGCACATTGTGTTCTACGGAAAGACGGGCACCATGGTGATCACCGGGCGCTCTGTCACTTTTACGCCGCAGGATGTGCGTCCGCGCTTCGAGTCCTACGGCTGGAACGGCATGACCGAGGCGCAACGCCAGAAGGGAATGGCGGAGTGGAAGGCCGCGCATCCCGAGACGATGGCGCCGCTGCCCGAGGCGGAATCATTCACGTTGCCGCGGGGATACGATGATACTCAGGACCACATCGCTAACTTCTTCAACGCGGTGGTTACGCGCCAAAAAGTTGTCGAGAATGAGGTCTTCGGAAATAACGCGGCCATTGGATGCCACATGGCCAATTACTCTTACTTCCATCGTGCCATCGCTGCCTGGGATACGGCGGCAAAGAGCATCAAGGCGTAAAAGACAGGGAACGAGGGAACAAGGCAAGCTGAACAGACAGCGAGAGGGAGAAGCAGATGACGATTGCATCGCGCAGGGAGTTTTTGAAAGCGGCAGGAGCGGCTGCGGTGGTTGCGGGTTCAGGCAGGGCGGAGGCACGCACACTCAAGGTGCCGGTTGGTCTCGAGCTCTACTCTGTGCGCGAAATGCTGCCGAAGGACTTTCAGGGCACGCTCAACCAGGTTCACTCGGCCGGTTACGCCGTGGTTGAGGCCGCCGGTTTCTACAACCGGTCGGCCACCGACTTCCGCAAGGCCATGGATCAGGCCGGCCTGCGCTGCATCAGCGCGCACTACACGCTCATGCTGCTCAACCAGCAGCTCGACTCCATCATCAGCTACGCCAAAGATCTCGGCCTCGAATACATCATCTGTTCTTCGTCTGACGGAATGCACCGCGACCCGAACGCCCACGGCGTGCCCACGCTCGACGACTGGCACTGGAGGATCGATCAGTTCAACCGAATCGGTGCGACTGTGAAATCCGCCGGCATGACTTTCGGAATCCACAACCACACGCCGGAGTTCGCCACTATCGACGGCGTGCTGGTGTACGACGAGATCATGAAGCGCACCGATCCCAAATACGTCACGTTGCAGATGGACTGCGGGTGGGTCTACCTATCAAGCCACAGCCCGGCCGAGTTCATCGCCCGCGACCCCAGCCGCTTCCAGCTGCTGCACGTAAAAGACATGATCCGTGTGCCGGGCTCAGACGAGCCTGAAATGCCGGTGATGGGTAAAGGCAACATCGACTACAAGCCGATCCTGCGCGCGGCCACGCATCTCAAGTACTACTTCGTTGAGCAGGAGCGATTCGACGGCGACCCATGGGTTGAACTGCGCGCCGACGCCGACTACATGAAGAACTTCAACTTCTAAAAGCGGTGTTCCTCACTCCTCAACAAACGCTTTCAGCCGCCCGAGCGCCGCATCCCACTCGCGCGAGACGCGTTGAATATACTCTTCAATCTCGCTGAGCGGCCGAGGGTCGAGCTCGAACCGGCTCTCCCGGCCGGCGCGCACGCATCGCACCATCCCCGCGCGCTCCAGCACGCGCAGGTGTTTAGTAATCGCCTGCCGCGTCAGCCGCGAGTAGCGCGTAAGTTTGGTGATCGATGCCGCCTCGCCGCAGGCGAGCCGCGCCACCAGCGCCAGGCGCGTCTCGTCGCCCAGCGCGGCAAACAGCACCGCAGGCGCAGGGCGTCGGGTCCGCAATCTACGCATGTTCGCCAAGGTACTCCTCGATGTTCTTCATCTGCTGCTCCCAACCGCCTTCGTTGCCCTTGTACTTCTGCTCACGGCGGTCGTCAGGCAACTTGCTGAAGCCCGATTCGGTGACGGTCAGCAGCGTGCCCGCCGCCGTCGGTTCCAGGCGGAATTCGACGAGAGTCCTCGGCTCGCCGGTGTAGTCGGGCTGGTAATGTTCTTTGGCCAGCGACTTAGGATGCGCCCAGGTGTACGAGAAAAGCCGCTCCGGAATCATCTCCTCAACCTTCGCCTCAAAGACTACGTGCTCGAAGCCGGGATGCAGCACGTTTCCGCGCACAGTCGCACCCACCGCGAAAGGCTCGGTCAGCGCAACCCGGAACCACTCACCGAACTCGCGGAAGTTGGTCAATGCCCGCCAAACCCGCGCCACCGGCGCCTTCAGCTCAATCCGTTTTTCAATTCTGTCAGGGATCAAAACGCTACCTCCAGGTTGCATAATACCGATGTCGGTCTAAAAGCGCAACTATTTGGTTGCAACTTTTTGTCGACAATCCCGGGCCTGATGGAGGCGCGAAGCTTACCCCGCGCCCCATCGGCTACTCTGAATCCATGAATGTATTCGACGAAAAGCGCGCCGAGCTTGAGCGGCACGAGTTCATGATGGGCACTGAGCGCGGCCGGCTCGCCGTCGCCCTCGACCTGCTGACCGATTCTCTTATCCTGGTTGGCCAGCACGGGGTCTATTGCAGCTCGTCCCGCAATCCCTCCAAGCCCTCACTCGATCTGCAGGCAGTCCTCAGCGGCATGGAGGGCGCCAAAACCCTCATCCAGTCGGTGATGGAAGGGCTGCGGAAAGACAGGGAACAGGGCGTAGGGAACAGTAAATAGGGAATAGGGAGCAGCAGAATCCATTAGCGACAAGCTGGCAACTGAACCCTGATCCCTGAGCCCTGTTGTTAGTGCCGCGCGTGCGGCGCCACAAATACCACCATCCGCAGCAGGACGATCAGCACCGCAACAACTGCAAGAATCGTAATCAGCACGGCCGGGCCAAACTGCCCAGCCATCTTCTCACTGTCTCTGGCCTTATGCCTCATAACCACGTACCTCGAAGCCCGCACATCATCTTACGCCGATTTCCGCCACAAAACCGTGGTCCCGGCCCTTAAACATGAATACCCTCCAGCATGGCCGGAGGGTATTCGCGCTGAATGCTGAAAGCCAAAAACTGCTTTTACGCCTCCGCCGTTCTCGTCGGCTTTGAGCCCCAGAATCCGTAGAAGGCGATGTAGAGGTAGCACACCACAGGAATGACGAGTGCCAACTGATAACTGAAGTGGTCGGAGCACCATCCGATTGCGACCGGAATCAACGCGCCGCCCCATACGGCAGTCATAATCAGCCCCGATCCTTTGCTGGTCATCGGGCCCAAGCCAGCGATGCCGAGTGTGAAAATGTTCGGGAACATGACCGAGTTGAAGAACCCCGCGAGGATGAGGCTCCCGATTGCGACGTAACCCGGAGAAACGATCGATATTACAACGAGGGCTGCGGCCGTGACGCCAAATATCCCCAGCAGCCTTCCTGCTTTTATCTTGGTCATCATCCACGAACCGAGCAATCTGCCGACCAATGCTCCCAGCCAATAGAAAAGGACCAGCTTCTGAGCGGTTTGCACGGACAGTACGTTTAGGCCGCCGCGCTTGTCGTCGCTGAAATAAAGCACCATTGCGGTAGCCAAACCCACTTCAACACCCACATACAGGAAAATGCCCAATGCGCCGAGCACCGTGTGCCGGTAGTTCCAGATGCTGCGCTTCAGCACTTCATCACCCTCTTTGCCCGGCCGGAATTGCCTTGTGGCTTCAATATGAGGCAGGTGAAGGAAAGCCACTGCGAGGCCCAGCAAAACCAATCCAAACGCGATAATCAGATATGGCATCCGCACCGTGTTTGCGATCGACATCTGATAGGCGTGTTGTGCCGCGGCGCTCTCGCTTGCCACCACAGCGGGGTCGAGCACAGTCGCGGTCAGGATGAATGTTCCGGCGATCCACGGTGCAATCGTACCGCCCAGCGAATTGAGCGCCTGCGCCAAATTCAAGCGGATCGGTGCCGTGTCTTCAGGCCCGAGGATTGAGACGTACGGATTCGCGGCCGTTTGCAGAGTTGAGACTCCGGCGCCAACCACGAAAATCGCAGTGAGGAAGAGCGGGAATGAAACGGCCTGGGCTGCCGGAAGAAAAAGCAGCGCACCCAGTACCTGGATGAACAGTGAGACCACCATGGTCCGCTTGTATCCGATCGCTTCAATCAGGCGTCCCGCGGGCGCCGAAAACACAAAATAAGCAGTAAAGAAGGCACCGTTAGCCAACATTGCCTGCCAATTCTCGAGCTTCTGGATTTCAAAGATCTTCTTCAGGTCAGGTACAAGACCCATGTTCAGGTTGGTGATGAACCCGAACATGAAGAACAACACCGCTACCGCAAGAAACGGTACGAAATATCCCGGTGACGTGAGCGCGCCGGAATGCTTGCTATCAGCTGCCATAGACCTTGATTCCCGCTTTCTTCAAATTCGAATCTCTGCCCTCACCGGGCAGCGTTCTTGCACGAAGTTCATTGAAGGCAACGGGCACGAGACGGCACACCCAGGTTGATCGTTATCATCCGCGAAAAACCGGCCTTCCTGCTGCACACATCACTATACGGCAACCCGCATACGCGTGAATATCAAACCCGCCTCATTCACAGGCACCCTACCCGCTTCGTCCTGATTTCCGCTATGCTTCATTGAAAGCGAGGAAAGACCGATGCCGATTGCGATGCTGAGCGGTGCGAGAGTCAAGAAGGTTTTGGCAGCTCTTGAAGGCAACTGGCAAGCCGAGATGGAGGGGTACCACACCTACACCGCCCTGGCCGACCGCGATACCGACCCTGTACGGGCGCAGGTGCTGCGCCATCTGGCCCAGGCTGAAATCGAGCACGCCGCGCTGTGGGAGGGGCGCATCAAGGAACTGGGCGGCCAGACGCCGGCCTACGCCGGCGGCCCTGCCGGCGAAGCTAATTCCCTGGCCAACCGCGCCGGCGGCATCCGCATGGCTCTCCGCCGCCTCGAGATTGAAGAATCCCGCGACATCGCCCGTTATGGCGAGCAGCTCAAGGCCCTCGGCGACGAGGGCTCCATCGCTATCCTCGAGCACGTCGTCGAGGACGAGAAAGAGCACTACCGCGAGCTCGGCTCACTCCTCCGCGGCCATTACCAGGCCCCGGCGGGTGCACCCAAAATCGATGCCAAGGCCGTCCTGGACGAGATGCTTGCCAAGCGAAACCAGGGCCGCAAACAGCCCGGCGCGTGGATCGGCGACGCTATCTACGGCGTCAACGACGGACTAGGCGCCATCTTCGGCATCGTCTCCGGCGTCTCAGGCGCAACCTCCGGCGACTCCAAATATGTGCTCCTCGCCGGCCTCTCCGGCATGATCGCTTCGGCGCTTTCCATGGGCTCGGGCGCATACCTCGCCGCAAAAAGCGAGCGCGAAATCTATCACGCCGAAATCGCCCGCGAGCGCGAAGCCATCGCCATGAACGGCCCTGAGGCCCGCGAGCTGCTCTCACTCTACTACCAGATGAAAGGATTGCCCGAGGCCGACGCAATCCATATGGTGAACCACATCGCCAGCGATCCAGAGCAGCTTCTCAAGGCTCTCGCTAGCGAGCGCCTCGGTTCAACCGAAGAGTCGCTCTCCAACCCCATCGTCTCGGCCAGCTCCGGCGCGCTCTCCACCGCCGTGGGCGCCATCATCCCGGTTATTCCCTTCTTCTTCATGCAGGGAATGCCGGCGGTCATCGTCGCGGCTATCGTCTCGCTCGCCGCCCACTTCGCCGTGGGCGCGGCCAAGTCGCTCATTACCGTCCGTTCATGGTGGTCCTCGGGACTCGAGATGACCGTCGTCGGCGCGCTCGAGGGCGCGGTCACCTACGGCATCGGCATCCTGCTCGGAAAAGGCGGCATGTAGTGGGCGCCCTCATTCCACTTGGCGACGCCTCGCGCCGTTCGCGCATCTCCGCGGGCGTCACCATCTTCTTCATCATCATCAATTCCTGGGTCTTCTTCCTCGAGATCCTCGGCGGCAACCGATTCGTGCACGCCTGGTCGGTCATTCCCATCCGCGTCACCCACGGCCACCACGCCGTCACGCTGCTCACGTCAATGTTCATGCACGCCGGCTGGATGCACATCATTGGCAACATGGTTTTCCTGTGGGCGTTCGGGCCGGCAATGGAAGACGTAATGGGCCACCTGCCGTACCTTGTCTTTTATCTCTCCGGAGGCGTAGTCGCCATGTGCGCTCAGGTGCTCGGCGACCCCAACTCACGCATCCCCTGCCTGGGCGCCAGCGGAGCTATCGCCGCAGTCATGGGCGCGTTCATCGTCACCTTTCCGCGCGACCGCATCCGCACCCTGATCTGGTTCGTCATCTTCATCCGCGTCACATACATTCCCGCGCTCTTTCTCATCGGCTTCTGGATTCTCACCCAGCTCTTTCAGTTCGGCCTCATCGCAAGCGACGTTCAAACCGGTGGCGTTGCCTACCTCGCCCACATCGCCGGATTCCTCTTCGGCGTCGTCCTCGCCAAACTATTTGTCGATAAGCGCCGCATCGCGCTCCTGCGCAATCCCTGGGGCTATCAGTACCCGCCGGAATGAGCGCAGGAGGGAGCAGGGGCTTCAAACCCCTTTCCTTTTCCTTACCCAACTGCGAAACGCATCGTGCGGCTCCAAGTGCAGCCGGCATCCGGCGAGGAGCGGGGAGTCGGCTTGAACAGGCCGCATATCTGGGATCTCGAACGCTCACCGAATCTGGACGGGGTCCTCGTCGATCAGTGGAGCGTTGCGCTCACCGGCGGAGATCTGCCTGAGACCGTGGGCCTACTTGCGGCAGTGGCGCTGTCGGCGTGCGTGGCTCCGGCTCTGCGGGCGGCGCGCGTGGATCAGATGACGGCGTTTCGGTGTGAGTAAGGCAGGGTGCGGATTTGTGGTTGGCCCACTACTGCTTGTCCACATCCACGTAATACAAATCCGTTGCCACCTGGAACTCATCCTTGGTGATCGGCGATTTCATCCACTGCCACTCCGTTGTCTTGGGATGGATGACTTGCCAGTGGTCCGGCGTGCCCACGCGCACCGGCATGGCGAAGCTCTCTTCATCGGCGTCCCATTTGTACATCACCAGCTGCGGCGCCTCGCCAAACAAGAGCTCAAGCCGCGGAATGTGGGCGTGCCGCAGATACTGGTCGAAGATCGGCGTCAGGTCCATCCCCGAATGCTGGTTAAAGTAGCTCACCACCTCGGGGGTCATGATGTTCTGGTACTTGTACCGCTGATAGAAACCGCGAATCAACGCAAACCACTTGGCATCGTCGTCAATCACGCTGCGCAGGGTGTTCAGCATCAGCGCCCCTTTAAAGTACTGGTCCTCGGTCGGTTCGGAGTTCACTTCATGCTCGGCGATGATCGGCCGCATGTTTACGATCTTGGGTTTCAATCCGTTCAGATATTTGATGCCGTCGGCCTTGCTCCATCGGTACTCCACGTATAGGCCTTCGAGATAAGTCGCCCACCCCTCGTGGATCCACATGTCCGACTCATCGTCGGCGGTAATGCTGTTGCCGAACCACTCATGCGCGCTCTCGTGGATGATGATGAAATCGAACTTGAGGCTGATGCCCACGCCGGCCCAGTCGCGTCCCAGGTAGCCGTTCTTGAAGAGGTTTCCGTACGCCACCGCGCTCTGGTGCTCCATGCCCGCGTACGGCACCTCGATCAGTTTGTATCCATCGCGCGCAAACGGATACGGTCCGAAGTAATGGTCGTAGGCCTTCAACATCTCGGGCACTTGCGCAAACTGTACCTTGGCCTTGTCCAGATCCTCGGGCAGCACAAAGTAGTCGAGAGGAATGTCGCCGAGTTTCTCGCCCCAGTGCACGTAATTGCCGATATTCAGCGCCACATCGTAGTTGTTGATGGGATAGCTCACGTGCCAGTCCCAACGCGAGAAGCCGTCGCCAAGGTCGGTTTTGCCCACAAACTTTCCGTTCGACACATCGGTAAGGCCGTTGGGTACGGCCACGCTGATGTCCATGCTTTCCACTTCGTCGCGCCACTGGTCTTTGTTCGGCCACCACACGCTCGCGCCTTCGCCCTCGCACGCCGTGTTGACCCAGTCGTGGCCTGACGTGTCCTTTTTGAAGGTGATGCAGCCGAACCGACCCTCCTCCGGCGGATTGCCCGAGTAATAGAACTCGATCTCGTACACCTGTCCCGCGTGCAGCGTCTCAGGAAAGTCAATGAACACGGCACCGGTGTCACGCTCATATTTGAGGGGCGCGCCCTTGAACAGGATTTTGTCGATGTTCAGCTTCTCGCTCAGGTCAAGCTGGATACGCGTCCCATCCTTCAGCATCTTGAAGCGGATGGTGTTTTTGCCGCCGATAAGCTTCTTCGCCGGATCGACGCGAATATCCAGGTGGTAATAGAGCAGATCGTTGTTGGCGCGGAATGGCCCGTACGCTCCACGCAGAAAATCGAACCGCGTGGGTATGGTCGGAGCCATATCGATCGGCCGTATGGGCGGCTTAGGTCTTGATTGCGGCGGCTTCTGCTCAGTTGAAGCGGGCTGCGCCGTGGAAGTTTGCGTGACCGCAGTCTGGGATCCCTGAGCGATCAGTGATGCTCCACCAAATGGCAATGCCAAAAATGCCAGGAGAAACAGCCTTCGACTTGCGACGCTACAAATCTCTCGAATTTGCATGAGACATCCTAACCTATCGATCTGAACCTGTTGACCTCGCCGGATTACAGCAACCTGACCTCGTTTACTCTTCGATCGCCCTGCGCAACCGGGACGCGTGAGCATAGCGGTCCAGCAGTTGGCCTGATTGTTGCCTACGGTTGACGTCGCGTCGCGCAGCAAGATGGTTGGCTGGCTTCCCATACGACGGTTAGCACGTAAATTAGCACCTCTGGATGTGCGTTTTACCCGTAAATGATACAAACCATTACGCTCTATCCATTCAATCGATTTGCATCCTTTATCCCTTTTTCGTTTTACGTGTGTAAGCGCAACTAACACTGCATCTTGCGAGCCACTTGTAAATTTATCCCCGTCTTACCTTTCTCTCTGTCTCGAACGCGCATTTAATGCCAGATGTTTCCGGGACACCTTCTGCCAGCATTCGCCTGTGAAAGATCGGGCGTCAGTCGTTTGCGGGACCCGGATCCGGGAAGAGATCGCGAGATTGCCTTGATTTCTCGACAGAAATGCGCGAGCTCCATGGAAATGGGCCAACAGGAGCAGGCGGCAACACGAAAGAGCAAGCGCTGCACAGGCATCGGGGCGGGGAACGTCGCGCAATTGCCCGCACACATCGTGCGGTCCATTAGGAGGAGTTGACGATGATTTGGAAGAGGATTCTAGTTGTTCTGTTGCTGGCGGCGTTTGGGGTCGCGGGAGCGCTTCACGCGCAATCTGACCGCGGCGCCATCACCGGCACTGTCAAGGACGCATCCTCGGCTGTGGTGCCGGGTGTTGAGGTCCGCGTAACCAACCCAGCCACAAATGAGACGTGGACGGCGGCCAGTGACAACCTCGGCATCTACCGGGTTGAGAACCTGCCCGTCGGCACCTACACCGTGAGTTTTGCCAAAGCTGGTTTCAAAAATCTCGACCGGCCCGGTGTTACGCTGCTCATCGGGCAGGTGGCCGAGATCGATGCTTCGCTGCAGGTGGGCGGAGCCACCGAAACCGTCGAAGTCTCGGGAGCGCCGCCGCTCCTGCAAACCCAGGACTCGACGGTATCCAGCAATCTCGACAGCCAAGCGGTTAGCGAACTGCCGTTAAACGTGCAGGGCAGCCGCAACCTCTCCAACTTCATCTTTGCTTACGTGCCCGGCGCCGAAGGCTCCGATTACAGCTCTCACATCGATGGCGGCATGGCTCTCACCAAGGAAGTGCTGATCGACGGCACCTCGGCGGTTTCGCAGCTGGGCGGATATATCTCGGAGTCGCAGCCTCCAATGGAGGCTGTGGAGGAGTTCGAGACTGACACAGCCGGTATCAGCGCCGACGCGGGACGTTCCGGCGGCGGCGTGTTCAGGTACGAAATGAAGTCGGGCACGAACAAAATACACGGATCGCTGTTCGGTTTCCTGCACTCCACTGACCTCGACGCTATCAGCGCATCGAATCACCTTTCGGCCATCACCGATCCAGCCAACGCGCCTGCCTATCTCAAAATCAGCGATTCGCTCTCTGACTGGGGCGGCAGCTTCGGCGGTGCGCTGGTCAAGAACAAGCTGTTCTATTTCGCCTCGTTCGAGCGTTACATGCAGTCGATGTGGAACCTCGGTCCTAACTCGCGCACGGTACCCACTGACGCAATGATGGGTCTCGATTCGAGCGGCGACCCCACGGCCTACGCCGACCTCAGCCCGATGCTGTCACCCGGCGTTGCAGTTTATACCTACGGCGGCGCGGCGGCCATCGACAACTGCGGCAACCCGGTTTACAAAGGCGCCGTCATGGATCCGGCGACTACTGGTATGACACCCGTTCCCTCGGCAAACACTCCGGCTGGCTTCGGTTGCGTCTTCGTCAATAACCAGATTCCCACCAACCGCATCAGCCACGTCACTTCGCAGATTCTGCAGCTCTATCACCAGTATTACCAGCCCGAGTCATCGCTGACCGCCAACGATGCGGGTCCGGGCTACAATCCCGATCCCTGGTTCCACAACACCCAGTCGAGCATCAAGGTCGACTACAACATGACTCAGCGCCAGCACATCGCCGGCTCGTTCTACTGGGACGACTATCCGCGCATCAACGCCGATCAGGGTGGAGTGTGGTCTCCCACCGCGCAGTATGGCGGTCCCATGGCCAACTCGTACTGGCACAACACTACCGCGCCCGGCGTGCGCCTGAGCGATGCCATCACCATCTCGCCCAATCTTCTCAACACCGCGTACGCCACCTTCAACCGGTTCCGCAACCCCAGCATTGCCGTGTCGACGAGCGGTCACTGGGATCAAAAGTTGCTGGGCTACGACGGCGCAGGCGAGTTCCCGCTCATGTACTTCGATTCGGGCATGTATTTTGGCGGGGCGAATTACCAGAACGGATGGAGCTTCTCGCCGCTGGGCAGCCAGTTCAACGACTACTATGCCGGCAACACTTACATCTACAACGACGAACTGGTCTGGAGCCACGGCCGTAACAACATCAAGGCCGGTGTTGAGTTCCGCGCCATGCAGTTTAACTACACGACCGACGACAACACCTTCACCGGCGGCTATCCCATCATCTTCGATCCCACCAACACCGCTCCCGCGTGGTACGACATCAACGCCTACGACCAGATCGGCAACGCCTTCGGCAGCTTTTTGCTCGGCGACGTGTACAACGCGGAGACCAACAATCCCGACAACGAATACGGCCGCCGCAAGGCCTTCTCCTGGTACGCGAGTGACGACATAAAGGTGGGTCCGCGCCTCACACTC
The DNA here is from genome assembly GCA_035504315.1 of Occallatibacter sp. Lineage (GTDB taxonomy): Bacteria > Acidobacteriota > Terriglobia > Terriglobales > Acidobacteriaceae > Telmatobacter. The sequence goes on from DATJSB010000004.1 coordinate 16,480, forward strand.
AACGTAAGCCTGCGCTGGGACTACAACAATCCCTACAAGGAGAAGTACGGCCACTGGTCCAACTTCGTCCTCAACGCGCTCAACCCTGTCACCGGCGAGAACGGCGAATATCAGTACCTTACCAGCGGCAGCCAGTCGTTTGAAAAACGCCAGGACTACTTCAACTACTCGCCGCATATCGGCATCGCCTACAAGATCACGGATAAGACCGTGGCGCGCGCCAACTTCGGCGTCTTCTTTACTCCACTCAACATGAACACCTGGGGTGGCGTGCCTTATCAGCAGGCCGGCGACGTGGGTTTCCACGCCGTCACGCAGGAAGGCAATTTCGAGTGGGACAATGGCTACCAGCCGACCTCAAGCGAGGTCAAGACTCCTCAGTACACGCAGGCTGACGTGGTCAGCGTGGATCCCCGCGCCCTTACGCCAGGCAATGTGCAACAGTACAGCGTCGGCGTGCAGCGCCAGCTCGACCCGGCCACCAAACTCGACGTGAACTGGATCCAGAGCCACAGCTATCACCTGCAGAGCGGTGTCTTCCAAACCAACCAACCCAAGTTTTCCGACTACCAGACCTACGTCACGACCGGAAAGTTCCCGGCCTCGTACAACGGCTACTGGGGCGGTGCAGGTCCGGGATGGGAGGGCCTGACACCGTATCCACAGGCCGAGGCGGGTTACGGGCCGCTGCTCTCTGTTGGTGTGCCGCTGGGCAATGCCGATTACCACAGCATGCAGTTCAGCGTGCAGCGCCGCGCCGCCAATGGACTCTCACTCATGGCCAGTTATAACTGGTCGCGCACTCACGGCGACATCGACACCGACTTCCAGGAGCTGTGGGGAACGGGCTCGCTGCAGAACACCTACGACCTGAAGGACGAGGCCAAAGACATTTCGGACTTCGACGAGACGCACATCGTCAAGGGCTACGTCATCTACAATCTGCCCTTCGGCCGTGGCAAGATGCTCGGCTCAGATGTATCTTCGCTCGCCAACGACTTTATCGGCGGATGGAGCCTTGACGGCGATTTCCACTACAACACCGGCACGCCCATCTCGGTACACTCCACCAACTACTATCTTGGATTCAACTCGGTCTACGCCAACCTCGTTTCCGGTTGCAAGCTCACCACCGGTACGCGCAAGCTCTTCCAGCCGTTCCTGAACACGACTTGCTTCCAGAATCCCAACCCGGGCGCTTATGGCGGCGCTGCGCCAGAGCTCGGCAATGCCGGCAACTTCCAGTCGCAAGTGCGCAATCCCGGCCTGGCCACTGAGGACCTGGGCGTGCACAAGAGCCTGGGCTTCGGGCCCGGAGAAAACTACAATCTTACATTCCGGCTGGAGTTCTTCAACGTATTCAATCGCGATGCGCTGGGCGGGCCCGACACCAACATGGCTGACTCGACCTTTGGCCAGATCATCAGCTATGGCGGAGTGGGCGGACGCGTAGGCCAGTTTGGCGCCCGCTTTACCTTCTAGTGTGGGGTCAATTGATCCCGTCGACCTTCGTGGTTTCCCATCCTTTCGCCAGAAAAAAGGCGAAAGGATGGGGCACGGAGTTGATACAAAATGAGGCAATCAGGAACATAGCGACATGAGCGCCAAGTTATCTGAGCCAGTACGGTTGTTATCTTGAATAGTATTAACCGGCGCATTTAATTTTCTACGCCGGGGAGATTCTCAATATGCCGTTCTTTTCTGATTTCCAAAATCGACTTGTGCTCGCTGCTGCATTCGTTCTGCTGGCCGGATGCGGCAGCGGTAGCGGCTCTACAGGGACAGGCCCCACCCAGACCCAGGCCGCCGCGCCCACCATTACAACCTCAACCAGCAATGGGGCGCAGGGCGGCGCGGTTATTGTGACGCTGGCCTCCACCACGACTGGCGCGACCATTTACTACACCATCGACGGCTCCACGCCCACAACGACGTCAACGCAATACATTGCTCCGTTCCTAGTCGCGTCGTCATCCAGCGTCACCGTGAATGCGATCGCGACGGCCCCGAGCGATACAAACAGCGGCGTTACCACGCAGACTTTTCAGGCGATCACATCAGGTACTCTCGTATGGAGTGACGAGTTCAACAGCGCCACCAGCGCGCAGTCCGAGCCCAACCCAGCGGTCTGGACCTACGACACCGGAACAGATTGCTGCGGCAACAACGAGCTTGAAGACTATTGCGCTTGGGCCTCAACGACCAGTCCCTGCAACTCCTCGAGTCCCAACGCTTATGTCGGCACCGATGGATATCTGCACATCGTGGCGCAGCAGACGACACCAGCAGCCTACCTCGCGGGCGACTTTACCTCGGCCCGGCTAAAGACGCAAGGGCTGTTCAGTTTTCAGTACGGCCGCATCGAGGCGAAGATGATGCTGCCGGAGTCACAAGGGTACTGGCCGGCGTTCTGGCTCCTTGGTAATAACATCGCAACTATTAACTGGCCTGCCTGCGGCGAACTCGACGTCATGGAGCATATTGACGGCAACGACCCGCCGTCGGCCGCCGGCAACCCTCCCGAGGGCTACGACTGGATCGCCGGCTCAGTGCATGGCGGGACAAGCAGCGATGAAGAAAACGGCTCCGAGCAGTATCACGCCTCCGGATTTTCCGCTGCTGCGTGGCACACCTACGGCATGATCTGGACAAAGGGCGAGATCCAGTATTACGTGGACGATCCCACGACCGGAATCTACGCGACTTATAAATCGACTGACTCAGCTTGGTCACCCACTCCTTGGCCTTTTGACCAAGGTCCGCAGTTCATCATTCTCAACCTGGCCGTCGGCGGCACCTGGCCGGGAAGCCCCGATTCGACCACTGTCTTTCCGGGAAACATGCTAGTGGACTACGTCCGCATTTACACGAATTGATAGGGCTCCAGATCGTTTGAAAGAGCCCACGTAGTTGAAGTGTGTTTTCAGCGATCCACGCTGCGGAAATGCCCTTGCGGCGTGTCCTGAGGGAAGTGATTTGGGGGAAATAGAGATGTTTCGACTTTCGCGCATTCTTGTTTGCGCAATCGCCATCGTGAGCCTGTGCGCCGCTCTACGCAGCGCTGAGCCCGGTAAGCCGCAATCCGGCGATGCCTCCGCGAAAACGCTGACTCTGGTGTGGAGCGACGAGTTCAACGGCCCCAACGGCAGCGCGCCGGATCCCGCCAAATGGACCGCGGTCACCAACGACTCCGGCTATGGCAACCGCGAGCTTGAGTTTTATACTCCCCGCTCTCAAAATGTTCATCTGCAAAACGGCTCCCTGGTCATCACTGCGCGCCGTGAAGAATTGACTGGGCCCGACGGCCAAACGCGCAATTACACTTCGGCGCGGCTGGAGTCGCGCGGGCTCTTCGATCTCAAATACGGCCGTGTCGAAGCTCGCATCAAGCTTCCCAAAGGGCAGGGAATCTGGCCCGCCTTCTGGATGCTGGGCACCAACTTTGACCAGGTCGGGTGGCCGGCTTGCGGCGAGGTCGACATCATGGAGAACGTTGGTTACGAACCCGCAAAGGTGCACGGCAGCCTGCACGGGCCGGGTTACTCGGGCGGCAATCCGCTCACCGGCGTCTACACCCTGCCTGATCCAGCCCGCTTCAGCGACGACTACCACGTCTTCGCCATCGAGTGGGAGCCGCGGGTCATCCGTTTTTACGTTGACGGAATCTTATATGAGACCCAAACTGCCGATCGTGTCGCTGCCGGCCACTGGGCCTTCGACCACTCTTTCTATCTGGTGCTGAATGTGGCTGTTGGCGGCTACTGGCCCGGCAATCCCGACGCAACAACGGAGTTTCCGCAATCCATGTGGGTTGACTGGGTCCGCGTCTACAAAATGGGAGAAGAGCGGGCCGGGAAAGACAAACCCTGATCGAATCTGCGTGCATTCCACCTTCTTTCTCTAAATCTCTATTCCGTCGCGGCTGCCGAATCCGAGACCTTCGGTTCGGCGATGCGCCCCGCTCTGTTTAACCGCTGCTCAAAATGCTATGATTCCTCGTTGATCCCCAGGCTATCGCCGGATTTCCCGCTACCTGCGAGATTAGTTGTGGGACCGGGCCGGATTCGTGAGAGTTGCAGGTTGCCGGGATGAGCGGTAATGACTATGCAACGAGGCACATCGTGGGAAGGTCTTGAGAAGGGAGAGATTCCTGTGTCTCATGAGACGCCGGAATCACAACCCCCGCCAGATTTTCGTGAGGAACGCGAGGAGCTCGAACGCGTTCTCAGCAATCCTGAGATTGCACGCTCGGCCAGCCTGGTCCGCTTTCTCTCCTTCATCTGCAACAAGTACTTCGACGGCCATGCTGACGAGATTCGCGAATACTCCATTGCCGTCGAAGCCCTTGGCCGCAAGGAGTCGAGCTTTGACTCCCACGTCGACCCCATCGTTCGCGTCACAGCGCGCTCGCTTCGCAAAAAGCTTCTCCGTCTTTACAAGACCGACTGGCAGCACCATCCCCTTCAGATTGTTCTGCCGCTGGGCCATTACGTGCCTGAGTTTGTGCGCCGCCACGCCGGTTCCACCGAGCCGGGCCCGCAGCAGGAAGACAATTCTGCTTCCGACTCCGCAGAAAACGAAACCGCGTCGGGCGAGGCCGCCGCGGACGCCCAGCCGTCTGCCGGGCATGCCTCGCCCTCAAACCGGTTCATTTCGCGCAAGGCAATCATCCAGTACGCCATTGGCGCGGCGGTTCTCGCCGGCACCTACCTGATCGGGTATATTGGCGGCCTCAGAACCACGCGGCCTGACGTGCCCGATACACAATCGTTCAAGTGGGGCGATCCGGTCTGGGGCGACGAATTCGATGGCCCCGCGCAGTCGCTTCCCGATCCGGCCAAGTGGACCTACGACACCGGCAGCCACGACGAACTGGGCAACCAGGGGTGGGGCGACCGCGAAGACGTAATCTACTGCTCTCCGCGTGGCGTCAATCCCCGCGAATGCGACCCCAAGCGGCCCAATGCCTTTCTCGACGGAAACGGCCACCTCGTTATCAGGGCGGAGCGCGGAGCAAACGGTCTCTGGACCTCTGCCCGACTCACCACGCGCAGCCTGAAAGATTTCCAATATGGCCGCATTGAAGCCCGCATGCGCATGCCGGTTGGCACCGGCCTCTGGCCCTCATTCTGGATTCTTGGCTCCAACTACCTCGCTACCGGTTGGCCGGCCTCGGGATCCGCCACCATCGCCGAAAACGTCTCGCTCACCGAGCGCACTAATGGCATCGGCCCCAACATGATCCGCGCTACCCTGCACGGCCCCCGATACTACGGCGGCAACGGTCTTTGGCATGACTTCAAGTTCCCCAATAACGCCCGCGTCGACGACGGCAACTTTCACACCTACGGCGTCATCTGGTCGCCCGGCATGATTCAGTTCTACGTCGACGATCCCGCCAACATCTTTTATGTGCAGGACGCCAACGATCTGCCCGAGGGCGGCCAGTGGGTCTTCGACCATCCCTTCTTCCTGGTGATGAATCTCGCCGTCGGTGGGGATTGGCCGGGAAGCCCTGATGCCACCACGCCTACCCCGTCGGATTTGGTGGTCGATTACGTGCGCGTCTACAAGATTCCGCAGGTCTCCGCGCCAGCCATCCAGTGGCAACCGGTCGACGTCAAGGCCGGATCGTCGGTAGCCAGCGTCATCTCGCTGCGAGCCCGCAGCTACTCGGGCAAAGTGCATCTCTCCTGCTCGATCGAGCCCGCCGCGGCGGCCTGTGCGCTGGCCACATCTGTCGTCGATTTCTCAAACACGCTTGCGCAGGACGATAGCCTGACCATTTCCACCAAATTCTTCTCTGACAATGGCAATGTGGTAGCCCCGCAGGGCCGTTACAAGATGACCATCAAGGCCACAACCATTAGCGGCGATCACTCGGAACTTACCGTGCCTTTTGAGATCAAAGGCGCCGAGTGAGCCATCGCATTACCAGGGTCCCATCTCCATCTGGGTGGAGAGGTTGCCTGGCTTTGGCAGCCATTACTAACGCGCCGACGCCAGGAACTCAGGAGATTTCATCGGCGTGGGCGTCCACCGCTCCTTGTTCCTTGCATTCAACACGTGAAGGGGAAGTTCCCTGTGGTGGGTGAGTCCCGCGGGCACAAGCCTGGGCGCTGCAGCCAGTGTCACGGTATTAGTATTGCGACGAATCTGTGCCTGCAATCCGGGACGGACCGGCGGTACCGGGGTTTCTGCGAAAGTTGGAACACGATCCGGTCCTGCTTCAAAGCAGGACTCTGCCGCTCCGATTGGTGACTGTGCGTGCGCATTGGGGAGGCCCAGAAACATCAATATAACAACGCCAAAGACCAAGGCCGGCAAACCTGCAAGTTCAAGCTGGGCCCATACGCGACGTTCTTCTCTCATTTGCCGCATTTGGGGAAAACTCCTGGGGAAGGGAAACGGCTTGGGGTGTTTCAGCGCTGCTTCCGGATGTCTGCAAGGTACGAGTCCCAAGAGACATGGTCAATGGACGCTATCTTAATTTTGGCTGAATTCTGGCTGACTTCGTAACTATTTGAATTTAATAAAGTAACACGCTAATCTACACCGGTTTGGTCTGGAATGTGGTATCGTATTGCTACTCTCGAGCCTTGAGATTCAGCCGTCGATCCGGCCACCTCGGTCATTTTCACTGGCTATGGTAACGTCTCCTTCATCGATGCGGGCTCAGGCTCGCTTTGGGCCGTTCTCACTCGATCTTCATTCCGGAGACCTGAGCAGGAATGGCAGACCCATACGGTTGCAGGAGAAGCCGCGCAGTCTTTTGCTGGCTCTGGCTGAACGCCGGGGTGAGCTGGTCAGCCGCAAGGAGCTCCACGAGCACCTCTGGCCGAACGACACCTTCGTCGACTTTGAAGACGGGCTGAACGCAGCTATGAGCAAGCTGCGCGAAGCCCTGGACGACGACTCCCAGTCACCCCGTTACATCGAAACCGTCCGCGGCCGAGGCTACCGTTTCGTGGCCAAAGTCGAACTCGTCACCGAAGCCGTCGGAACCTGGCCGCCTCAGGCCGCCCAAGTGCCGCCTTCTGCCCCGCCGTCTGCCCCGTCTCCATTTGAAACTCAGCCGCCCGCACTGGCACCTCACAGGCCGTCGTATAAAGCAATTATTGCTGCCGGCCTGGCCTGTGTTCTGCTTACCGGTGCGGTTTTCTTCGCCATGCGCTGGCACGACGCCCACATGCCGGTCATCTCCATCGCGGTTATGCCCTTCGTCAATAGCACCGGCGACGCCTCCCGCGAATACATCTGCAACGGCATTACCGAAGAATTGATCGCCCGGTTGGGAGCGCTCGCTCCGGGCCGGCTGCGGGTAATTGCGCCCGCCTCGGCGCGCACTTACATCAACACAGACAAGTCGCCCGCTCAGATTGGCCGTGAGCTCAATGTCCAGTACCTGATAGTTGGCAGTCTCGAGCAACAGGGAGCCGCGGTGCGCGTTTCGGCGCAACTCGTCCGCATCAGCGACCAATCGCGCGTGTGGGCTGACGTTTATAAAGGAGACCTCAGCGACCAGTTCGAATTCGAGTCCAGCGTGGCTGACTCCGTGGGGCACGCGCTTTCGATTCATGTGCCCACCCTCCAGCACACCAGGTACCGGCCCGGTAAGTTCGAGGCTCATGACGCCTATCTCAGGGGTCTGTACTTTTTCTCGCAGCGTTCCCGGAGTGGATTCGAGCAGGCCATCGAGAGCTTCAGCAATGCCGTAGCCATCGATCCCAAGTATGCAGAGGCCTACGCGCAACTCGCCGACGCCTACAACCTCATGGGCCAATACAGTTGGATGGACCCCGGAACTGCGCGCAGCCAGGCATGGGCCGCTGCCAATCAGGCTCTCTCACTCGATCCTTCGCTGGCTGAAGCGCACGCGGCCCTCGGATTCTCTGATTGGTACTACCTGTGGAATCTGACCGCGGCCGAAGCCGAATTTCGCAAGGCCATCGCTCTCGAACCGGAGAACGTAAACGCTCATCACTGGTACGAGCAGATGCTAATGACAGCGGGTCGCTTTAACGAAGCCGAGGAGCAGTTACAGGCCGCGCTCGACGTCGATCCGCGCTCGCGCATTCTGCGCACCAATCTGGCCTGGCTTTACGAATACGAAAATCGCTTTCCCCAAGCGGTTGAACAAATGCAGCAGATCCTGGCTGAAAATCCCAATTTTCTTGCCGCTCACTACAAGCTCTGGTACATTTACTCGGCTATGGGCGATCAGACCCGCGCTGCGCAGCAATTCGAGTGGGTCATGCGCGGCCTTTACGACCCTCAAATGCAAAAGAAACTTCTTGACATATACCGCACCCAAGGCTATCCGGCAGCCCTGCGCGCCTGTGGCGCAACCACCGACACCAACTATTACGTTGGCAGCAAGGTCGACGGCGCACGATGCCTCGCGGCTCTCGGGGATAATTCTGCTGCGCTCGCCGTCCTCGAGAGCGCCTTCCGCGATCACGAGGGCTGGATGATCTATGTGCGGGAGGACCCCGCCTTTCGGGCGCTCCGTGCCGACCCGGCATTCCAGCAGCTCATCGCCGAAGTGAAAAAGGCCGCGTGAACTTCACTCACCCCCATCTGGGCTCTGACTCCTGATCCCCGACCGCTGTGCGCCGATCCAGCTCGCAACAAAATTGTGCACGTACATCAGGCTGGTCGCCGCCGTCAGCGCTTTCGCATCCTGCTGCCCGGGCTCATGAATTATCAGCACCGGCCGCGGATCCCACTCGCCACCGCGCGAGATGCGCTCGTCTTCAGCGCTCCACCCGGGCAGCGGCCGCCACATTGCCGTTCGCCACGAATGGTCGCCCTGCACAATCAGCGTGGTCGATGCCCATCGCGGCTGCTTCTCCAATTCGCCGAGCATCTGGCCGAGCAGACGGTCGCTGTAGTCCAAGCCGTCAGCGTATGACCCGCCGATTGCAAATTTCCCGGTTCGCCGGTCCCAGAACCCCGGCGGGTGCGGTGCCGGGATGTGCAAATAAACGATGTCCGCCTGACTCGTGGCCAGCGTATCCAGCGCGTGCCGGCTCACATCCTCCACCGAGGCAATGTGTCCACGCTCGTTCCACGCCGCATCATCGGCCCACGCTTTGCCCGGCCATACAAACTGCTCCACCATCATCCGCAGCGGGAACCACACGTTCTCAGCGAAACTCGCGTCAAGCATTGTCGGCCCGCGATCCTGCGCGTCATCATTGCTCCAGTAACACTCTGTCGCCACTTTCTCGAACACCGGGCAATATGCGATATACCAGCCGATGATCGACGTCGTCACGCCATGCTGCTTCGCCAATCCGATCAGCGACCTCTCCGGGTCGAACTCTTCCCAGTGGTTGTCCTCGATCTGGACGAGGTACCGGTTGCTGTTGGTGTATTCAACATCGGTGACCGCGCGGCCCAGCATCAGCGTCGGCACCGCTCGCGTGGTGCGGTACGCAATGGGCGTCACATCGGTGTAAATCATGCTCTCGCTCCTCAACTGATCAAAGTTCGGCAGGCTCAGCGAGGGATCGCGCGCTTCGAAGGTCTGCTTATAACCCAGCTCGTCGAAAAGCACCCACACGAGTCGCGGCCTGTTCGCCGGAGCAGCAGCAATGGGATGCGCGTAGCTCTGTGGTCCGGGCCGCCACATTGTCTCCCGAACGAGTTGCACTGTCATCACCAGGGCAAAGACCGCAAATCCGGTCAGAATCAGGCTGCCGGCATGGCGCACTTTCATCGCAAATCGATTGAAGCGCCACACCAGCACGGCCACAATTGCCATCCATGCCAAGTTCAACGCGACTACAACCCAGTTTGGAATGTCGATTGGCATCACGTTCAGGTTGCGCAAAAAGAGCAAGGGCGGCAACAGCGCCACCAGCACCCATCGAATCACGGGCCAGCTTTTCAGCCGGCGCAGCACAGCCGTCATTAGTGCGAAGGCTACGCCCACAATCAGCATGTCGGCGAGGTGTGCCAACGCAACCTTGGTCAAGGGTGCCGGCACGCGCATGCGCGCATCGCCGGCCTGCGATGTCAGGTCGATGTAGTCGGGCAGCAGGAGAATCGAGGCGAATCCCCACGCCTGGGCCAACCGCTTCATCATCCGGAGTGAGCCCCCATCTGCGAAATGTTCCTCTTGCCGCCTGCCTGGCCCGGGGAATTATGGCGTTCAAGCAATAGCAGAACGCGCCCGTTGCCGAGTTCAGTTCGATCGTTCTGCGTGAAGAGTGGCGCCAACGCGCCGATCAGGTCAGCCTCGCAGAGGTGGCCGTAGAGATCGTCTCGTCCGCGCAGCCATTCCTGGTACATGGGATCTGAAGGTGGCACCCATTCAATCACCAGCCATCGCCTGGTAAGCTCGGCAGCCAGCCCGGCAATGTGGGTCAACGGCGCCTGCTCGCGCAGAATCAGGTGATGAATAACAGCGAGCATCAGCACCAGGTCGAATCTGCCTCTCAACCGGTCGAGTAACGAAAGCTGCTCGCGATTGCGCCAGCCCGCTGCCGGCGTGGGCCGTGCGATATTGGCCACCATCGCCGTGACGGGTTTCTTCTGCTCCGCGGCCGCGCGAAACAGCACTTCCAGCGCCGCCGTGTCATTATCGAGTGCCACCACCTTTGCCCCGGCTTCCGCAGCCACCAGCGAATAGGACCCGGTATTGGCGCCGATATCCAGCACCTGCGCGGGCCGCAGCCGCTCCAGGACAGCGCGCACAAAGGCCTGCTTGGCCGCAACGTCTGCGGGCTGATAGTGGCTGGCAGACTGGTTGTAGCTGCTCCACTCGCTCGCCTTTCTGTCGCCCGCTGCATGGGCGATCTGCTTTGTCAGCCGCGCCAACCGTTTGTGCAGAATATGCTTTGCAAGATCCGGCTCTGTCTTCGCCTCAGCCGGCCTTGCTTTTGCCCCGCTTTTGCCCTCCAGCATTGCTGCCAGCGTTACTACATCCAGCAGAATCGGCTTTATCCGGTGCCGCAACGGCAGCGCGCGCGCCAGCACCGCAGGCTCATAGCCATCGCGCCAGAAAAGCGTGGTCTGCAGAGGCCAGTTCAAGTATTTCGCCGCCACCAGCGGCAGCAGAAAGCTCCGCACAAACTGCCCATAGGCCAGCCATACCGTGGAGTGCGGGTTGCGCGGCTCAAACGACAGAACGTCCACGAACACCGCACGCGCACCGTCAAACACCACGTTCAGCGGCGTTGCATCTTTCAGTGTCCATCCAGCGTCAATCGCCTTACCGGCGATGCCAAGCGTCAATTCCGCCGCTGCCCGCGACTGGGCCGGCGTCCACTCCCATGGGTAGTTGATTGGATTGATGCGCGGATGCCGTAGCCAGAATCCACCCTGCTCATCGGGCGTCACGGCCCCGCGTTCACTGGGATCTGCAAGCTCGCTTGCAACAATTTCGCTCGAAACCAAGTCGCCGCTGGCCTCAAGCCGCGCCCTCAAGGGCGAGTCCAGAAATCTCTTCGCCGCGGATGCCGCTGGCGGGCGAACCCGTCTCAGAGCATATTGCTCGGTCAAAATGAGCTGCCCGGCGGGATCGCGAAAGGTGGGCTCGAACCCCGGAAGCTCAGCATTCATCTGCGGATTGATTTGTGCTTGATCGATCTTGAGACCTGCCGGAAACCTTACGAATTTGGCGACTTGTCGTCTTCCTCAACAGCCGGCGTCACATCAGCTTCCAGCTGCGCCTTGCCGCTCCTCTTGAACAAAGCATATATCTTCCGGCGAAGGTACCACCCCGACGCCACAATCGCTGAGCCAACGGCCTGGATGGCCAGCAGCCCGGTGCCGGGATCGGCGTACGCATAGGCTGGTTGCTCAAAAAGAATCAGGGCGCCAACCACGATAAGCAACAATGGCAGAATTCGCAGCAGTCTCATTTTCTCCTGGTGTGCAATCCTCAAGTCTCAATATTAGCGCCCCAATGATTCGCACCTGAAGGGTAAAAGAACCCCGTGCGGTGGCCCCATTAGTTACCTAGACGCTCAAAGACCCGTTGGGGTTTACCTAATGCGCAGAATCAACATGCTTTGCCTGCCGGTGCGCAGCGGCATTTTGCCCGGTGCCCTCATTCTGCTGCTGGAGCGAAAGACCTTCGAGTAAACCCGTCGCCATCATTTTGCGTCTCACAAGCAGTTGCCAAATTAATACTTTGATCGCATGCCTTCGTGATTTATTCTTTGTTAGCTGCAGGTTTTGAATTCGCCGGTATTTTTCCCCTCTGCCCCACGCTCATGAATGCCCGGCAGTTTCTCGGCGGGGCGCCAATACAGATTCGCCCGTTCATGATTCGATGCCTGCCTGGGAGAGCCTGTTGATTAAATCCCCGGTCAAGCGTCCCCCGTTTTTGCGCCTCGCTCTTATTACCGCCGGCGCGATTGGGATTGCGGGTTATCACCTCGGCGTTGATGACGGCGAGATCTATGTGCCGGCAGCCCAAAAACTGCTGCACCCTGCGCTCTTCCCTTACGGCACTGAGTTCTTCCAGTCCCACGAGCATCTATCGCTCTTTGCGCCGATCCTTGCGTGGACGGCCCGTCTCACGCATCTCTCCATGGACTGGACCATCTTTCTCTGGTACGTTCTCACCACCTTCGCGCTACTGGTTTCATGCTGGCTGCTGGCATCCGCGTGCTTCACAACGGCGCGCGCGCGTTGGGCGTCGGTGCTGGTCATCGCCACCATTCTCACCATGCCGGCCACCAACACCGGGTTGCTGCTTATGGACCCATACATGACGGCGCGCTCCTTCTCAACGCCGCTTACTATCTTTGCGTTGACGGCATTTTTGTGCCGCCGCTACGGCCTTGCGACTGTGCTCACGCTGGTCACGGCCACCATCCACCCGCAGATGGCCGCTTATGTGGTCTTTCCCGCAGCGTTGCTTTGGATGATGGAGCGCAGCCGCGTTCAAGCGCCTGAGCCGGTTCCGGTTGCCGGCGTTGCCCTCAGCATCATCCCAGCCGGCTTTCACCTTGCACCTGCGCAGGGCGCGTACCGCGAAGCGCTCTACGCTCGCGATTTCTACTTCCTCTCCACCTGGACCTGGTACCACTGGCTGGGGTTGCTCGCGCCGATGGCCTTTCTGCTCTGGTTCTGGAAGGGCAATCTGCGCGGCACCACGCAGGAGTTCAGCCGTATCAGCTTTGTCCTCATCCCCTTCGGCATCGTCTCCATCGTGGCCGGCGCCATCATATCGTCTACGCACAACCTCGACATGTACGCCCGGCTCCAGCCGCTGCGCTGTTTCCATCTCATCACGCTGATCTTCATGCTGCTGCTGGCAGGCCTCATCGGCGAATATACCTCGGCAAAGAAGCTTCGCTGGATGCTGCCAACTCTGCTTACCGCACTCACCGTCGGCATGAGTTATGTGGGCTACGCCACCTATCCCAACAGCCCGCGCATCGAAATCCCCGGCCTGTCACCGACATCCAATGCGTGGCTCGACGTCACCCGGTGGATTCGCCTCAACACGCCCGAGGGTGCAGTTTTTGCCCTCGATTCCCGGTATCTGGCCGTGAATGGCGTCGACGTGCACGGTTTCCGCGCGCTCAGCGAGCGCTCCGCGCTGGCCGACTACTACAAAGACGGCGGCGTCGTCGCCATCTTCCCCAACCTGGCCACGGAGTGGAAGCAGATGAGCGATGCAACCTCCGGCCTGAACAGATTCAACGCGGAACAGTTCACCCGCCTGGCGCACGAGTATCCGGTGACCTGGACCGTCATCCACGGCTCCGCGCCCGACGGCATGTATTGCCCCTACGACCAGCACGGCTATGCAGTATGCCAGATTCCCGGCGCACCGGGCCTTGTTGACCAGGGCTCGTCGCTGGCCGCTGCAGCCACATCTCCCAAGGCCGACGCCGCACAGTCCACCCCAAGCCCTCAAGCGCGATAGCCGGGTGCCGGGTGCCCCATTCAAGCTCAGCTGGAGCGGGAGGGAGCTTCGCAGCACGGGTTTATGATGTCGCCATGCCCCCAAAGAATTGGCCTGCGGCAATCGTTGCTTTCTTGTCTTCTGCGCTCCTTATCTGCGCAGTCGCTCCCGCCGCACAGACGCCAGCGCCTCAGAAGGCTGACTCGATCCTGATCCTGAAGAAAGACCACGTCATGGAGCTGCTGGCAGGCGGCAAAGTAATACGCAGCTACAAGGTCGCGCTGGGCCGCGGCGGGCTAGCCGCAAAAGAGCGTGAAGGCGACGGACGCACGCCCGAAGGCCACTACATCATCGACGAAAAGAACGCAACCAGCCACTATCACAAGGCGCTGCACATCTCTTATCCCAACGCCGAAGATCAAAAGCGCGCCGCAAAGAAGGGCGTAACTCCGGGCGGAGCCATCATGATTCACGGCCTGCCCAACGGCATGGGCTGGTTGGGCGCCTCCCATCGCCTCTACGACTGGACGCTCGGTTGCGTCGCCGTTACCGACGCCGAGATCGACGAGGTCTGGAACCTGGTCCCCCTCGGCACGCCCGTTGAAATCAGGCCGTAGCCGTTTCGGATCGATCGAAGGGAGCAGGGGCCATCAGCCTCGGCCTTTGCCCCGTGGCCACGCGATTCACCCGTAGTATTGGAAACTCTTCCAAAACTCCGGCCACGGCTCGCGAATGTTGCGGCATACGTAGATCAGTGGACGGTCGCCGACCGCGGTATTCACCACTCCATCTGGATTCGATTCCCGCGCTGCCACCTCGCACGAACCGAAGATATTGTCGAGTGTGCTCTTTTTGAAGCCAACAGCAATCACGGTTTGCGGGGGAGGGTTCCCGTATCCGCGCAGCCAGTTGGAGTTCATTCCACTGATCGCCTCTTTGAGTCCATATGCGGGCCCATACATGTTCACCGCCCCGGCTTCGCCTTCATCGGCCGCGAGCACCCGTACGCCGTTACGCTCTTCCGAGGGCAGTGAATCGCGCACCTGGGCTACCGTCGCAACCAGCTCTGGCCAGCCGATCTCCATGTTGAAACAATCGTTGGCAGCGTCGGCAATCCGCCACCATGGCGACTGAATCGGCGCAATGGGAAGCGTTAGCGCGAACACGAGCATCGCGCTGACGGCCAGCGAAATCCACACGGTTCGGGTGATCGCCGCCTGCGCACGCCGGCTCTTTTGGCCAACCCAACTCTCGCCCCAGACTGCTCCCGCAGCCATCAGCATCGGGTATGCGGGAGCAAGATAGTAGTCGCGCGCCTTGGCAATCACAAACAGGATCAGCGTAATCACGTACATCCATCCGATGATGCGAAACGGCTTGCCTTCCCGATTCCTGAACAGGAACCATAGCCCGGCAAGCCACAATGGAACGGTCACCGGACTCGTCACGTTCCAGAACTGGTTGGGAATGAAATGGTCGGTCCGGCCCCACCCCATATCGCGTGTGTGAATGCTTTTCATCCATGCCAGCGCAACAAAGTGATGCTGGAACTGCCACACAATCACTGGTAGCGCCATCACGAGCGCTAACGCTACACCGCCCCAGAACCACCCCGAGCGAAAATAGCGGCGGTTCGATGTCAATAACATTCCAACCAGCAAGCCGGCGGCATAAGCCAGGATGGTGTATTTCGTCAACAAGCCGAGCCCGAAGCCGGCGCCGATCACGATCCACCAGCGAGCGTTTTGCGAACGGACCAGTTCAACCGTTGCCCACGCTATCAGGACCCACCACAGCAGGTCGAACGACATATAAGAAAAGAAACACCCCGCAAAACAAATCGGCCCCGCAATGCCTGCGGCAACAGCAGCCACCAGCATCGAACGCCGGCCGCCGCCCATCGTACGAACAATCAAGCCGGCGAGCACGCTCACCATGCCGATTGCCACTGCCGGCAAAAGACGGTAGCCCATCAGATTGGTTCCGAACACGATCAGCTCGGCGCGCGCCAGCCACGCAGTCAGTGGTGGATAGACTACATAACACCAGTCCAGGTGCATCGCGTTGCTGTAACTCAGCAATTCATCGCGGTGAAATCCGTACCTGCCGCTGAAAGCGATGTGAATCGCGGCGAACGCCAAACCAGTCAGCCAAAGGGCAATTGTGCTTACCGTTTTGATCTGATGCGCTGGGGTCGAATCGTCCATAACAGCCTCAATTGTTGAAGTGAATTTGCCGGGTGAAGGGTATTCGCGCCCATCATACAGCGGCTTCGGCGCGGTCCGCTGCGACGCGTTTTCTGCGTGCCCTCTATCGATAAACTAAGAATAGATGATTTCGCTGCAGAATGCCGGCAAGCGGTTCGGCCCGCGCGTCCTCTTCCTTGAGGCCGACTGGCTCATCCGCAATAACGAAAAAACCGCACTCGTCGGGGCGAACGGCACCGGTAAATCTACGCTCATGAAGGTGATCGCCGGCCTCGAAACGCTCGACTACGGCACTCTTCAAACCACGCGCGGAATCAGCATCGGTTATCTGCCCCAAGAGGGTCTGCGCCTCGAATGCCGTACTGTTTTCGAAGAGTGTCTCACCGTATTCGACGAGATTCGCGCCATGGCCGGCGAAGTTGAAACCCTGGCTGCGCAAATGGCCGAACTCGACCACGAAAGCCCCGAGTACGCCGCCATCGCCGAGCGCTACTCCACCGTGCAGGAGCGCTTCCACGCCCTCGATGGCTACGCGCTCGACGCGCAGGTTGGCGCCGTGCTCACCGGACTCGGCTTTGGCAAAGAAGATTGGACCCGGCAGACAGATGAATTCTCCGGCGGCTGGCAGATGCGCATCGCCCTCGCCAAGCTCCTGCTCGCCAAGCCCAACCTGCTTCTGCTCGACGAGCCCACCAACCACCTCGATCTCGAAACCCGCAACTGGCTCGAGGGCTACCTCAAAAACTACCCCTTCGGTTACATCCTCATCTCGCACGACCGCTATTTTCTCGACGTCACCATCGACCGCACCGTCGAAATCTGGAACAAGCGCCTCACCATCTACAACGGCAACTTCACCAAATACCTCGCGCAAAAGGATGAGCGCCGCGCCCAGCTACAGGCCGCCTACCGCAACCAGAAGATCCAGATCGAGCACCTCGAAGCCTTCATCAATCGCTTCCGCTATCAAGCGACGAAAGCCAAGCAGGTGCAGTCGCGCATCAAGGAGCTCGAAAAAATCGAGCGCATCGAGGTCCCTGAAGAAGAGCCGGTCATCCATTTCAAATTTCCGCAGCCGCCGCCCTCGGGCCGGATGGTTGTCGAGGCTGAAGGACTGTCAAAGAGCTACGGCGAAAAGCAGGTGCTCAGCAACGTCCGATTCAACATCGAGCGCGGCGACCGCGTGGCTCTGGTAGGCGTCAACGGCGCCGGCAAGTCGACGCTTATCAAATTGCTTACCGGTGTCGAGCAGCCCACCGCAGGCACCGTCAAACTCGGCCACAACGTGGTCACCGAATACTTCGCGCAAGACCAGTACAAGGTCCTCGACCCCGAAGCTCGCATGTTGGACGACATCAGCCGTGCCGCCATCAAAGTGCCCGAGGTCGAACTCCGCTCGCTGCTCGGCTGTTTCCTCTTCAGCGGCGACGACGTCTTCAAGCCCCTCGGCGTGCTCTCGGGCGGCGAGCGCAACCGCTTCGCCCTCGCCCGCATTCTGGTCTCGCCTTCCAACTTCCTGCTGCTCGACGAGCCGACGAATCATCTCGACATGCGCGCCAAAGACGTGCTGCTCGAAGCCATCGCGGCCTTCAGCGGCACGGTCATCTTTGTCTCGCACGACCGCTACTTTATCGACCGGCTCGCCTCGCGCGTCCTCGAAATCGAGAACGGCACAATCACCTCCTACGAAGGCAACTACGAAGATTACCTGCGCAAGAAAGAGGAGCTGGCGGCGGCAGCGGATGGCAGCGCGACGGGGGATGGCTTGGGCCAGGTCTTGTCTCAGGGTACGACTTCAGTCGCGGGGAAACCGGACCACAGAATAAGTGGGGCTTTAGCCCCCGCGGGTTCTCCGCCGATCGCCTCTAACGGTAACACCATCGTCATTGAAGGCGGTTTCGACGGACCAGACGGGTCCGCACCCAAAGAAAAACATCGCCGCCTCAATCCCATCAAGCAAAAGCAGATGCAGGACCGCTGCGTCTTTCTCGAGGAGGAAATTCCTCGCATCGAGGCGTCCATCGCACATACCGAGCAGCAACTCGGCGTCTATGTTTCCGCCGCCGAAACCCAGCGCCTCTCGACTCTCGCCGAAAGCCTCCGCGCGCAGTTAGCTGCTCTCACCGCCGAGTGGGAAGAGTTGACGCTCCAGCTCGAACCCTAATCTCTGGCGCCCTCCGCCATCCCCCGCGTACCATCAACCCATGACCGCTACGAAGAAAGGATCCCGGTGCGCCTGGGCTGAGAGCGATGCGCTGCTACGCGAATACCACGACACCGAGTGGGGCGTGCCCAAGCACGACAGCCGCGAGCTTTGGGAACTGCTGATGCTGGAAGGATTTCAGGCGGGGCTCTCGTGGATCACGGTGCTGCGCAAACGCGACGCCTTTCGCAAAGCCTTCAAAGGCTTCGACCCCGCTAAGGTTGCCCGCTTCAAAGAAGCCGACATCGCCCGCCTGCTCCAGAACCCCGGCATCATTCGCTCGCGCGCAAAAATTCAGGCCACCATCAACGCTGCCCGCATCTATCTTAAGATGCAAAAGTCGGGCCAGGACTTCGCGTTTTTTCTATGGGGTATCGTTGGCGGCGAGCCGATCCTTAATGAAGGTCCCGTTCCCGCGCAAACGCCGCTCGCCGTCGAAATGTCGAAGCAGCTCAAGAAGCTCGGGTTCAAGTTCGTCGGCCCGGTCATCGTCTACGCCTTTATGCAGGCCGCCGGCATGGTCAACGATCACAGTCCCGCCTGCTTCCGCCGTTGATTCTCCGCCGCGGGTCGTGCCTGACTGAATTACGATGGCCTTTTATCGAACCCCCGAGAGTTGGTCGCCAGCGGTTCGCAGGAGATCCAATTGCGACCGCCGAGGAATGCATGCGGACAGCGCACCGGCAGTTCAGAGTCCAAGCCACTTGCGGACCGTGTTGACGTCAAAACTGCGCATTAAAGGGTCACTTGACTCGCGATTGCGGCGTTCCCACTCCTTCAGCAGGCCTTCGACAATCTCTCTGCCGTCCGCATCGGCCACTGCTTCCCTGGGAGTGCGTCCTCTGAGCGCGGGGATCCTCGTGTCTACCCAATCTTCAGCATGCTGACGCAACATCTCCGCCACGATTTTCTTCGCCTCGGGGTCGGACTCAGGAAGCTCCGGCTCATCCCGTACGTGACTCCGCGCCAGTCTCCTTCGCTCGATGGACTTCATCATCTCGTCCTGCGATTGCGTTGACGTGCCCTTGTGCACGGCCAAAAATCCGAGCCGCTTCTCGATCTCCTGGCGTATCTTCTCGGCGCGTCGGGCCGAGTTTACTTCGACGATCAGCGTTCGACCCTCGATCTTCAGATGGCCGAGGATGGTGTTATCCCAGCTTTTGTGCATTGCATTTCCCGGCTTTCGCCACTCGATATGCGCGCTGCGCAGTGACCCGTCCGCATTCATTTCCGCGTCTTCAAGGAGTTCCTCCTTTGTCGCGCCCCAGGAGAGTGGAGCGAGCGCATCGAATGCCACCTGCGCCGATCCCACTTCGTAACGCATTGTATGGAAATGGAGCGGATCGCCGTCCGTGTTGGCCAATTTCACCGGGGCGAACATTTCATCTCGGGCATCGAGATATTGCGCGCGCAGTTTCTCCTCGTGAAGAACCAGGTCCGCCTCGCCCAACTCCCGGTTTTGCTTGGCGGCCTTTCGGCGCATCAATGCCCGCAGCTCCACAAGCTCGGCCTTGCGGTTCGGGCGCAGGGCATAGGGGCCCAAGCGGCTGAGTGCCGTTACCTCCGGCAGACGGCACAGCTGCGCGTAAACGATGCCGCCAGGCTGCATTGATTGCGATCCCGTATGTTCCTCCACCTCTACCTCGGTGCCGAGAAACACGTCCCGCAGCCTCATGCCGAATCCAGGCTCGCACTGCAATATTTCGTAGAAACTTAAAGGAGTGTAAATGCTCAAATCGAGAATTGCCCGTTCCAGCTCTCCGAGGCGCGCCGCACGTTTCTCAAGGAATGCCTGCGCCACTATTCCAGGCTTACGCCGCTTGGCGCGACTGCGTGCCGGACGGTCCGGGTCCCAGTCGAAGAGAAAGTACGGCATGAAAATCTGTTCTTCGGCCGGGAACTCATCGATCTTCGGGGGAAGAAGCTCCTGGTTGAAGTCCAGCCATGCTTCCAGCAAAGACTCTCCGAATACGCTACCCGCGAAGCGCATCAATTCTTTCGTCAGTCGATCCGATGCATCGTGCTGTTTTCGCCAGGGGCTTTCGTAAGCAACACGTTGTTCCTCGCGAAGACAGCAATGCTTGTATTTCTTGCCGCTTCCGCAGGGACAGGCGTCGTTTCTGCCGATTTTTTCGCGCGAATGATTCTGAGCCAACATGCCGCCATTATCGCGCAGCGGGTTTTCAATGCAAGGCCTACAGCCTGTGGATTAAATGGTCGATTCTCACCCGGTTTTGCCTGAGCCTCCCGTTTGACACTAGAAACGATGCGCCGCGGTTGCCGTCGCGCGTCGTGCATAATCGAATTACGATGGCACTTCTTTGGAACCCCGAGAGCTGGTCGCAGCGGCTGGCAGAACTCGAAGCGCAATCCGGTGATATCAAAGAGGCTCCTCTACGCCGCGATGTGCGCTCGTTGG
This sequence comes from Occallatibacter sp., assembly GCA_035504315.1. Taxonomy (GTDB): domain Bacteria; phylum Acidobacteriota; class Terriglobia; order Terriglobales; family Acidobacteriaceae; genus Telmatobacter. The sequence continues at coordinate 37,182 of DATJSB010000004.1, forward strand.
GTATGCTGCTCGGCGAGGTACTGCGCGAGCAGGCCGGCGACGACCTCTTTGCGCACGTCGAAGCGCTGCGCCAAGGCACCATTCGCCGCCGCGATGCCGAGGCCCACGGCCGCGATGAAGACGCCGCCCGCCACGGCGCGGCCGCACTCGAGCTGGTTCACTCGATCCCCGCCGAGAGGGCCATCCTGCTCACACGCGCCTTCGCTTTTTATTTCGAGCTCATCAACCTGGCAGAAACCAATCACCGCAAGCGCCGCCGCGTGGCCCTGCGATTGAGCGGGCAGGCCGGCCGCCAGCGCGGATCGCTCGAGGGCACACTTTGCGAGATGCGCCGCGTGGGAATCGGGGCGTCAGAAGCTCTTGAGTGGCTGCGCAGCGTGCTCATCGTTCCCGTTTTCACCGCTCACCCAACGGAGGCCGCGCGCCGCACCGTCATGTTCAAGCGCCGCCGCATCGGCGAATTCCTCGAGGCCCTCGATCGAATCCCCATACCCGAACAGGAGCTGGCGAAACTCGAGCAACTCGTGCTGGCCGAGATCACCGGCCTGTGGCAGACGGACGAAGTTCGCTCGCGCCGGCCAACGGTGTATGACGAAATCAAGATGGGTCTCGACTACTACGATGTCTCCATCTTCGAGACCCTCCCCGGCCTCTATCGCGAGATTTCCGAGGCGTTGCGCGCTGCTTACGATCTTGACATCGAGCCTCATGAGCTGCCTCTCGTGCTTCGATTCGGCTCCTGGATCGGCGGCGACCGAGACGGCAATCCATTTGTCACGCCCGAAGTCACGCGCGACGCCATCCAGCTCGCCCGGGGTCATCTGCTGCTCCACTATCAGCGCCGGCTCGACGTCATCATCGATCTGCTCACCACCAGCGCTCAGCAGCGGCCCGTCAGCGATGAGCTGCTTGCACGCCTCAACGACTATGTGGCCCAGGTGCACACGCCGGAGGCGCAGGTCTTCGGCGCGCAATACGAGTTCGAGTACTATCGCCGTTTCGCCATCTGCCTCAAGGCGCGCATCCAGCGCACCCTCGGTGAAACCGGCCATCCGCACACGCACGGCGCGGCGCTGCCCGTCACTCCCTTCACCCTCTCGCGCGAACACGAGAAGCTCACCCAGGCGCTGCCTGCCTACGCCTCCGCGCAGGGCTTCCTCGACGATCTCGAATCCCTCCGCGCCTCGTTGGCTGCCAACGGCGGCATTCGCATTGCCCGCACGCTCATCGATCCGCTCATCCTCGAGGTGCGCACCTTCGCACTCCATCTGCACACCCTCGATGTTCGCCAGCACGCGCGCGTCCACGCCGCGGCATTGCAGGAGGCCATCTCCGACACCGTCGCACCCTCGCTGCCCGCGGGCCTCTCAGATCAAACCTCAAGCGTGCTTGAAACCTTTCGCGTCATCGCCGAGGTAAAAGACGGCTGCTCGCCCGAATCCATTCGCCAGTACGTCATCAGCGGCGCGTCCACGGTCGACGATGTCCTCGCGGTCGTCCGCCTTGCGCGCCTTGGCGGCGTACACGTCGAAGGCGCCGGCAGCGACCCCGGCCTGATGCCCGTCCCGCTTTTCGAATCCATTGAAGATCTGCGCAATGCCCCCGGCATTTGCCGCGACCTTTGGAGTCGCCCCGACTACCGCAAGCTCATCGCCAGCTGGGACAACTGGCAGGAGGTGATGCTCGGCTACTCCGACTCGAACAAAGACGGCGGAATGCTCACCTCAACCTGGGAGATTTTCCGCGCCCATCGCGATCTGCACGTCGTGGCGCGCGATGCGGGCATCAAGCTTCGCCTCTTTCACGGCCGCGGAGGCACTGTCGGCCGAGGCGGCGGACCCACCCATCGTGCCATCTTCGCCCAGCCCTTTGACGCATTCGACGGCCACCTCCGCATCACCGAACAGGGAGAGGTACTCAACTTCAAGTATGCTGACGAGGTTCTGGCCGAGCGCAATCTCGAGCTGATGATTGCCGCATCGCTCGACGCTCTCGCTCGTCCCAATGCGCGTGACCCCCAGGGTCACTTCACAGGCGTCCTCAAGCCGGAATGGGAATCGGCGTTCAATGAGCTCTCTGATCTCTCTTTTGGCGTCTACCGAAAACACATTCTCGAAGATCCCGGCGTAGTCACCTACTTTGAGCAGTCCACGCCCGTCGGCGAGCTTGAGAATGCCAAGATCGGCTCGCGCCCTGCGCGCCGGAACTCCTCGCCTCAACTCGCTGACCTTCGCGCCATTCCGTGGGTCTTCGGCTGGACGCAGTCGCGCCTTCTCGTGCCTGCCTGGTTCGGTGTCGGCTATGCAGTTGAGCAGTTTCTCGGCGAGACTTCTGTTCCGTCGAGCGATCGCCAGGCTCTCCTGCGCACTATGGCCAAAGAATTTCCGCTTTTCATCGACTTGATCCGCAACGTCGAGATGGCTCTCGGTAAGGCAGACCTTACAACCGCGCGCCTCTACTCCGCACTCGTGCCCGACGCTGCACTTCGCGAGCGTATTTACGACATGTTCGAGGCCGAATATCACCGCAGCGTGCGCGCCGTTCTCGCCGTCACCGGCCAGAAAGAGCTGCTCCAGTCCAACCAGGTTCTCGCGCGCTCCATCAAGCTGCGCAATCCCTATGTCGATCCGATGCACCTCATCCAGGTAGATATGCTGCGCCGCAAACGCGCCGGCGAAGATACGCCTGAAGTCAACCGCGCCATTGCAGCCACCATCAGCGGAATCTCCGCAGGCCTGCGCAACACCGGCTGAAAAAAGGGGGCTTCGATGATCGTGCATCACCCAAGAGAGCGGCCCTCACCGTGGGCAACCAGGAAGCAGAGCGCCGCGAGATGGAAGTGGGCGCTCCCATTTGTTGCCATTGAATGGATGTGGGAGTGGGCTGCATACGTCTTGAGCAATTGGTCGTTCCTCGAGGTTCTCGATTATCTCGGCACGTTCTCCATCCTCGTAGCTGTGATCTTCTACTTTTCCGAGTCTGGCGATCGCATCAAGCAGCGGCACTACCAGGCATGGCAGGTTATCAACACAGCGCAAGGCAAGGGCGGAAGCGGCGGAAGAATTGAGGCCCTCCAGGAGCTGAATGCGGACAAGGTACCACTTGTTGGAGTCGATGTTTCTTCTGCATTTCTCCAAGGTCTCGACTTGCATGGCGCCAATCTCATGCGCTCGGATTTCAGCTCGGCCGATCTTCGCAACAGCAACTTCAACTCTGTTGACCTCACGCTTTCAAATCTCAATTCGGCCAATTTTCGAAACGCCCATCTCGACCGCGCAAAATTCATCCAGGCAGATCTGCGCAGCGCCGACCTGACCGGCGGCAGCCTGGTTGGCGCAGACCTTTCAGGGGCCGTCCTCGACGATTCCGACCTTAGCCGCTCGGATTTGAGGGACGTCGCATGGCAGCACATCAAGAGCGTAAAAGGTACTAATATCGCAGAGGTTCGAAACGCTCCGGCGGGGTTTATCGAGTGGGCCTTGGGTAATGGTGCGGTCGAAAATCCGGTTGCCGGGCAATGACGACTGACTCGCCATTCCAGCAATCTGCTACTCCGGCATCGCCCCCGCGTCAATCCCGTCCTGCCGGAACTCGAACTGCACCTTCCACGTGCCGCTTCGACCCGCCGCAAACTTCCATTGCCGCGCCGCGTCAACGGCCACCCGATTGAAATACTTGCTTCCGCTCGGCGACTCAAGCTCAGCGTCGGTCACGTTGCCCGCGGCGTCCACCGTCACTCGCACTCCCACGCCCACGTGTCCCCGAATCGACCGCTGTGCCGCCTCAAGTACATCGGGAATCACCCGGTTCACCACCCCTGCGCCCCCGCCGCGCAAGCTTGTGAACTTGCCTGCGGCCGGCTTCGTACTATCCGCCGACCGGGGCTGGCTGTATGGCGAAGGCTTCTCCGCAACTGATCGAGAGGCCTGCGGAGCGGAACCACCCGGCGCATTCTGCTGCGTTTCTCCCCGGCGGGGAAACTCAGCCTTACGCACCATCAACGCTGCCAACACCACAACCGCTACGACAGCCACGGCAATCAGATTTGCTCTCCAACTTACCGCGCGGTTCAATCGCTCCCGGGTTTCAGCCGCCGCGGGAGGGTTTGCCGGAGTTTCCGCTGGAGGAATGGCAGCAATCGACGCCGGTTCCAGAAGTCCCTTGATCTGCCTGAGCGTGCAACGCTCGGCCGGGTTCATCTTCAGGCACGACCGCGCAATGCCGGCAAAGGGCTCAGGAATCGCATCGGGAAGGATCGGCTCCTTGCCGCTCGACTGGATCCATTGTGCGGGCCTCTGCGTCAGCGCCTCCACTAGCGTCATTCCCAGCCCCCACACGTCTGCGGCCGGCGTCACGATTCCGTGGGCCAACTCGGGAGCGTCGTAAACGCCAAGCTCACCCAATCGCGCATGCTGACCCGGCTCCAGCGCCATGCAATCGGCCGAAAGCTTTAACTGGTCCTCAGCCACCAGCACATTCGACGGCTTGAGCCTCCCTTGTACATAACCCTGCGCGCTCAGAAACTCCAGCACATCCAGTACCGGCCCCAGCATCGACCGGGTCTCATCGGCGGTCAAAGCCCGCACCGGAAGAATCTCCGCAAGAATCTCATCAGCGTGCGCCGTCACCTGGTAAATAAATGGATTGCCGTCAATTTCGCATCGGCCGAAATCGGCAACGCCCATCAGATGTGGATGCGAGAGCTGCGCAGCCGCAGACCATCCTGCCAGGCGGCTTTCTGCATCAGGGGCGCTCGCCGGTATCAGCTTGATCGCCGACTTCTCCAGCGGATTGTCACCCACCTCTGTGGCAAAAACGCACGACCGCTCCGTTCCGCCGAGCCATTTCGCCAGGCGGAATCTCCCATTCACAACGCGACCTTCGAGTTCGTTAAAAACCGCCACTGTATTCATTGCGTTCGCTCCAGTGCCCGGTCCACATTCAGTCTGACAGCCAATTCAGTCATACGATTTGGCATCGCATTCATTGTAGGCCCGAGCCCTGGGCTGAGATGCGATTCAGGCCGCCAAATCATCTTTTGGGGGGCCTCGGCTATGGTGGATTCAGGATTACTATACCCCGGAGGCAACACCACGAAGTCGCACCAAGCTCGGGTGGTCGCGTGGACTTAGGCCCAGTGTCCCTCGCCTACACCATTTCGTAATCCGCGATAGCATGAATCTTCTTGCGGCAACCGCTTGCCACATCCCGCCTCCCGGGTCTAGGCTATTACCATGCGTCGATGTCGCTAACACCGATCCTGGTGCAAGCTCCGATGCCGATGTGCGCCTGATCGCGCGCGCTTTCTCCCACCAGACAAGCTGCACCACGACCCTCAACATTAGATTTTTGAGCATTCCGGGCGCATTGTCCCCGGTCAAAGGAGATTTTCGATGGCGCGCATAGCTGCAAATGTAACCGAACTCATTGGCAAGACCCCTCTCGTCAAGCTCAACCGCGTAGCCGCCGGGCTGCCGGCAACCGTGGTCGCCAAGCTCGAGAGCCAGAACCCCGCCTCAAGCGTGAAAGACCGTATCGGCTTTGCCATGATTGATGACGCCGAACGGCGGGGCAAGATCACGCCCGGCAAGACTGTTCTCATTGAGCCCACCAGCGGCAACACCGGCATCGCGCTTGCCTTTGTGGCTGCCGTGAAGGGCTACAAGATCATCCTCACCATGCCTGAGACCATGAGCCTCGAACGCCGCGTGACGTTGCTCGCCTATGGTGCTGAGATCGTCCTGACACCCGGCCCCAACGGCATGAAGGGTGCAATCGCCAAGGCCAACGAAATCCTGGAGAAGACGCCGAACGGCTACATCCTGCAGCAGTTTGATAACCCGGCGAATCCCGCCATCCACCTGTGGACCACAGGCCCCGAGATCTGGGACGACACCGACGGCGCGGTCGACATTCTGATTTCCGGCATCGGCACCGGCGGCACCATTACCGGTGTTTCGAACCACATCAAGCCGAAGAAGCCCTCGTTCAAAGCAATCGCCGTGGAGCCCACCGACAGCCCGGTGCTGAGCGGCGGCAAGCCTGGACCGCACAAGATCCAGGGTATCGGCGCAGGCTTTGTGCCCAGCGTGCTCGACACCAAGGTGATCGATGAAGTAGTGCAGATAACAAACGACGAGGCAGTGGAGACGGCTCGCCGACTGGCGAAGGAAGAAGGCCTCTTTGTCGGCATCAGCTCCGGCGCGGCGGCCGCCGCGGCGCTCAAGGTTGCCGCACGGCCCGAAAATGCAGGCAAGCTCATCGTGGTTGTGCTGCCCGACTTCGGCGAGCGTTACCTCTCGAGCGTGCTCTTTGAACCGCTGCGCCAGCAGGCCATTGCGCTCCAACCCGAGCCGATCGCAGTAACGGCGTAAAAGCAGGGATTAGGGATTAGGCAACTGGGACTAGGGGTAGGCTCGGGAGCAGCGCTGAATTTCAACGCGCCAGCCGCAGTCTGGTCGCCGGTTCCTGGTCCCTAGTGCCTATTGCCGGGCCCCTCGTGTCTATGTCCTTTGTCGCCCGCATTCGCGAAGACCTCCACTCGGTTCTCGAGCGCGACCCCGCTGCGCGCTCCACCATCGAGGTCCTGCTTTGCTATCCCGGCCTCTGGGCGGTGTGGTTTCACCGCGTTTCACACCAGCTGTGGCGGGCCAAACTTTACCTGCCGGCGCGCGTTCTTTCGCAGGTCTCGCGCTTTTTCACCGGCGTCGACATCCATCCCGGCGCTCTCGTCGGCCGCCGCCTCTTCATCGATCACGCGGCCGGCGTCGTGATCGGCGAAACGGCCATCGTCGGTTCCGACGTCACCCTGTACCAGGGTGTCACTCTAGGCGGCACCGGTAAAGGCCACGGCAAGCGCCATCCAACCGTCTGCGACGGCGTTTTCATCGGCAACAACGCCAACATTCTCGGCAACATCACCGTAGGCGAAAACTCCCGCGTCGGCGCCGGTTCGGTCGTCCTCACTGACGTGCCGCCCAACTCCACCGTCGTGGGCGTCCCCGCGCACATCGTCTACCGCAATGGCGAACGCGTGCTCATCACCGATCCCCACGACATTAAAGACCCGCTCTCCGACGCGCTCATCGCGCTCTCCGCCCGCGTCGAAGAGCTCGAGGAACGTTTATGCGCCCAGGATCATCGGGTCCAGGACCGCCGCGCCCAGCCCTTCGTCGAAGAAGAAGCGGAGCGCTCCGCCTACCGCGTCGAGCTTGAACGCCACGCACCGTACGTCTCCATGGGCGAAGGCATCTGAATCAGCAGTTCGGATTCAGCCGCGTTTTTTCCCATGCTCGGTGATTCGCGCCTCTTTGGCTGCCTTGAGCGCCTGTCGTGCCAGCGCGCGAAACGTCTTGCGCAACTCATCGGGGCTGTGCACCACGATGCGCCGTCCCGTGCTCAGCAGCATTCCCGCAAACATCTCCAGCCGGTCGCGCCCGCAGCGCAGCCTAGTCCCGCCGTTTTCTTTCTCAAGCGCAACTCTCCACGGCATGAACCACTGCCGTGCCTCCTCCGCCGGTAAGTCGATCCAAACGTCGATCTGGTATACGGACTGAACAAACGGCATGCTCTCCCGCATATGCTGTCGCGCATCAAAGTCTGTCGGCCGCTTGAACGTGCCGGCGCTCAACCCCAGGTTGGATACCCGGTCGAGCCGAAAAGTCCGCAGCGCTTTTCGCGTCAGGCAATAGCCGATCAAGTACCAGCGCCCATCGGTATGCATCACCGCATACGGCTCAATCTGCCGGTGCGACCGTGCGCCATCGTGCGATTCGTAGTCGAATCGAATTCGCCGGCCGGTGCGGATTGCCGCTGCCGCACGAATCAGATCCTCCACTGACGTTGAAACCACCCACGGCCCGGGCTCGATGGCCACAACGTCATCCACGGTCTTGATGCTTTCGCGCAGCGCCTCAGGCAGCACGCGTCTCAGCTTGGCCAGTGCTCCTTCGGTGGCCGGGGCGAACGCTGACAATCCCACCTGCCGCAGCGAATGCAGCCCCAGCGACAACGCAAATGCCTCTTCATTGGTCAGCAACAACGGAGGCAGCCTGAACCCGGGTTTCAAACGATACGCGCCCCCCACGCCGCGCGAAGACTCAACCGGAATCTTCAGGTCCTTCAGCCGCACAATGTATCGCTGCACCGTGCGCAGATCCACTTCGAGCCGCTGGGCGAGTTCCGCTCCGGACACAAAGTCGCGCGCCTGCAATACCTCCAGCACAGTCAGCACGCGCATGATCGGGTCATACATGGAGATTCCGGGCCATCGCAGTTTTTATCCTGCATTTAATTTACGACAGGCCCTGTCGGGAATTGCCTCTACCTTGATTTGTGAGGCCCCAACGGCCGAATGGAGGTTTGATATGGTAGCTGAGACATTGCAAGTAACCGCGCTGAGCGCCGAGGACGTTTTGAAGCACTGGCAGGGCCACCGCAGGGTCACCCGCCGCACCATCGACGCGTTCCCTGAAGACAAACTGTTCAGCTTTTCAATCGGCGGCATGCGCCCCTTCGCAGAGCTTGCCTGGGAATTTATCCGCATGGCCGTGCCGATCGTCGACGGCGTCGCCACCGGCCACTGGGAGGAGTACGCCGGCGCCAAACCTGCAACCAAGGCCGAACTGCTCGCGGTCTGGGATCGGCAGACCAGAGAGATCGACGAAAGATTCCCCGCCATTCCGCCCCACCGCTTTGCCGAGATCGACAGGGCCTTCGGCCAGTGGGAAGGCTCCGGAATCCAAACCGTCCAGTACGCGATCGACAACGAGATTCATCACCGCGGCCAGGGCTACGTCTACCTGCGCGCCCTGGGCATCGAGCCGCCCCACTTCTGGGAACGCAACTGAGCCAACTCAACTTTCGGGGGCCCCGTTCAAGCTCTGCTTGAGCGGGGTGGGGCTCGGCGAAAGCCCTTAGCCGTGTGTAAAACTATTGACTCTCCGATCCGCCCGGACGAATCAAAATAAGGTGAGCACACAGGTGCGCCGAGGATACTCCGATGGCTACCGCCGCAGAACTCGATTTCCTGCACAGCCAGCTTGACGAGCGCAAGCGCCGCCTCGAAACCATCATCGTCCGGACTCCCGACGACGAAAACCTTCAGGCGCTGCTGCGCGAAGTGGATTCAGCACTCGATCGATTTGCCGCCGGTACCTACGGCGTGTGCGAAACCTGCCGCGATACCGTGGAGCGCGACCGCCTGCTGGCCGACCCGCTCATCCGCTATTGCCTCGACCATCTTACTGAGCACGACCGCGCCGCGCTGCAGCGCGATCTCGACCTTGCCTCGGAGCTGCAGCGTGGCCTGCTTCCGCCTGCGGATCTCAAGGTTGATGGCTGGGAGACAAGCTATCACTACGCGCCCCTGGGCCCGGTCAGCGGCGACTACTGCGACCTCTACCCGCGCGACGGGCAGCTTTACTTCATGCTTGGCGACGTCTCGGGCAAGGGCGTGGCGGCTTCGATGCGAATGACCCAGCTGCACGCGCTTTTCCGCAGCCTTATCGGCATGGGACTGCCACTGGCCGAGGTTGTTGACCACATTAATTGCTTCCTTTGCAGCAGCGGGCTCGCCGGGCAGTACGCTACGCTGGTCTGCGGCCGCGCCAAGCCGGGTGGCGAGGTTGAGATTCTCAACGCCGGCCACCTGCCGGTGATTGCCGTTGAGCAGGGCAGCGCGCGGCTAATCGAGTCAACCAGCTTTCCCCTGGGAATGTTTCGCGACGCCTCGTTCGCATCAGCCTGCCTGCAACTGGACCCCGGCGACATGCTATTCCTCTTTACCGATGGGCTCTCTGAAGCTCAGGGCGACGGCGACGAGTACGGCATCGAGCGCCTGACCAGGCTGGTCTCCCGGCAGAGTGCGTGCTGCGCGGCCGGCGTCATCTCCGCGTGTATCGAAGACCTGCGCTGCTTCGCCGGCGCCAACCCCGGCATGGACGATGTAACGCTGCTCGCAATCCGCCACGCGTAAAGTTAGGTTTTATGGCTTTCCTCCGCCCCCGTTATCCTCGGGGCACGAGCTGCTTTCATTGCCTCCCTCCGGGAGCGAGTGGGGCGGCGGTGGGTCGCTTTCTGAAAATACACTTGACTTTGTTTAGAAGATAATGAGACCTTCTTTCGAGAAAACACCGATAAATCCTGGTTCCCTTCCTGGCTGCGACATTCTCTTTCTTTGAATCGCTTTCTCTGAATCTCCGCGGACACGAATCCCCAATATCAGGAGGACCCGATGCCACCCAAAACTCACGTCGTACTTGAAGGAAGCGAACGGAAGGCATTGGCCGGAGCCGTTGCGATTGCTCCAGCCAATCCGCGAACACGAGTTGAAGTCACAGTAAAAGTCAGGCGGAAGAAGCCACTGCCGGAGATGGAGGGCCGTCCTTCCGCGTTTATTTCAAAGGAGAAATTTGCGAAGACCTATGGAGCCCGTCCCCGCGAGCTCGCCAAAGTATCGAAAGTGCTGGGTCGATTTGGGTTGAAGACTGAATCTTCGAGCACAGCTACCCGCTCCGTGCGCCTTTCCGGCACGGTCAAGGAAACGGAGCAGGCCTTTGCTGTAAAGCTGTTCCGCTACCGTCACGAGAGCGGCGAATACCGCGGCCGCACCGGCAAGCTGTGTGTGCCGAAAGAACTCGATGGGCTGGTCGAAGCGGTAGTAGGCCTGGACAATCGCAGAATGGTGCGTCGACGGCACCAGCCAGTGACAGCGCGCGCGCGATCATCCGGCAGTGTCCCGTCCTCCTGGTACAAACCAGCCGAGCTGGCGGCTCATTACAACTACCCCGCCGGCAATGGCACTGGCCAGACAATCGCCGTATTGGAGTTTGGGGGCGGCTATTTTCCCAACGATCTCAAGAAGTTTTGTGCGCTTGCCGGCACGGCTATTCCCACCGTCGACCCCATAAGCACCGACGGAACCTCAACCAAGGCCCACGATGGCGAAGAGGCCGAAGTCATGCTCGATATCGAAGTCATCGCAGGCGTCTGCCCGCAGGCAAAGATTGTGGCCTACTTTGCCGAGTTTACCGAACAGGGGTGGGTCACCATCCTCGACAGCGTCATGCACGACACAAGCAATGACGTGAGCGTTGTTTCCTGTAGCTGGGGTTACGCCGAGGGAAACGACATTTGGACACAACAGGCTTCGACGCAAGTGAGCCAATCACTGCAGGAAGCCGCAATGATGGGAATAACGGTTTGCATCGCAGCCGGAGACGATGGATCGAGCGATGCAATCACTGACGGCCTGGCCCATGTCGATTTTCCAGGTTCAAGTCCCTTTGCGCTCGCAGTTGGCGGAACAACTATTCCCGTGAAGGGCGGAGCGGGACCGGACATTGTGTGGTTCGAAGGCTCCGGGCTGCGCGCCAGCAACGGCGGGAGCACCGGAGGGGGTGTGAGCGCAGTGTTTCCCGTTCCTTCCTGGCAAACCTCGGTTGCGGTTCCATCAGTGGACCCCGGAGCCATTGCTGGCCGATGTGTTCCCGACATCGCGGCGAACGCTGACTGGAATGCGTCGCCCTATTTGCTGGTTGTGGACGGTAAAGCGCAGGCTAACGGTGGCACCAGCGCAGCCACGCCGCTGGTTGCCTCGCTGATCGCCTTGATCAACGAGCAGCGCGGAAGTGGGAAACAAGTCGGATATCTGACGCCCCTGCTCTACCAGGCTCAGGGATCCGGGACCATTGGTTCCGGGGGATGCACCGACGTCGTCAAGGGCAATAACTCGACCGATAAGGTTGGAGGTTATTCTGCAGGGACCGGTTGGGATGCAGCCTCCGGCTGGGGCACTCCCAACGGCCAGAATCTGCTGGCCGCGCTCGCCTCTGTTTGAGCGCTACAGAAGAATCGAATGGCTGGCCCAGGATTCTGCGCGTTTATGCGCGCGGAATCCTGGACGATTCTCGATTATTCCCTGCGGGAGTGGGTGGGCGAGGTTGGCGGTTTTGCGCTCTTCCCATATAAAGGGATGGGATGCTCCGCCGTTTGCGACGCGCACCAGCCGGCCCTTATTTGTGCTTTTGCGGTGGAGTCACTCCAAAATACTTCGTCAGCGCATCAACCAGTTTCTGCGACTGCTCGTCCACTGCCGCGCCCTGGTTCTGCACGGCGCCAAGACTACCCGACGAGCCCCACCACGACGGTTTGGTCTTGACCTTCTGCGTCCACACGGCCTTGCCGCTCGGATCGGTCAGCGTGTACTCCATGGTGATCGACGCCCGGCCGGAGCCCCATCCGATCAGCGCCCGCTCAGCCGTACTGCCCCCGCTGAAATCTACTTCGTTGGCCGCAAGCGACCAGGATCCCTGCGGCTGCGTGACATTGGTCTCGAATGTGGTCACGCCATTAAAGAGATTGCTGTATTGCAGGGCATCGGAGTCGTGGTGCTGTGTGGCGGCCACGGCCGAGGCAGCTTTGGTGTCACAGGTGAATTTGGCGATCCACAAGCTGCGCGGCTGCGATTGCGGCTGCGACTGTGGTTGCGATTGCGCCTGTGACTTCGGCGGTGGTTGTTGCGCGGCCGCGCCACTTACATAGACAGCGACGGCAACGAAGGCAGAGAAGACCACTACCGCACGATTCATTTTGATATCCCCCGAGGATTAGAGGTGGAGGTTAGGGGTTAAGGTTTCCCAACCTGCAAGAAAAAAAGCGTTTAGGATTCGCTCCAACAAGCACAAATCACTCGCCCCCCGCTGTGCGATCCCGGAGGATGGAACACCCATTCATGTAGCTGGGTTGACAAGAGATTTGGCCGGGACCCAAGACAGACACCGCGGCGTCTTGTTACATCAGCCATCGAATGATGCGCTCTTTCAGTTTGCTCAGCGGTGGGTAGGCGAGGTCCGGGTCGGGCCACGTCCCCTTCATGAAAACCGGCTTGCCATGGCTGAAGGTTTCAAAGCTCGTCCGGCCGTGATAGGCGCCCATGCCGCTCAAGCCAACACCTCCGAAAGGCAGGCTGGGCATGGCTGCCTGTACGCTCGGGTAATTTACCGTAACCGCCCCCGATGATGTGCCATCGATGACCTGGCGCTTGACCCGCGCATCTTCAGCAAACAGATAAAGCGCGAGCGGCTTTTCTCGATTGTTGATGAATGCGATCGCCTCGTCGACGCTTTTGACCGAGAGCAGGGGCAGAATCGGCCCGAAGATTTCTTCCTGCATGACAGCCGCGTCAGCAGGCGTTTTTGTGAGAATGGTTGGCGCAATATAAAGCTCTTCCTCGCGCGCTTCTCCACCGGTAAAGAGCTCACCCGCGCCATCGAGCAACCGCATGAGGCGCCGAAAATGATGCTGGTTGACGATGCGCGCATAGTCGGGGCTGGCGCGCGCGTCTTCCCCGTAAAACTCTTTGATGGCCGCAGCCATGTGAGTCAGCAAAGCGACCTCGACCGATTCGTCAACAAGCACGTAATCGGGAGCCACGCAAACCTGCCCGGCATTCATGAGCTTGCCCCACGCGATGCGACGCGCCGCGACCCTCAGGTTTGCGCTGCGGTCCACGATGCAGGGGCTCTTGCCGCCAAGTTCGAGCGTGACGGGGGTCAGATGCTTTGCAGCCGCTTCCATCACAATGCGGCCGACGCGGGGATTGCCGGTGTAGAAAATGTAATCCCAGCGCTCGGCCAGCAGGGCCGCGGACTCTTGCGGTCCTCCTTCGACAACCTGCACGCACTCAGCATCGAGATACCGCGGAAGCGTTGCGGCCAGAAACGAACTTGTGGCTGGCGCGAGTTCGCTCGGCTTAATCACCGCGCAGTTGCCGGCGGCGAGCGCGCCGACGAGCGGGACCAGCACCAGTTGCAGAGGATAGTTCCAGGGGCCGATGATCAGCGCCACGCCGAACGGTTCGCGGTAGATGCGGGCCGCGGAGGGCCACAAGAGCCAGGGCGCACGCACACGCTCCGGCTTCATCCATTTTGCGAGATGTTTTTGCGCAAATTGAATTTCACGCCGCAGAAGCTGAGTCTCGACGATGCGCGTTTCAATTTCGCTGCGACCCAGATCGTTGCGGATGGCCTCACATATCTGAGGTTCACAATCCTCAAGCAAACGTGCCAGGCCCGCGAGTTGTTGCAGGCGAAATTCAAGCGGCCGCGTTCGGCCGCTCGCGAACGATGCGCGAAGCCGCTCGACCAACAGAGGTATGGACTCAATCGCAGGTTTGGTTTCGACAGCGCCCACGCGCTTTCTCCTGCTCCGCTGAGGCAAATTTGCCAACCCGGAGTTGGAATGGTTATACACCGTGGATGGGGTTGCGCGTGGTATTCCGGGCGGATTGGTGACGTATTAGCGGTACCCCCCATATACCCCCCTTTTGACGTTAGGCGATTTGTTTTCATCGGTTTCCACTTTCACCTTTTTAGCCAGCCCGTTGAAAGCGAGAGGCTTAGAGAGCAAAGTCTTCATAAATAAGAGGTTACGGGCGTATTTTGGGCCGTTTCTTCGCGAGTTCCCGGCGGAGAACTGCTCTGGCGAGTGCGGTCCGCAACGGGCTCTGAAATGATTGTGCACCGTGAAGCGGGAATTATCAGCAAACGGCAGACGGAGAGCGACGGGTTGGGGTTCGTGCCGGCCCTCCGGGGCGGCGGAGTTTTGTCGGGGCCATTTTCCCAGCGTTGCGCTACGCTCTACGCTGGGCTAAGCTCGATCCGCCCCTGCCGGGGCGGAGCCGAGGTTGTCTCCCAGAGGGAGAACACGAGTTTAGCCCAGCGTGGAGTCCGCGCCTGCGGACGCAACGCTGGGATAGCGCGTTAACAACGCGCAGCCGTCCCGGAGGGCCGGCGCGAACAAGCGCACAGCATCCGTGATATGCTGCGGCCCTTATGGGACACAGCTATTGTTCTTCGCTCTATCACTGTATTTTTTCCACGAAAGACCGAAGCAAAACGATTGCGCCGGAGGTGCGAGATCGTTTGTGGGCATACATGGGCGGGGTGGCGCGCGAGCACGGAATGACAGCGCTGGCGGTTGGCGGAACCGATGACCATGCGCACCTGCTGGTGGCCATACCGGCAACGCTGGCCGTGGCTACGGCCATGCGCGAGATCAAAAGCGGTTCTTCGCGATGGATGCATGAAACGTGCGCGATGCCATCGTTTGAATGGCAGCAAGGATATGGGGCGTTTTCCATCGGACATTCGCAGATTGAGGCGACGGTCCGGTACATCGCGCGGCAGGAGGAGCATCATCGGAAGCGCGATTTTCAGGCGGAGTTTTTGGCGATTTTGAAGAAGCACCGGATGGATTACGATTTGAGGTATGTGTGGGGTTGATGCGTTCGCGCCGGCCCTCCGGGGCGGCGGGCGGGGGATTTGGCGAGCGGCGGTTCGAGCGTTGCGGTCCCCGGGGGCGGTGGTTTTGCCCATGGCCAGTCCGCGAATGCGGACGCGACCCGGGGAAGCCAAGAACAGGACGCGGCCGCCCCAGCGGGGCAGCACGAAGATCGTTACCGACTGCAAATATTGATGGCAGGGTTCGCGCCGGCCCTCCGGGACGGCGGAGTTTTGTTGGGGCCGTGTTCCCAGCGTTGCGCTGCGCTTCACGCTGGGCTAAGTTCGTTCCGCCCCTCCGGGGCGGCCCGCGATTGGGGGAGCCAGCAGTATTCCCTCCCGGAGGAAGGGCACGAGTTTAGCCCAGCGTGGAGTCCGCCGCAGGCGGACGGAACGTTGGGAGAATGTCCCCAAACACGGTGCCGTCCCGAAGGGCCGGCGCGAGGGTCATGCGGCTGTGAAAATCGCGCCGCGATTTGCGCGGTCCTCAAAGCACCGAATCGAACAGGCCTGAGAGTGTGCAGGCGAATTTCGTTCCGCCCCTCCGGGGCGGAGACGTTTGCTTTGGCCGCATTCCCAGCGTTGCGCTGCGCTTCACGCTGGGCTAAGTTCGATCCGCCCCTCTGGGGCCGAGAGGCCTGTTTTGGCCGCATTTCCAGCGTTGCGCTGCGCTCCGCGCTGGGCTAAGGTCGTTCCGCCCCTCCGGGAGTGAGGGCTGAGGTTGGTAATCGCATGTGTCAAAGCCAAGGTTTGGTGCGCACCACCCAGAGTGACAGTGCAATCGGGTAGGAGGCGGGATTACTCCCGCCGTCCTCCCACACCACCGGACGTGCCGTTCGGCATCCGGCGGTTCATGAAACCGACGGGAAGCGTCGCTGAGTATCCAACAACGAAACCAGCCCCATATGGTCGAACCAGGACTTGGGATAGGCATGATCCATGTGCGAGGCACCGCCGTTCCACCAGGGGCCGTGCCCGTTGGTAGCCGATTGCCACGCACGCGCCTCATCTAACCCCGCCCGCATCAGGTTGCGTGCCCTTGTATAGGACCGCTTCCATTGCCGCCACAGCAGGCTCCGCAGCTTGCGTCTGAGCCAACCATCGAGTTCTTCCAGAACACCTTTCACTTCGGTGAGCCGGAAGTAGGCCATCCAACCCCGCAGGACGGGATTGAGACGCTCGATCACTTGTCTCAGACTCTTGCCGCGTGCCTGCCGCTGCATCTGGCGGATTTTCTCCACCAGCCGCTTATGGCTCTGGGGCGCG
>DATJSB010000005.1:0-6622 GCA_035504315.1 Occallatibacter sp.
GTTTTTGGGGCAGCCTAATGAAACAAAGCCGACGCTTGGGGAAGGTTTCTGTTGCGATTGACTCACAATTCCATTCTATCGGGTATGAAAATGGAAGGGGAACAAAGCTGGCGCAATCGCCGCTTATAAATTCGTAACAGGGGGTTGCAAATGATTGCACGCCATTGGCGCGGATGGACAAAGCCTGAAACTGCAGATGTTTACGAGCAATTGTTAAAGCAAAACATTCTGCCCGGCATCGGGAAAATCGAGGGCCATCGGGGCGCCTGGATCCTGCGCCAGGATGGGCCCGAGGAGTCCGAATTCGTCGTGATCAACTTCTTTAATTCGCTTGACGCGGTCCGCCGCTTCGCCGGGGAAAACTACACTGTCGCGATTTTCGAGCCCGAGGCGCGAGCGCTTCTCAGCCGCATCGAGACGGTCGCGAACCACTACCAGGTATGCTTAAGCCCTGAAGGGGCAATCAGGTCCTAGTGTCCTGTCCCGCATAACAGCTGTCTATCGCTTTTTGAAAGGGCACGACTTTAGTCGTGCCGCTAAGGCTCAAAAATGAACGCGGCTTTAGCCGCTGAGCGATGCCTTTCCGAGGATAAAGCCTGTAAAGAAAAAGAAGGGACACCACACTAGCTGTCATTGCGGTAGAGCATGTCGCGGATGGCGCGGCGGCGCATGGCGTTGGCCTCCACCTCGGTGTGCTTCTCCTCGGCGCTCATGTGGCGCGAGCCTTGATGCACGGGCACTTCTTGCTCCGGCTCGCTGCAACTGGGACAGCGGTTGGCAAAGCCCGGCTTGCCGGGCCTCAGTTCGAACTCTTCGCCGCAGACGACGCAGGTCTTGATCGGGAAAGCCATCGCACTCCAATGTTAGCGAAAAATCATGGGCCAAGTCGATGCCAATTCGCGGCCCTCGTCTGCCTCCGCGGGCATCTGTAACGGCTGCCGTCCTCGTGAGAGCCGGCGCCCGCACCTTTTTGCGAGGCATCCGTCGCATACCAGTGAAGCCACGCATCGCATACTAAAGTAGGAGGTCGAGAATGGCCAAAATTGCGCTTTTGGGTGCGGCCGGGGCGATCGGCAAAAGCATTGCACAGGCATTGCACGCCGCGGAAACCCCGTATCGCGTCATCGGTCGGTCGGAAGAGCCCTTGCGCCGGACGTTTGGCAGCGACCCGCTGGCCGATGTCAAGATATGGAGTCTCGATGACGGTCTATCGGTCCGCCAGGCGCTGGCCGGTATCGAAACTGCGATTTATCTCATCGGCGTCAACTACTGGCAGTTCGAGCTTCATCCCCAGCTGATGCGGAAAATTCTTGCCCTCGCGCAGCTTGCCGGGGTCAAGCGCATGCTGCTCGTCGGAACGGTCTATCCCTATGGCCTCCCGCAGACCAATCCCGTCACCGAAGACCACCCCCGCAATCCCCACACATTCAAAGGCAAAATGCGCAAGGAGCAGGAGGACGTTCTTTTTGAGGCGCACCAGCCGGGAAAGTTCCAGGCGTGCGAACTGCGGCTGCCTGACTTTTACGGTCCCAATGTCGACAAGAGTTTTTTGTGGGGCGCCTTCGTTGCAGCCACGAAAGGCGGCCGCGCGCAACTCGTCGGGCCCATCGATACTCCGCACCAGTTCGTCTTTGTGCCCGACGTTGGCCCCATCGTATGCCGCCTGCTCGACACCGACGCCGCCTGGGGCCACGCGTGGAATTTTGCCGGCAGCGGAATAGCAACGCAGCGCGAGCTGGTGACCAAGATTTTTTCCGCCACCGGAACTCCGATGCGAACCATGGTCGCCGGCAAAACCATGCTCCGGGTGATGGGGCTTTTCAGCCCCTTGATGCGCGAGATGGTCGAGATGCACTACCTGCAGACCACTCCGGTGCTCATGGATGACAGCCGCCTCGTGAAACTGTTGGGAGGCGTAAAGCGCACCTCCTACGACGAAGGAATCCGGTTGACGCTGGAGGCGATGCCCGCGGATTGAGGTTGATCGAGCGCGGCCACGATCGCTTGCGGGACAACGCGATGCACGCGATGGGAAAGGATATAATCGCGACGACCATGCGATTGACGATACGATTTCTCGGACTGATGTTTTTCGCTATTTTCGTTGCGTTGGCGCAGAAGCCGAACCGGCCGACGCCGGACAGCCTCGTAATTGCACGAGACACATTTTGGGATATGGGGCCTCCCCTCGACTATTACGATTTGATTCAAATTACGAAGAACAGCGATGGGCTCGCACTAGACCAGGTGTTAGTCACACCCCATGGGGACGTTTGTTTTCAACCTGCAAAAGTGGAAGAACGGCGGGCTGTTCTGCACGAGAGTATGTCGGATTTGCTAGGAGGCCGAAACCCCTGCGCGATTCCTGTGCGCGAGCTGAACCGAGAGATCAAACGGTGCAAGAAATGCCCCGTGTTTAGCGGCGTAAATGTCACCATGCTCGCAAGCTGTAATGGCAAAGACCGGCAAATCAGGATGGATATTCTCGACCGCGACATTTACGACAATCATCCGCAGACGCCGGCAAATACTTCGTGGACGATGGAGTTGCTTTCAAGGCTGCAGGATGTGCTTGGTCCTGGCTCGGAGTCGGAACCCATATTTGATCTCGGAGCAGCCGAACGTCACAGCGTCCCCGAAGCTCCTCTGGCAAATGCTATCCGCCGTGGCGATTACGATTCCCTCTTTGGAAAGGGCGAACGCGTTTCGGCGATTGTCGTCGAGGCCGGGCTGCCGTCGCAGCCCCAACCCTCTGTGGAGGTTGTGAGTGTAGGGCCAATCTTACCGACGACGAGCGTTCTGCCCAAATACCCTCCGATCGCGATTGCAGCCCGTCTAAGCGGAACGGTCGAGGCAACATTTGATGTGGATGCCGGCGGCAAGGCCGAGAACATTGCGTATCTCAATGGGGATCGATTGAAGATGTTGCAGCTGGGTGTGAGCGATGCACTCGCAACGTGGAAATTCCCGGAGTCTGCGCGCGGGAAAACCGAATCGGCGCAGATTCGCTTTAACCTGAATTGCGGGCCACAACAGCGGTAGGGATCTCGACGCAGTCTCGACGACGGGTGCTTCACCTTCAAGTGCTAAAATCGATCAGTGCCGGGTCCTACGCGACGTAATCCCGCCAAACCCGCCAGGTCCGGAAGGAAGCAACGGTAACGGGCTAGTACGGGCGCAGTAGGTCACCCGGTACTTTTTAGGCGCCATAGGCGCTTTTACTTTTTGGTCGAGAGCCTTGGTGTTGCGGGCCCTGCGCAAGGAGACAACGAATTGACCCTGACCGTACGCCCCGTAGTGGGCCGCCGCGCCAAAATCACCGCGCTCGGCACATACGTTCCCCCCGACATAATTACCAATAAAGACCTCGAAAAAATGGTAGAGACCAGCGATCAGTGGATCACTGAGCGCGTTGGTATCAAGACGCGTCACAAGCTGGCTGCCGGCTTGGGCGTAAGCGACATCTGCACCGAAGCCGCTAAGAAGTGCCTGGCCGCGCGCGGCATTGGGCCCGGCGACCTTGAAGTCATCATCGTAGGCACCGTCACGCCCGACATGATGTACCCCTCGACGGCTTGCCTGGTGCAGTACAAGCTGGGCGCTCCCAACGTGTGGGGATTCGATGTTTCGGGAGGCTGCTCGGGATTTACCTACGCGCTCGAGGCCGGGGTAAAGCTGGTGGAGAGCGGCGCGCATTCCAAAGTGCTGGTGTGCGGCGCCGATGCCAACACCCGCATGACCGACTACACCGACCGCACCACCTGCGTGCTGTTTGGCGACGGCGGAGGCGCGGTGCTGCTCGAGCCTTGCGAAGAGGGCGAAATCGGCTTTATCGACTACCTGAATGAGATCGACGGCTCGGGCGGTGTGAGCCTTTGCCTGCCCGGTGGCGGCAGCCTCAATCCCTCCACCCATGAAACCGTCGACAAAAAAATGCACTTCATCCACCAGGATGGGCCGGCCGTATACAAGTTCGCTGTGCGCAAAATGGCCGAAGCCACAACCAGGCTGCTGGAACGCAACGGCGTCGAGGTCAAGGACCTGGGCTGCTTTATTCCCCACCAGGCGAACATACGCATTATCCAGTCCACGGCCGACCGGCTGGGCATGCCGGCCGACCGCGTCATCATCAACATCGAGAAGTACGGCAACACCTCGGCGGGAACCATTCCCCTGGCCATGGAGACCGCGATTGAAGAGGGCAAGCTCAAGAAGGGCGACCTGGTGCTGCTGGCCGCCGTAGGTGCCGGTTTCACCGTGGGCACGGTGCTGTTGCGGTGGGAGATCTGAAAAACAGCTTCTAGCCCCTGGCTCCGTTCTCGCGAGATCGGGGTTCGTCAATCTTCCTCAGAGTTCTGCGTCGGCACGGAAAAGCTGGAAGCTTGTAGCTAGCAGCTAGAAGCTAGCACCTCGTCCGTCATATACTGTGCAGCACCTGCTGCGGGAAACCAGCGGCTGCGATGGCCCAAGTTTTCCCGTTGCGGGCGTAAAAGGATCCACGAGCGGAGGTTGACTATGGAAGTTGAGTTCACCGCAAGGGGAGTCAAAATCTCAAAAGCGCTGCGATCGCAGGCCGAAGAGGGGATGGAGCGGATTGGGCGCATTCTGGGCCGCGCTGCGCATGCCAGCATCACCTTCAGCGAGCAGCGGCATTTGCATATTGTGGAGCTGACGGTGCAGGCGCGAACGCAAAAGCTCGCGGCCACAGGCAAGGCAACCGAACCCGAGGCGGCCCTGCGCCAGGCGCTGAGCCACGCTGAAAATCAAGCCCGCCGCTACCGCGACCGCAAAATCGAAACCAAGCGGCTGCCCAAAGAGGAGAAGGTGATGACGGCTCCGCCCGTGACCCGGGCCAAGTCGCGCACCACGCCTGAGCTGGAACCGGGTGAGGACAAACCCGCGCGCGGCAAGGCCAGGGCGTCGATTGCGGTTCACTCGTTCCCGGCGCAAGCGACCGTCGTTGAACCCCACGTGATCAAGAACGGCGAGTGCTTCGCGCTGAAACCGCTGACCATTGAGGAGGCAGTCAAGGACGCCGAGTTTCGCGACCGCGATCTGCTCATCTTCCACGATCCGGCTGGCGACATGTTCGTGCTGCACCGCCGCCGCGACGGCCAGATGGAGCTGGTAGAGATACCGTAGCGATAACGGCCGATGGCCGCCGCCCCACATCGTACCCCGGAACAGTCTCCGCTTTCTGGCCTTCGCCCAACCTCTACTGCCTCCCGGAGGGAGGCGAGGAGGTTAGCCCATGGATAAGTCCGCTGGCGCGGATGCACTCCTGGGTTGGTGAGTTATTAGGAACCGCAGCCCCGTAGGCGCGAGTCGGCATAAATGGTGCTTCAGCCCTGCGGGAAGATTCCCGGAGTTCTTCGCTCCACCGCAGCCGCTTTCGTGCCATTACCCTCCCCGCGCGACTTGATGTCCGCCTTCGTGTCTATACCGGGCGTTACAAACATCCGGCAATGACCGCCCGATGGAGGAAATAGACACATGCAAAACAGAACCCTTTCAATTTTTTGCGGACTCGCGCTCGCCTCGGCAATGGCAATGGCGCAATCGTCCAACCCGAACCCGGCCCCGACCAATTCCCAGAACCAGCAGTCAGACCAGCAGGTCGGCATCGCCGGCCAGAACGCTCCAGACAACTCAGCCGCGCCGGCCGGGCAGCAATCCCCGCGCCGCCCTGCAACTCCTCGGCGCCAGGCAAGGGTCCTCGCCCGGCAGCTTGGACTAAGCCCCGCTCAGCAGGCTCAGATTCGTCCCATCATCGCCGATCGCCAGCAGCAGATTGAGACCCTCCGCGCCGACCAGAGCCTCACCCCGCGCGATCGCCGCCTCCGGGTCGTCGGAGTCATCGAGGACAGCCGCAACCGTATAGAAGCGCTGCTCACTGACTCGCAGAAGCAGCAGTTTGAGCAGATGCTCGCGGACCGCCGCGCTCGCCGCCAGCAGCAGCAAGCCCTGCCGCAGGGTCAGCAGCCTGTCCAGCCGCAGTCTCAGCAACCGTCCCAGCCGCAAGACCAACCCCCACAACCGCCTCAGGCGCAGTAATCCGGGCGCCTTAGGCGCCTGGCATCCCTCCAGGGGGAACGTGGAGTTTTCCCGCTACGCCTCCTGCAGAAACTGCCAGCGGGCCCGGTCGCTGGTGCCGGAAAAACGCCTTTGTTTTGAATGACCACTTGTCTGCTCGCGCCACTACACCGCCTCCCGGCGAGAGGCAAAGAAGTGAGACCATGACAAGTTCGTGATAGCGAACGCTGTCCCGGGTAGGCAGCCTAAGAAATATCTGATTAAGTCGCTGTTTTGAAAGGGCACCACCGGCTTCGCCGACCCGCAATGGATGAAACGGGCGAAGCGCATCGAGTAGAGTGAGGTCGTGAGTTTCTTTGTAGGGTACGGCGGGGAACCCTCTGGGTCCCGTGCCGCAAATGGCGCAATTACAACGCGGCCTTTAGGCCCGGAGGGACGGGTTATACGAATCTTGCCGTAGAAATCGTGTCCATCTAACAGACGATTCCGAATGTGAGGTGCACGACGCCGGAATCAATATCAAATCCCGGCTTGCTCATGGCCTCAGGGCACTTTTCTTCCCGCGCATCTTCCGCCATTCATCTTTTTA
>DATJSB010000006.1:0-38153 GCA_035504315.1 Occallatibacter sp.
TTGGTGAGTAGGCCCAGGGAATCTCACCCTGAGCCTCTCGCAGAACCGTGCGTAAATCTCTCGATTTACACGGCTCCCGTTACCCAACCTTATTCCCAGCCACACTCCAGTGATGGAACATCCGGGGAGATTCGTTCCTCATCCGGCGGAGCCAGTCCACACTGCGCGACCCGCGCCGCAACAGCGTTTTGTACTTGCGTCTGGCCCACTGCTCAAGCCTTTGATCGATATACCGAGAGAGCTTGTGCATCGCCGTCCGATAAAACGCCCCGAAGTAATTCCACCAGCCTCGTATCGCCGGATTGTATTGCTTCGCCAGTTCGGCCAGCGTCGCTGGCGTCTGTCGATGTATGCGCCAGCCCCGCACCACCTGGCGCATGTGCTTCAAGGCATCGGCGCTCACCCCCGGCAAAAAATTGGTGAAAAACCGGTTCTGAGCGCCTTTTGCCTTCCGGGGCCGAAACGTAAAGCCCAGGAACGTGAAGTGCACATGCGGATAGGATTTGGTGCGTTTGCCATCCTTGCAGTAAACCACCTTCGACTTCTGCGGATGCATCGTCAACCCGCATTCCGTTAGCCGCGATGCGATGCTCCGCATCAGTTTTTCGGCCTGCTCCCTGCTGCGGCAGTGAACCACCGCGTCGTCGGCATACCGGGCAAACGGGCATAGCGGACAGGTACGCTCGATCCAGGCGTCGAAAGCATAATGCATGAACAGGTTCATCAAGATCGGCGAGACTACTCCACCTTGCGGCGTTCCGCGCTCCCTCGCCAGCCGTTCCCCGTCCGTAGTCTCGAATGGCGCCCTAAGCCACCGTTCGATATACAGCCGAATCCAGCTTTCCTTGATGTGGCTGACGACCGCCTTCATCAAGAGACCATGATCGATCTGATCGAAGGCCGCCTTGATGTCAAACTCCACCACCCAGTCATATCGCCAGCACCGCTTCCTGGTGACGGCAACCGCCTGTTTCGCCGAACGCCCCGGCCGATACCCATACGAGTCCGGATGGAAGATCGGTTCGAGTTTCGGTTCGATGGCGTGCTTGACCAGGGTCCCCAGCGAATGATTTGTATTCGCTGGGGTGGTTGACCACGGTCTGCGCAATGCGATCAGACACAGTTGGTATACCCAGCTTTCTCATGCCCCCCGTTGCCTTCGGAATTTCCACCTGCTTGACCGGCGGCGGCAGATACGAACCCGACGACATCCGGTTCCACAGCTTGTACAGATTCCTCGACAGGTTCTGCTCGAACATCGCGATCGTTTCCTCGTCGATGCCCGCAGCACCTCGGTTGGCCTTCACCTGCTGGTATGCCTCCCATACTGCCCGCTTCGCAATGACAAAAGATTTCGTCGATTTCATGTCACTCATCCCCACAAAAACGGGTTGGCGACACTCGTCGACCGGATAACTCTGCCCCTTCGCTCCACTCCCATTACAGAAGCTTCATCGCTACTGCGAGCAGCCCCGCCCCTCGGCCCGGCATCGGTATTCTTTCTCGTGGTGTCTGCCACTTGTCATTTCCCTTCTCATCCAGGTCGAAGTTCTCACGTTCCATACCAAAGCCTGTATCGAGTTCATGCCGCCTATACACCGGCTGCCGCCGGGACCGTAAACAGGTTTCTTCCCGGCTTATCCTGGAGCATCTGCACGACCCCAGTTTCGACAGCGCCTTAAGTAATTAACGATGCGTCATCGGACGGTTTGCTTTCGCTCATCTCCTCGACACCTACCTAACACCTTCACGATGCCTTTTCCACGGTCGTTCACCACCACGCCCTTTCGGCACGCAGCAGCACCGCGCGGTTTGAAGCCAACTCCTGCAAGCCGGCTCCGGGAGGCCGTCTCCCATCTTCGGTACAGCATCAAAAGCTTTCACTTTTGTTCGTGACACACTGCCGGTAATTACCCCTTCCCGTGCTACCTTGAAACCGAGAATGGAACGCCGAGCGAGTTTTGATATTAGAGCCGGCCCGAACCCATCACCTAAGCCATTTGTTTTCATACGCTTGGCTGCAGACCGCTGATTCTAATCAGGTTACTGTTAAAATTTATACCTAAACCGATGAAACCAATGCACTTTTTTACAGGGAATACCGGGGGGTATACCCCCCAAAAAACTGTCCCGCAGAGTCAGCGCCGACTCGCTGACTAGCCGTCTTGCTGACTCGCCGACTCGCTGCCTTTACGCCTTGGTCCAGTCCAGAATCACCTTGCCGGTCTGGCGGGAGACCATGGCCTCGAAGCCCTTTTCGAAGTCGGTGTAGTCGTAACGGTGGGTGATCACCGGCGATATGTCCACGCCCGATTCGAGCATCACCGTCATCTTGTACCAGGTCTCGTACATCTCGCGGCCGTAGATGCCGCGCAGCGTGAGCATGTTAAAGATGATCTGGCGCAAGTCGAGAGACATGTCCTTGGCTGGGATGCCGAGAACGGCGATCTTGCCGCCGTGGCTCATGTTGGCGATCATGTCGCGCAGCGCCTGCGGGTTGCCCGACATCTCGAGGCCCACGTCGAACCCCTCGGTCATGGCAAGCTGCTTCTGCACCTCTTTGAGTGGATTCTGCGTCGGGTCGACGGCCAGGGTCGCGCCCATCTGGCGGGCCAGATCGAGCCGGAACTGGTTCACGTCGGTAATCACGACGTGCCGCGCGCCCGCATGCATCACCACGGGAATCGCCATAATGCCGATGGGGCCGGCGCCGGTGATCAGCACATCCTCACCCAGCACCGGGAAGGCCAGCGCCGTGTGCACCGCGTTGCCAAAGGGGTCGAAGATGGCCGCGACCTCCTGGTTGATGCCGGGACTGTGGCGCCAGATGTTCGACATGGGGAGCGCAATGAACTCGGCATACGCGCCCGGTCGGTTGACGCCCACGCCCTGCGTCGCAGCGCACAGGTGACGGCGTCCGGCCAGACAGTTGCGGCAACGCCCGCACACCACATGCCCCTCGCCGCTCACAATGTCGCCGGCAAAAAAGTCGTTCACGTTCGAGCCCACCGTTACCACTTCGCCCACAAACTCGTGACCGATCGCCATAGGCACCGGAATCGTCTTCTGCGCCCACTCGTCCCACTCGTAAATATGGACATCGGTGCCGCAGATGCCGGTGTAGTGAACCCTCACCAGCACGTCGTTGATGCCGATCTCGGGCTCGGGAATGTCTTCGAGCCAGAGCCCCCGCTCGGCCCGGCTCTTTACCAATGCTTTCATCCGTTCTCTCCGGTCTCTTGGACACTCTACACCCTCAGAGCCGGTCATTGGCTCTCGCGCTGGCGGGTGGTTGAAGGTCGTGCATCAAACAAGAACGAATGTACCCCGCTCGCGGTCCTTGCGCACATGAGCCACGGGAAACACCTGCCCGTGGATGACGATGAAGACGCCGGGCTTGAGCAGGCGCGCGGCAAACAGGCTCTCAGTCAGGTTCTGCAGGCCGTCGCTCTTCTCAAACCCGAGCGGGCTCATGGCCCCGGTGAGGATGATGGGAACCGGTGGCGTGGGGAACGCCCGCTCGATGGCAAGTCCGCTCTCAACCATCGTGTCGGTGCCGTGGGTGATGACGATAGGCTGGTTCGACGGCAGCAGCTCACCCACCTTGGCTACCAGCCCCGCGCGGTCGTCGTTGCTCATCTCCAGGCTGTCTTTGTTCATCAGCGGAGTGACGTGTACATCGAGGCCGGGAAGACGCAAAAGTTTCAAATATTGGCCGATCTTGTTGGTGGTGTTGAGCATCGCGCCCGACTGCTCGGAGTAAGCCTTCTCGATCGTTCCTCCGGTGGTGATGACCTGAACCGTCTGCATTAGGGCGTTTCTCCGCTTCTCACCTTAACATCGCCGCGCATGGGTGGTCGAGACGCGGCACCGCCCGCGTGCAACGATGCGGCTGAGGATCAGGAATATGGTGGATAGCACGGGTTCAGATGGTCGACCGCGCGTACTGCACTTCCTGCGCGACCTCGCTGGCCGGCAGCAGCTCGACGACAAAGCACGCCCCGTCTTCGATGGGAATATAGCGCAGGTCGCCACGGAAGGAACGCAGGAATGCGCGCGACATGTAGAGTCCCAGCCCCGTTGATTCGGCGCCGGCCTGGAATGGCCGGAAGAGATGCTCGGGCTGCGCCACTCCTCCGCCATTGTCGATAATCTCGACACACACCTGATTGCCCACGCTCCTGGCATTCAGGGTGAGCACGCGATGGCTCTTGCGCAGGAGGGCGCGGCTGCTGTTTGAAACGAGATTCAGAAACACCTGCATGAGACTCGAGCGATCGCCCCAAACCAGCGGAAGTCCCGGCTCGATGTTCCATTCCGATCGGATTTCATCCTCGAGGAGCGACGGGCCAACGACAATCTTCAGCTCATCAAGTAACACGTTGAGATCAACTTCAGAGGCTTGGCTTGCCGACTGGCGCAGATTGACGCTGGCGATTCGTTCGAGAGCGATCACCAGGCTGCCGAGCGCTTCAAAGTCCTTGTTCCCGCTCAGCGAGGCTGCGCTCTTCAGGTTCTGATGCACAACGGCAATGGCGCCGCAAACGTTACGGATCTCGTGCGAGAGCGCGCTGACGGCGATCCGCGAGCCTTCCAGCAGTTGCTGCATTCCGGCAACTTCGTGGGCGCGCAGATCCTCTGAGGCGTCGAGCACCATGGCTGCCAGGCGGGTTCCGGAGTTGGTCTGGTAGGTCGAGAAGCAGATATCGGCAAGGAAAGCTTCGCCGTCCTCGCGATGCCCGCGCGCCTGCATCACCGCGCGCAGCAACTGCAGGGATTCATCGTGCAGCGTGATGTTGGTGAGCGCGGGCAGATAACGATGAATGGGCTTGCCAACCAGCGCGCCGTCCTGTGCTCCCAGCATGCGCTGGGCGGCCTCGTTGGCCGTCAGCACAATGCCGTCGACATCTGCCGTGAAGATGGCCACCGGGCTGCTCTCAAACAGAATCTTCAACTGTTCTTCAGCATCGCGGCGGGCATCACGCTCGCGCTCGATCACTTTAAGGTGTTCTGCGGCAACCTGGCGGCTGATGTTGACCTCGCGAATAAACAGCCCGGCTCCGACAAATGCCGCAAAGTACAACACGTCGCGCGAAATTACAGTCGGCAGGGTCCATGGCAGATCGCTGAAGATTTCGGCCAGGAAGGTGCACAGCAGAGCCGCCGCGAAAATGGCCCGGCGGCCCATCACGCTGCCCACCATCAGCATGGGCAGCAGATACAAAAAGCCGAGCCCAACCCAGCCGATTACCTCCCAGTCAACGAGCGCGACCAGGGCGATAATAAGCGCCGCCCGCAGCAAAACAGCGCGCTTGCTTCCTTTAAAGAGGACTGCATACATGCTTCACCTGCAGAAACACGCTGGGCCGGCCCGAGAAGGCCGCTTTGAATATTGTAGTCCTGGAAAAATGAGTCGGAAATGAACATCGCGTATGGATTTCATACAGAGGATGTTGCGGATGCGGCGCGGGGCACGTGCAAGCCGATCAGGGGTGCAGCCGGCAACGGCTCAGCCGCGGAACCTGGAAAGGAGATAAAGAACGAGCGTGAGGATCACGCTGATGAGGATGGAGGTGCCGAGCGGGAAGTACACCGAGACGTGCTTGCCGCGATATGCAAAGTCACCCGGCAAGCGGCCGAGCGGCAGGCCGGTACGTCCCGCAACGAGAACGAAGACCCCCACTAGAACCAGCAGCAGCCCGAACCCGACAAGAAACCTGCCGATCTCGTTCATCTGAGCGCTCCTAAAAAGCATTCTACGGCGAAGGGAGTGAGCAGTGAGCGGTGGACGGAGATCAGATAGAAAACCAGCGCAGTCGGTCCAGAGCCTGCAATTGATTTTTCGAGCGATTCGAGGTCCCACTGTTCACCGATCACCGTCCACCGTTGCATCACTTTGAGCCGATAAGGCGCAATCGCGCGGTGAAAGCTCTGCCCTCGGGCTCACTGAAGGTTCCATATTCCGGCGAATCAACGTCGCTGTTCACCACCGTTGGATTGGATCTGCCGGTCCCGTTCTCCGTCACGCCGCGCAAGCCGAAGTAGGCGCCGTGAAAATGGAACTTCCATTCGAGACCGGGGCTTAGGTTCGCGTACTCGGGGAATCGCCTTGAACCGGCAGCGCCCACCACCTGGTCCGCAGCGTCCACTGAGGTATATGGAAAGCCGGTGCGAGTCTCCAAAGTGTAGACAAAATTCCAGCTTTTTTTGAGACGCGGAATTGGAACGGGCAGCCATCCCCATGACATGATGCGATTGGGTACGTCCCATGCCAGCGGCCCATTCTGTTGCGGGCCGAGCGGTGAAGGATCAGGCAAATAATCGAGCGCAGCATTGGTTCGCGCCGATGAATGTTCGTATGAAACAAATACCTGGTAATTGTCCGCAAACAGGCGGCGCACATCGAATTCAAAGGAATGAAAGCTGTCGTCGCGCTGGTCGGTAAGCAGATAGTTGCCGCCAAGGTTCTCGGAGCCGCTTTGATTCACAAATGTAAATAGCCGGTCGGTGCGCTTCTCAATCAAGTTCGCGCGCGCAATCAGCGACCATGGAAGCCGCTGTTCCATCGCGAGGCTCGCATTTACCGCATGCGGCGTGTCGAGCGAACCGCGCGTCACGGTGAATGTCGTTTCCTGAGCGGGACCCGAAGGCGTAATGCCATCTGCTCCAAAATATGTGTCGTCGCGGACACCCGCGAAAGTCTGAGCGAGGTAACTGAGGTAGGTTTGTTCGTAGTAGAGGCCGATGCCGGCCGAAATCTTTGTTCCTCTGCCCGCGCCAGGCACATAAACGGCTGCGATGCGCGGCGCCAGCATCGGCTTGCGGATGATTTCATCCCAGTCAAAGCGCACGCCCGGCTCGATGAGCAGAAGCTGTGTGATCTGCCAGTGGTCTTCAAGATAGGCGCCGATCTCAGCGTTATGCAGCGTGAAGGGCGCCGCCGGCGCAAAGACACTCTGCCGATCCAAAGTTCCGTCTTCGCGCAGGTAACTCACAGATGTGCGCGCGACATTCTCGTTATAGCCGGTGAGGTTGAGGTCCAGGCCGGCCTTGACCTGGTGGCTGCCCAGCCACTCGCGCACAGGAAGGTATAGAGTCGTGGTTTCCTGGATGCGCTGCGAGCGGCCGGTCAGATTCTCAAAGTAGCTGCCCTGCGCAAGCTCAGGAGTGAGCTGGTAAGGCGAGTCGCCATGCGGCTCATAGCCGTCGCGGAAGCGCATGACGCCGATGCCAAAATCGAGCAGCGCGCCGCGGATGGTCCATTGATCCCGTGCGTAAGGCAGCCACGCGATGATGTTGCGATTAGTGGTGCTCTGCTGCGGCGTCAATGCCGAGATGCCGTCGTAGGGCGAGTGGTAAACGTTGAAGAGAAGGCCCGCGGTGACGATATTCGCCGGCAATGCGTTGGCCTGGATCTTGAAAAGATTGCTGCCGCGGTTGAGCAGGTCGGAGTCGGCGTTTGATGGCAGCTCAGTGATGTAGATGTTGTCGGATTCAGTTTCGAGCCCATCGTAAAACCAGGCACGATTGCGCGCCAGCGGGCCTGAGAAGGTGAAGCGCGGGACAAATTTGTCGAACCGGATTCCGTTGAGATCGCGTAACGAGGGAACGAAGTTCGTGGCATTGAAGCGATATTTGTTGTCGCCCATGCCGGTGTAAAAAGCAAAGACCCCGCCGGTGGCGCGGCCAAACTCGACTGGATAACGAGTTGACTCGGCATCGATGGACCGAACCGCGTCGGCGCTCACGCGCAAGTCGAGCGTGCCCTCTTCAGGCGAGCGGATTTCGAATCCGTCAAGCGTGTCGATTGTCTCCCATGTCTCAGAGCCCGCAACGTGTGCCTGGCCCGATGAATCTTGTACCACCCCGGGATAAAACGGAAGAAGATCACGGATATCGCGCGAAGTCGGATACGGGATATTCACAATTTCGGGCATGTTCATGGTGAGGGTGTCGGAGGGCTGTGACGTGTCGATTCCCGGCGAGGATGCCGAGACGTTTACCTCCTGGCGCACATATTGTTCGTGCACCAGAACGATTTTCACGCTGGTCGAGTTGGGTTCAACATTTGTTTCTGTGAACTGATAGAAGCCGGGCTTCTCAGCTTTGACTGAGTAAGGTGCGGAAGGAACGGACGTGAGGATGCACTGGCCGTCGAAACCAGTGCGGAGCTGGATGAGGCCGTGTCCGGACTCTGTGATGGTGACTTCGACCCCGTCAACTCCGACTCCGGTCTCATCAACCACAGAGATCGACACCGGCGGCGCGACCGATTGGGATAGCGCGCACCGGGAGGCAAAAAGAATCAGCCAAAGAAAGGTTTGCCGTGCAGGAGATTGCCCCTGGCCGGTGCGTAACCGCCAATGCCACAGCGGAAAACGAACGGGTTGATGCCATAGAGACATCTGAGCTCCATTTACTTAAACGCGCCTGGCCTGATTGGGTATTCATAAATCACATGGCAGACGGTGAGGCCGAGCTGAGGACCCATTGGCTGGCTGCCGCAAAAAGTATTGCGATACTGGTAGCCCTGATTCGCCAGGGTCCGATAGATAGGATGATCCAGATCAGGCTGCGCAATCGTCCCCGGCTTTATTGATACCACGAGCACGAAACGTGGATGCGTAGGAAGGAGGGCGTTAAAATCAGCATCGCTTCGGTCCTTCTTGCTCCACCACCAGAAAGGATAGGGTGTATTCGCGTAGATATTGTGGTCGAAAAAGGGTTCGGGACCGACTGAAAGAAATGCCTGCGAACTGCCGGCGCGATAATCCTTCAGGTAAGTGACGGCAATCGGGGCACCTTCGTTCACAAAGGGCCGCAGGTACGCTGCTGTGGCAGGATCGGGTGCGAAAGCGAAGTAATGATCGTAATAAAGCGCGTAACCCGACCAGCCGATCTGGAAGGCGATCATGACAGCGAATGCGATGCGCCCATATCGCTCTCCGCTTTGAATTGGCTGTGCGGCCGGCGGCCAGGTGATCCACAACATACCTATCAACAGGACGGCAATAAGCCCTGCATGCCACCAGACCAGGTACACCACGCCGCAAAAGAGCGCATAGAGCAAAATCGGAAAAAGAAATAACAGGTTGCGCCGCGCGTAAAACAGGACTGCAATTACCACCCAGAATGAGAGAGAGAGAAGCTGGGGATAGCATACCGGCCAAAAAAGTGCGGTCAGAAAACGAGGAAGAAATGTGGGCAGGCTGCGATCGGGGGCGAAGGCAAGATCGTGGGGGGGCCATGCAGTGTAGAGTGCAAACGCCAGGAAGGCAAGAAACACCGCTACCGCGCCAACAAATTTGCACTGGCCCAGCAAAGTCTTTACGCCAGCGCTCCGCACCTGCTCGATGAGATAGATCAGGACGAGCACCGAAGCGATCATCGTGGTATGAAGAGCAACGTTTGCCAGCAATCCCAGCACCAGCGCCAGCCGCAACGGACTTTTCTTCCAAAGGATGGCAGCCAGGAACATGAGCGGCGGGGCAAGCACATAGTTGCGGGCAACAACCGCGTATTGAAACAGGAGAAAGCAGGTGAAGGGCAAGGGGAGCTTGAGCCATCGCGGAAACGGCGACTTAAAGAGCAACAGCGCAGCGCCCGCAGCAGCGATGAGGCCGCAGATCCAGTGCAGGCCCGCGTAAGTGATGTGCAGGCGAATCAGGATCCACAGAAGCAGAGGCCACAAACCTGGCGAAACTTCGTACCGGATGTAGGTCTTGAAGAGAGAAAGCAGCGGCAGAGAATGGGCCAACTGCCAGGTTTGAGCCTCATCGGCCCAGGGTTCGTGGTAAGGAATGGCACAGGCAACCAGTGCCGCATACAAGGCCAGTGCGCACCACTCAGGCCAGAAACTGCGCAAAGATCGCGCCGCACCCGAGTCAATGCCCTGCTGCCGGAATCGGGTTGCCGGCAGCGATGAGACGAGCAGTTCGGCGTCTCTAACCATTCCCGGTCTTACTCCAATTCCTGAGGCGTCGAGCTCCAATTCGTGATGCAGCATTGCAATACGATGTCGACCCCGCGACCTTCACCCGCAGAAAGGCGATTCTCTCAAAAGGTCTGATGCTTGACAAGCCGTATCTCCCACCCCATCGGGTTCTCAGGAATCGTCATGACGGTTCCCGGTGCCGCAGCCTCGAATGCTCTGGCGTATTCGGCGTAATGCAGATCGTCAAGCGCCGGCAGCCGCCATTGAAACACACTGCCCAGACACAAGATGCCCAGCAGAACTGCGGCAGGGACGCGCAAGGCGTCTTTCTTCACTCGGACGCACCAGCCCAGCGACCATGCAAAGGCCAGCGACGGAAAGATCCAGTAACGCACGCTGCCAGCCTTAGCCAGCATCTGCCATACAGTGACGCCAGCAGGTATGCCCCCCGAGGGCGCCAGCAAGGATGCAATCATAATCGCGCCGGAAAGCAGGAGGAACAACCTCATCCCGAGGTTCGACTTGAGAAGGCAGACGGCAGCGATGGTTCCTCCGACAAGAAGCGCACCGAGGAGCAGAATAAAGATTCCCGGCCCCGGCATGGCAGCCAGGCGGTTGTTGCCGATCAAAGCGGCGACGAATACATTTCCGCCGAGAATGCGCACGAGCAGCGCCGCATTCGCTCCCATCTCGTAACGGGGGCGAATCATACGGTCGAGAATCAACAGTCCAAATAGCTGGATTGCGCAGCTGATTCCGAGGATCCAGACGGGAGCCCAGCGCCGGAGATTTCGGCGCCGCGCGGCCACATAAACCGCAATCGGCAACAGAAAGATGCAGAATGGGCCAGACAAGCCCGAGAGCGCGAGAAAGGCGATATCCAGAAGCCAGCCCGCTCGGTTCTTTGGCGGCCGGGCCACGATGAGGAGAAACGCACTCAGGGCCAGCAGCCACTGCGACTCGGTAATGCCGAGGCCGGCCTCTCCAGTGCTGGGCAGGCCCAGGTAAATGGCCGCAAGCATCGCCCTGAAACGAAGACTTCCCCAGGCAGAGGAGCGCGAGCAGAGCAGTAGATTCACAGGCAGGGCCTGGGCTGCGAAGGCAATCACGTTGAGCACGAGAGGCGCCAGTGCGATAGGGATCAGAAGGCTGAGAGCTGCCCCCAGCCGTGAAAACGTCTGCAGGTATCCATCCTGGGTGCGGATCAATGATGCGAGCCAGCCGAGGTTGTAGGCGTCAGCGAACCATACGTGCCCATCTTCGGCGCGAAACTGCGGAAGGAAGATTGCATCAGGTCGGCGTGAGGCCAGGATCAGGCAGGCAAGAAGAAAGATGACCAGGTGATGCCAGCGGCGGAGACTCGGCCGTGCGCCTTCATCGTCTGACCTGTTTGCTTCCAGCACGGTCACGAACCCTGGTGAATGTGAGAGTAGTAGCTCTCTGTAATCTTGCGTCCGGATGTGCCGAATCGGGGCGCCCGCCGGATTCCCAGCTTGTGCAGAACAAAGCTGGCGGTGGTGGCAAGCACGCCGAGCCCGTATCTCACGCTGCGGCGAAAGTTGATCGACGATGCCTCTTCGAAATACTTCGTCGGGCAGGAAATCTCGCCAATCTTGAAGCCGAACATCACGGCCTGGGCGATCATCTGGTTGTCGAAGACAAAGTCGTCGGAGTTCTCAAGCAGTGGAATCGCGAGAAGAAGTTCACGCGAAAAGGCGCGGAACCCAGTGTGATACTCAGAGAGCTTGACCCCGAGAAACAAGTTCTGGAAAGCAGTTAGGCAGCGGTTGAAGACATATTTGTAGAACGGCATGCCGCCCTTGAGCGCGCCCGCTCCCAGAATGCGCGAACCCAGCACCATATCGTAGATGCCGCTGGCCACCATACCGGCCATGGCGGGCACCAGGAGTGGCGTGTACTGATAATCGGGATGGAGCATCACCACGATTTCGGCGCCGGCAGCCAGAGCTTCGCGGTAGCAAGTCTGCTGGTTGCGCCCGTAGCCGTAGTTGGCGTCATGAACGAAGGTGAGCACTCCCAGGCTCTTGGAGAGCTTCGCAGTGCCGTCCTTGCTCGAATCATCGACAAGAATCTTGATGTCGACAACGTCAGTGAGCTCAGCCACTGTTTTCTCGAGCGTCTTTTCGGCGTTGTAAGCTGGCATGACGACTGCCACGCGCTTGCCGTTGATCATGCTCTCAACTCCCGATTGCCCCGGATTGGATTGTACCGGACCGTGATTCAATGCGCGGCAGCGGAGCCTGCAAGCTGATCCGG
The DNA here is from genome assembly GCA_035504315.1 of Occallatibacter sp. Classification (GTDB taxonomy): domain Bacteria; phylum Acidobacteriota; class Terriglobia; order Terriglobales; family Acidobacteriaceae; genus Telmatobacter. The sequence continues at coordinate 12,212 of DATJSB010000006.1, forward strand.
ATACGGAGTAACACTGACAGGATTGGTATCGGGCTCAACCAGCCAGACAGTGCGATTCCGATAATAATCAATCAATTCTCTATTATCGGCCGAATCGAGCTCCCGTGCCCATACTACTTTGGAATCATCGATATCGGGGTTGTTGTAAACCCATTCGTCCAGTACTTGGTGGTGAGGCTTGTAGCGGACGATTGCCAGTTGCGGACCGGGCCGAGCTTCAAGCCGCGACTCGACCTGAGCTCTCTCCAAGCCGAAGTGCTCCGGCCCGAACCAGGTGAAATTCCAGTTGCTGGGCGGCCACTCCGAAGGGACTATGTGCAGCGGCCGCACGAAGAGCCGCAGCCCGGCCAGGATCACAATCACCGTCATTGCAAGCCGCACTTGTGCGATTCCTACCGGCTTTCCTTCCGGCTTCCACATCCTCAGGTGCCGCATCGCCTCGAGTCCGATGGCATAGAAGACGGCAGTGAAAGGCGCCACGTAGTGCGGGAGCAGATAAATCTCAATCACCATACCTGCCATCAGGATGAGCACGCACACCGTGAGAAGTCGTATTCGCCGGTCCAGAAACACCCGCCGGATCATGATGAGGGGCAGAAGCAATGTGAAGCCGGCATAGTAGACCAGCGTGAGCACCACTTTTTCGAGAGTCTTGGGCACAAACCCTATCGGCGAATGGATCTTCTGGTAAAAGGGCAGCTCGCTTTCTTCGTAAAAGCGCCGCATCTCGAGGCTGCGGTATGTGGGTTCGGGTCTCGCCTGCTGCCAGATGTAATAGGGCGCGATCGCGTAGGTAGTTCGGTCCACGACATAAGGAAGAGTGAGAGGATTCCCGAATGCGCGGTAGTCGTAGAAACCCAGCCAGGCAACCGCCCCAATAACGATCGCCAACGGCAAAACGGCGCCGCGCATCAAGTCCGCCGGGCGCGGCCGGTTCTTTCCAGCGACCATCCAGTGGACCATCACTACCGTCACAGGCAGGCTGAGCAAAACCCCTTCGAACGGCCTGGTGAGGCAGAGAATCGCCATCCCCACGGCCATCGGCAGAGCGTACCTGATCCGCCCGGTTTTCGTCAGCCGTGGCAGCGCGCCCAGAATCAATGCGCCGCCGAGCGCGGCCAGCGATCCACCGGCGTGGTAGGTGTTTGTCCAGTAGCTGAAAATGCCCAGGCGCAGCACCGCAATCAAGCCGCCGAAAAAGGCCCAGCCTGCAGGCAGCCAGGCCTGCAGCATCCAGCAGATGGCCGCGCACATGAGCGCGCTTGCAATGAGCACCGCAAACCAGGGGTCGCCAAGCAAGACTTTGCCCGCTGCGAGAAGAAGCCCCTGACCCGGAAAATACATGGACATGTAAGTCGGCGTCATTGTGACGTGGATGGTCTCGAAGCTGTGCCACACGGCCGGAGTGGGATTCGTGAGCCGGCCGCTTGCAAAGGTATTGCAGGCGAGCAGAAAGCTGAAATCGTCGGCACAGAATGGAGCAGGCACCGGATAAATGGGCAGGATCGCCAAGCGAAACAATATGACGCTCAGTCCGGTGACCGCGACCGCCAGCCCTTTGTTCTTTGCCAGTGGGAGAAATGCGTGTTCGATGCGAAGGAAGAACCGGGAGCCGAGAGCGGGCCAGGCAAAGGCCAGAGCTATTGCTATGAGGGAGAGGCCACCGTCAACAATCAGAAAACCGTTGTTGGTGGGTTGAGATGAAGGAGAAAGCATAAATAGCGGCTTTGCATCACGGCAGCATCAGGCGTAGGCCGCCTGGAGCCTGGAACAGATGTGCATTTCAGAGAACCATGATAAGGGAGGCACGGGGAGAGTGTGCAGAAATAAATCGGATGGCCCCAGTTGACTCTCCCGCGAAATCGATTTCTACCGAATTAACTATCTTTAGACGTTCACGCGAGGGATGATGAACTGTCTTGCAGGGCATGCATCGGCCCACGCGCGAATATGGGAATGCGCGCCGCTGTGACAAGGCCGCGCCCAGGTTATGATAGTGTCGTGCTGATTTTGGCGAACATGCTCAAAAGACCAGCAGCAAGCTCCTGTTGGAGACTGATGGCAACAAGTGAGGCAAGGACCACGAGCAATCCGAATTCCATTAAATCCTGGCCACTCTCGTCGACTATCAACTGCCAGATGTTCGCCGTCAGCCTAAGAAGCTGATCGGGCATACAAAACCCTCCTGTCGGTGCCCGACCTAAGCCGGGCGAGGGTGCGCTGTTCCGGTTCTGACCGCTGAGGCTCGGGCTAGCAACCTCTGGGAAGATTGGACTAAGCAGGCAACAAAACTACCTAGCCCCAGTAAACTCAGTTTAACCCTTGCGGGGAGAATATCGGGCTACCGATACTCCCCCACGAAGGTGCTGAGGTACTGGGTGGATTCCAATTCGGCGAAACGCCAGGAACTAGGCAAGAGTGGTGCTGATGCTGCTGAACACGGTGTTGATGGCAGAAGCAACCTGCTTCACACCGGTCACGGCAACCAGGGCGATCAGAGCGATGAGAAGAGCGTACTCGACGAGGTCCTGGCCTTCCTCACGGTTCAGCAGGTCCTGCATCTTAACCAACATCTTCAGAAAAAGGGTGTTCATTTGTGTTCTCTCCAGTATTGAAATTCCCAGCCTCAGCCGGGGCACCCTGAATATAGCATCTGCTGTGCCATTCCCCGACAAAGATTAAATACTTCTTATTGCGTCACTTAGAGAATGTAGCCCTGCTCCGGCCCTTCGCCTCTGTATACTCCCGTTTACAGTCCCGCCCCGGTTGGAGAGTCTTCGTATACATCACACAAAGGTGTAACAACTGTCATTCCCGATAGTTACGGCGGTTTTGAAAAATTGCCGTACAATTGCCACCATGGCCTCCAGCCCGAACGCATCCAGACCGCTGCCACGCAGCGATTACGCTGACTTTGCGATTGCCCTTGCCAGCGGGCTGATCCTTGCTATCTGTGCAATCTTCTTTATTTCGGTTCTCTTTTCAGGGAAGATGGCTGGCTCACGTGATTACGTCTCCTATTGGTCTACTGGGGTCCAGCTCAGGCGCCATGCCGATCCGTATAACTGGGAGCAGATGATGGCCCTTCAGCACGCGGCGCAGCTGGATGCCAAGGGCGTGCTATTCATGCGCAATCCGCCCTGGGCTCTGCCCCTGGCATACCCCCTGGGCTTTCTTAATCTCCGCGTCGGCGCATTTTTGTGGAACATCATGCTGTTGGGATGCCTGCTGACCTCAGTCCATCTGGTACGGGTCATGCACGGGTCGCCGAATAACTATGTTCATTGGCTGGGCGTGGCATTCACACCCGCTGTCATCTGCTTGAACATGGGCCAGACGGGACTGCTTACTCTGCTCGGCATGGTTTTGTTCCTGCGCCTGCATCGCACGCATCCATTTGCCGCCGGACTTGCGCTGTGGCTTTGCGCACTCAAACCGCATCTGCTGCTGCCGTTCAGCGCGGCGTTGCTGGCCTGGATCATTGTGAGCCGCAGCTACAGGATTCTGGCCGCCTGGGTGCTGGCAATGGCGACCAGCACCGCATTGGCATGGTGGATCGACCCGCATGCCTGGGCGAGTTATTCAGCCCTGATGCGATCCAATCCCGTCCAGTACGAGTTTGTCCCTACGCTGAGCGATGCCATGCGTTTCTGGATCCATCCGCAGTGGATATGGCTGCAATATCTGCCTGCAGTTTTCAGCTGCGTGTGGGCGCTCCTCTACTTCTGGCGCCGCCGCGGCAACTGGGACTGGCTCGAAAACGGAAGCCCGCTCATCCTGGTCTCGGTGTTCGCCGCCCCTTACTGTTTCCCCCCCGACCAATGCCTGGTGATTCCCGCCCTCCTGCACGGCATGTACAAAACCCGCTCCCGCGCCATGGTTGCCTTGCTCGCTCTCATCCTGCTGGCCATTCAATTTGAGACGTGGAAGGTGCGGATTATCTCAGGCTACTTTATGTGGGTGGCCCCAACGTGGCTCGTCTGGTATTTGCTGGCGCGCCGATCCACCGAAACCGCAGAAGCAACTTCAGTTACGGCGGCGGTACTGTCATAGTCTGAGCAGTGCCCGCGCGCAGAGGAACGTCCGGCAAAAAGAATGCAATTACTCTCCATCCTGTTCAACCCAGCGTTCCAGGGCATCCTGGTTCTCGCTTTCTCTATCTGGTGGATGCTGCGAAAACCGGAGGACAGGACCAGGCCGTGGCTGGTGCTCGCACTGGTCTTGAACCTCTTTTATGGCTTTCTGCTCACGACGTTCATGACCGGCGAAGGCAGCCTGCTGCCGTGGAAATACGACCACATTCTCTATCATCTTGATCAATCGCTCGGCATCCATGCCGCTTCAATTGCCCGGCCGCTGCAGGGCGCATGGCGGCTTCCTCTCCTGTTCGCATACCAGGCGATGATTCCCATGATGGTCTTGTGGTTTCTGGTCACTGACCGTTATGGCAAACGCGGCTCGGTGGTGCCGGCCTACGCCGCCGAACTGGCTGTGGGCCCGCTCCTTTACTCGGTCGCGCCGGGATGCGGCCCAATTTACGCGTTCGGCGCACAATGGCCGCATCCAGCGGCCGTGCCTGCCGACATGATTCGCCTTAGCGGCATGCCGAACGCCTTCCCTTCGCTTCATGCCGCCACGGCGCTGATCCTTGTGCTGTTTGCTCCCACGCGGCTGGCGCGGTCGTTCGCACTGGTCTTTCTGGCCGCTACCTTAATGGCTACGCTCTCGACCGGAGAGCATTATCTCATCGATCTCGTTCCCGGCCTCGCCTTTGGAGTCTTCGCAGCCAGCGTGGGCCTGTTGAGATTTCGCCAGGCAGCTGGATTCCTGTTCATAGCGTCTTCATGGACATTTACGGTACGCATCTGGAATGCGTTCCTCATCGCCCATCCACTACTGCTGCGGTCGAGCGTGGCTCTCACGCTGATGCTTGTTGCCATCGCGATATGGAAGGAATGGCGCTCGCGGCCTTGCGCGGCCGCACTCGAAGCTGCCTCGGGGGCTACCACACGGCGCCGAAGATTTGTTATGCATTTGCAGAATACCGGCTGTCAGCAGCAGGAGGCTTTTCTTTGAGCCCTATCAGTCTCAAGAACCGATACTGGAATTGACCTTATAAATGTCGATAAGGAAACGATTCCCATTATCAGGATAGGAATTGAGATGAAAAGAGGTTCAAGCACGCTCGCGTGAATTCGTTCCAAAGCAATTCTCAAGAAGGCCAGAGGTATGTCACCGGTAACGACCATGGCTGCCATTGAAACCAATGGGAGAAACTTTTTCCCCTCTACCCAAAGGATTGAGCAAGCAGGAATAGCCAGCAGGAATAACTTGGCATCGTACACATGATGGTAAATTGGGAGAATCGATAGAGGTGCAATGGTCGCAATCCCCAACCAAACGCTGCGAGTAGACCTGTCGGACTTCAACGCGAAGTAAGCCAATAAAAGAAGCAAGGGGAAAACAATTAAGTAAGTTATCGAATTGTAGAAGTGAGGATCATCCTTTATTACGCTTAGTGCCGCCTGAAGATTTACGAACGCCCCCAAGCCATGCCCTCCAACAGAAGAAGGACCCGGATCAGTCATTCCCCCCTTGACGGTAAACGAAGCTATATTTGATTTCCATTCAAGCAGCCAATTCGGGTAGAGAAGCCACATCACAAATACAGTGGGCACACCGATCAAGCCCGACACCATTAGGGATCGAAGAGCATACCGACAATACGTTCCTCCCATAAGGAGGAAGAATAACCAGATACAGCTCGTATCCTGTGGCTTAATCAGCATGCTCACAGAAAGGGCAACAGCTCCAATCCACGCATACTTTCCTTTAACAAAAGACCAGCAACCAAACACGGCGAGAGCTATAGATATGGCGGCGGGATTAGTCAATATGATGATTACTTGGCTGTTGGAAATTATCAACGCGACCATCGCGGCCGTCATTGTAGGAGAATATTCATTCCCAATATCCCAGATGATAATCGCTGCTGAAATCATTGTTCCCACAGTAAAGAGACACCAAATCGAACTGGCAATATTCCACGGCAGTAAGGCCAGAGGAGAGATTAGAAGGAGTAAAGTTGGAGGATATACTGCACGAGTAATGACGGGGTCATTATGTTGGTAGATGCTCAGGACGGCGTTTTCGTTATATGGATCGAGATGATTGTCAAAAGATCGAGCAGCCCAATAACTCCCTTTAAAATCCCATTGCCGAATGGGATTAGTTTTCTGAAACGTAAATCCAAGAATGACAAACACAGCGATCCCCAATATAACCAGAATCAATCCATCCCGCTGTTTTGACATATTCCGCTCTACGTTGGGTTGCGAGTTGTTCTTGACATTGACCATGACTTTCTCAAATTTGCAGGTCCTCGGTTTCTGCCGCTTCAATTACCAGCGCATCTCCCCGCTCCGTCTGTGTTTGTTGAATCGTGCCGGCAGGGAGCTCAATCACCGATTGTGCTGTAAGGCAAAAGGAAATGCGTCCGGGTCCGACCGTGCTCCTCACCTTTCTCACCCGTTTTCGGCCGTCGATGTAGACGAGATCGATGGCGAAGCGCATGAAGAACGTGTGCACCGACTGGCAGGGAACGATCCAGAGTCCTCCCCCGGGAGCAAGGCCGTCGCGGCCCAGCAGGCCCTTATTCCGCAAAGCGGCTGAATCGGCGACTTCAAGAGAAGAAGCCAGAATCGTGCCGCGCGTAATATTGGCGGCACGCATTCGACAGTTTGGATCGGATGGCGGGGAAGAAGCAAACAGCTCTCGCAGATTCTCTGCGATCAAGCGAATTACTCTCATCTCCTGCCCTCAGGAAAGGTTAGTCGCCCTTAGCAATCGATCACGGCTATGGGCCGGAAGGAGCTCCCGTGGGAACGCTCGGAGTGCTGGAACCCATGTTCTGACCTCCGCCTCCGCCAAAGAGACCGGATGCACCTTCAATGATGAGCGGCTTCTCCGGTTTCATGCTGTTGATAAGCGTTTCGACGGGGATGACGGTCGGGGACGGAGCGAGCGTGTTCTCAGCCGTCTTAGCGTCGGGATTATTCATCGCGACGTTCGAGTTGGGCGGCAGGAACTTGGTTGGGTAGTTCAAAGCCGGTAACGCCTGGCCTGGCGGAATGGGCGCAACGACTTCAGGCGAAACGATCACCATAAGTTCTGTGTTGGTCTTAGTCCTGGTCATTGACTGGAAGAGCTTGCCCAGGATCGGAATATCGCCAAGGAATGGAATCTTCTCGAAGCTCTCAGTCTCCTGGTTGTTCAGCAGGCCTCCGATCACGAAGCTCTGGCCATCCTTCAGCTCAACTTCGGTATTGACCTTGCGGTCCGTGATGCCCGGAACTTCGAAGCCAGAAATCTCAACTTCGTCTGTATAGTCAAGGGCGCTGACCTCAGGCGCAACCTGAAGCCGGATCGTGCCCTGAGGAGTGATCGTCGGAATGAAGCTCAAACGGATACCATATTCTTGGAACTGAATTGTTACCGCACCGCCTACGCCCGACGAAGTTCCCTGTACGACGGGGTACGGGAACTCGCCACCGACAAGGAAACTGGCCTGATGGCCATTCTTCGCCATAAGGTTGGGTTCAGCGAGAACCTCCACGAGGCCTCTCGTTTCAAGGTTTTCGAGAGTCGCACCTGATTTGAGGCCGGGGAAGAGGGCAATAAGATTCAAATCATTTGAAAGCGTAGCCGAACCGCCGGAGGTTCCAAAGCCGGCGCCGGAACCGGAACTGCTTCCAGCGGTAATCGCGGGCGGCGAGTACTGCCCGGTGGTCACCCCGCCGAAGGCATTGCCAAGGCCAAGATCGAAGAGGTTGATGCCGAGCTGCTTCTCAAGGCTGCGGTCAACGCTGACAAATCGTACCTTCAGCAGAATCTGCGGATCGGTTGCCGGCACATTTACATTCAGCAGGTTCACAACCTTGCTGCCAGAGCTGCCTGCAATCTGCACGGCCCGCTCAGAGTCGGTGAGATCGTTCACTGTACCACGCAGGAATATGCTGTTGTTATCAAAGGATACCTTGACGGCCTGGCCGGGAAGTTCGGCCTTGAGTTCGCGCCGCAACCCTTCGAGCGTGTCACTCGAAACTGCTGAGGGCGGATGCACGGAGAGGTTGAAGAACTCACGGCCGCCATGAATATCCCAGATGATCAAACTGGTTTCGCCGGGGGCTTTGCCGTTGACCATGATCTCGGTAGGGCTTACCCCGTGCACTTCGGCAAAGCCGCCAAGACCGATGGCTACCCTCGCGATGGGCGCCTGGGTATCCACGAGCACTGTTTTACCCACGACCACCGAAAGGTCGTTTGTTGAATCCTGCGCTCCGGCAGTGGGCACAGCCGGGGACAGGCCCTGAGCCAGCAGGCCCTCCGCCGCACACAAGACAACCCCCACAGCGCTGATGCACATAATCGTGATTACAGACTTAGCTCTCAATGCTGACCCTCTGAAGAACCAAAGTTCTCTTGCGATGTAGCTGAGCCGTTGATGATCTCCATGGTGTAAGGCTTTGGAGCCGGCGGCTTGGGAGCGGCGCGCTTGACAACCTTCACCGGCGTAACCGGCTTCGGCGCTCCAAACAACGTTGTTGTGGCCGTAGACGGAACCGGTTCCACCTTGGTGTCGAGCGGATTGCGCAGCACCAGCTGGATCTTCAACTGGCTGCTCGCCAGGCTCAAGGTCTCTGCTTGTTCGGGGGTTACAAGCAGGTTGACAACCTGCACCTGCACTGGCTTGCCCTCGGCGTCTCTTTGAATGTCTGTGCCTGCCGAAAGCACCTGGATGTTTTGCAGCAACGTAGTCGTCATAGTTCCGGCCGACGCGAGAGCGTTCGGCGGCACACCCGAAGCAAGAACGTCCACACGCATACCGGGTGTCGCGAATCCGGATACGCCGACCACCTCATCAACCTTGACCGCGCAGGCCCTCATGCCCTCAGGAATTGTGGCCGCCAGTCCGCCGCCAGATCCTGCAGCCGCAAGGTGACTGTCGAGAATCGGCTCGCCTTGAGCGATCTCAGTCACCACTCCCCTGCCCACCAGGCCCAGGCGCTGCTGTTCAGGGATGGCGCCTTTAGGCAACGTCCCTGAGATCTTGATAACGCCGAGGTCCGCCTGAGTCAATACCGTGCCCAGCTTCAAATCGGTGGCCGCCGCCACTATCGATGTTGTCGGGGATTGTTGCTGTGTATTGATCTTTGAGCCCACAATGCGATAGACCCCGAACGCGCAAACGCCGGCTACCACAAACGCAACGAGAAGGATCGTAAGCAGTCTTCGATTCATTCCTTAACTGATCCGAGTCAGCGGTTAGGCCAACTCCACCTTTCTGAACCCCGATCCGATCGGCTTGCCCAGCTGAACGGCCATCGACACGCAACTACAACCGGGGAACACTTCGATGTCTCTCGAGCCTGAAGGGGACAATGTCGTTTAAGTATATCCTCTCCATGCGAGCTAAACTCAAATCGAGCCTATTTTTTTTAGCGCGTGAGGTATCAAGAGAGCTATGAGCCTTAGGCTACAAAATGAGCGATGCTGAATCAAGGGAATTCTTTGCTGGTTTGCACGTCCCTGCGGCTTGCGACTCGATGGTTTGCGCCAAAACAGAATAGCCTCAAAAACTGATCCAAGTGCTTTGAATATGGGCCCTCGGACAACAATTAAACAGAGCTCCTGAACGGCCGGCTGCGAGTTAAAATTACTGGTTTCACGTACAACTTAAGTTGCATTCTTCCCCGCTGCGCATTGCCTTCAATTGCCGGTTTTTCTTAACCTGTTAGTACCCATCAGCAAATGATGAGTTACTATTTGAGTCACGAAATAATTCTCTAGCCAAGTCACCCACCTTCCCATGGAGGGAACGTTCAGAGTGTCGACGTCTTTACCTACGATCACGCTTCTGAGCGAGCCGACTTCTTTTCGGCAGCAGCCGACGTCGTTTCTCGCATCGATCTTCATCCACGGTGCGGTCATTGCGTTGGTTTACATCGCCTTCCTCTATGCTCCGCGGGTCGATATCCACGCAACCGTGCGATATGACATGCGGGTGCTCGATTTGCATATGCCTGAGACCGACCCCTCGCGCCTCGGCTCGGGAGCGATCAGCTATCCCGGCCCTCTCTCTGCCCAGAAAACCCGTGGAACGTTGGGCGATGAAGCCGCGCACCGGCCGTCGCCGAAACTTACCCCTCACACCGCAATCGGGCCGCAGACGCTGATGCAACCCGATCTGAAAACCAGCGTGGTTCTCGACAAGGAGATCCCTCTCCCCAAGATCGTGCTGTGGTCGGCGAGCAAATTACCCGTGAAGAACGTCGTTGCACCCAAGCCCCAAAAGCCTCCCACCGCCGATGTGGAACCACAGCTTGATACGCCCAACCAGGAAGTGAACCTGGCCAACATTCCGCTGGCGTCAACCAGCAAGCTGGCTCTGCATGCACTGGCCCCGGCCAGCAACACCACGCCCATTGTCGTTCAACAGCCATCGCAGCAGATTCAGGTGTCTCCTGTAACCACGGCGCAGACGCAGTTGCAGCCCACGCCCGCGGCGGTCTTGTCGCTCTCTGACATTCACATGAACAACACGAATGTCTCTCTGCCCGCTGTAAACCAGGCAGCGCCGGGTAGCGCGACTGGGACCATGACTGCGGCAAACAACAAGCCGCTGCCCGGCCCGGGCAACGAGGATGCAGCGGAGAAAGCATCCGGCAATGGAAATGCCAAAACTGCCGGAAGCCACCCGGGGGTAGGTTCAGGCATTTCAGGAGTTCCCTCTGCAGGCGGAGGCAAGTCCCTTGCACCGGGAGGCGGCGGCAAAGGCTCCGCGAATGGGCCGGGACAATCGCAGGGTGGTTCGACTGGAGCGGGCTCGTCTCAATCGGCAGGCAACGGGAGCGGCGACGGCGACCGGCCGACCGCGACAAAGATCGCGCTGCCTCCTGACGGCCGTTTCGGTGCAGTGGTTTTGGGCACCTCGCTCGAGGATCAGTTCCCCGAGATGGGCGACGTTTGGCATGGACGCATGGCCTATACGGTCTACCTTCATGTTGGGCTGGCCAAGAGCTGGGTGCTGCAATATGCGCTTCCGCGAACGCTAGATGCTGCCGCAGCCGGGTCGGTCGGCCACCTCGACGCGCCCTGGCCATTCAATATCGTGCGGCCCAATCTCGCTCCTGGTGCCATCGATGCCGATGCGCTGATGGTGCACGGATTCATCAATATAGCTGGACGATTCGAAGACCTCGAAGTTGTCTACCCTCCCGCTTTTCCGCAGAGCGATTTCGTGTTGCAGTCGCTGGCTCAATGGCAGTTCAGACCGGCGACGAAGGACGGCAGACCCATCCGCACTGAAGCGCTGATCGTCATACCCGATGAGGAGGACTAATCTCCACAATTCTCTCCACTAAGAAGAAAGGGTACGAGCCAAGCTCGTACCCTTTTGAATTCCGCGTCGATTTGCGGTTTCGCGTCGATTTGCGGTTTGACGAATTGCGCTCAGGAGACAGGAGTGAAGTAGGAGTTGGGCACGAGACGCGCCGAAGTGAGGTTGGCCCCGATCTTCATGAAGATCTTCTTCAGAGTCGTATCATCCAGGTTGTTTACATCAGTCGCTGCGCAACCGTCGACGTCGTCCGAGAAGAAATCACTCGGCCCCGTGGCCATTGCGCCAAGTGCGTAGCAGGGCGCGGTTGATCCGCTGTTTGGCCAGGCGTTGGCGCCGTAGGTTGGAAAGTTGCCGTCGTCGGTATAATATTGATCCGTCGTGCAGCCCGACATCTCAGAGCCATAGCCGACGGTGTACACCGTTGTTCCCTTCGACGATGCATATTGTGCCGCACCCACCGCTTGGCCGCACTCGCCCAATGCCGAAGGATACGTGGCTGTCAGGTAACCCGCCGGCTGTATGAGAAAGTCTGTTCCGTTCAATACGAAGCCAGCTTCGGTCCCGTCGATGGGCTGTCCGGAATATGGGCTGGCGCAGGGGGCGGAGTCGGTGACGGCGCCGTAGGCCCCTGTAATAGATCTGCAATTGGCCGCGTAAATCTGATATGAACCGCAGGCAGTCTGGCGCTCGGTAAGGACCGTGGAAATTTGGGGATTGCAGGCCGTCGCGTCACCGTCAGAAAGGATGATCATCATATTCCCGTTGTGATTGGTCGCTTGTTCCGCGGCGAGGTCAGCCTGCGCCTGGTAGATCACCTGGGCGTAATACGTTCCTTCGCCGCCTGGAGCCGTAGCACCACAGCCGCTCGAGCCTCCGACCGCTTTCACAATATCGGAACTGGTGTTCAAGGCTGAGGTTGCGCTAGTCTTGTAGTCGCTGGACCAGGTGGTAGCGCCAGTGCTGCTGTTTGCGAGCACGTTGTAGGTATCGCCGCTCGGCAGGCTCGAGGTGGTCGGCCCCGCGTTGTACGACTGGAACTGATACGGCACGATGCTCGGACTGGAGCCATTGCAGGCGTAGTCGTTCTTCATCGATGCTGCTGTGGCTCCAGGAAACACGTAGAGGGTAACCAGATCGATCGGCGCCGCGGAGGTGCCGGGAATGAGGTCGTTCAGAAAAGTCTGGACGCCCAGTTCCGCGCAGGTGATCTGCGTAGTGCAGTTCAAACCGGCGCCCGCGCCATTGTCGTTGCCTTGCATCGATGCGGTGGTGTCGAGGATGATCGCGATGTTGTAAGGCGTCGGCGTGCCGCCCTTCATTGACGCCGCCGAGGTGGCCTGGATGTTGAAAGTCGACATGCCGAAGAGCGGGCCGATCCAGGTGGGGACCTGCGCGGTCTGAGTCACCTGGATTTCGTTGACCAGGGAGCCCCCGTTGCCTGTGCTTGACGAGTTTTCGCACGGCGCGTAGAAATCGGTCGCGACCGTGGTGTTGCACCCGAAAACGACGCTCGTTTGCACATTGCTCATGACGCCGTTGACGTTGTAACCGTTGTAAGTGGTCGCAGAGCCGTAATTCTGGGCGTAGGTCTGAGCCGTTCCCTGGATGGGCAAACCGGCAGCGCCGGCCAGCGCGGCCGCATTGGTTGATGCATTGAGCATCTGATACGCATAGTAGCCTTTGCCGGCATCAACCGCGACACCAGTCACGCCCATGAACGTGGTCAGAACCAGGGCCGTGAAAACCAGCGCCTGGCCCTTATCTTCCCTGACTAACCTGCCAAGTACGGGAATTTTATATATGAGTTTCATCGTGGTCGTCCCTCTGTCGTCAGACTTTCTTACTGAATCATCGCCGTTTGCGTTGTTTGCAGGGTTCCCGAAGGTTTGAATGTCGAACCCCAATTGGCCCATCCCATGATAGGAAACCAGGTATAGGGATATGTGACTGTGAGGATGGCGGGCTGAAATTGGGACTCGGTTGAGCCTAATTCGGTGGCCAGGGTACTGCCGCTACAGCTTGAGTAGCCCGTTCCTGACCACGTCTCGCTTGTCGATGTTGTGGTGGTCGACCCGTTTGTATTGGTTACCGTGTAATAAACAGTAAGCGTGTAACCGAGGCTCGATGTACTCCAGCCCGTCAGCGCATTGGCCACAGAGGTTTCAACTGTCTGACAGGGATTGCCCGAATTCAGGGTGGCGCCGGTGGCCAGGCCCTGCACCGCGTTGGCCGCCGCCAATCCAAGCTGCTGCTGGGAGTAAAGCGCCATGCCAAACGAGGCCATGCCGGTCAGAAGAACGAGCATGAGGGGAAACATCAAGGCCATCTCGACGAGCTGTGAACCCTCTTCTCTTGCAGCGAAAAATGCATACAGCTGCTGCCGCAGCGTGAGCGGCCGCACCCACACAAACTCACCTGCCGAGGTTCGCTGGGCCCCGCGGGGCGATTCATTCATTTTGTCTTTCCCCCAGTTTGAGGCTTTGCTTATCATCTTCCACCCACCTCCCAGCCCGGCAATACCACAAAAAGGCGATTTCCTTGCCGTTTGCTGCAATCTTCGTAACCGTAATCTCAAGTTACTTTAGCCTTCTCAAGGCATTCAGAAACCTATCCAGCTCTCTTCGGTCCACCCCGTCGGTCAGGATATTGTGACCGTGGCGGAAAGCCCGCGCATCCGGCAGTACGAACTTGAGGCCGACGCCGTCGCTGCCCCAGCGCACCGCGCGCGACTGGATCACAATTGACCGCTCTTCGGTCTTGTCTCCGCCCCCGTTCATCGTCAGCGTCATGAGCACCAGCGTGCCTGGATACCAGCGATCTTCGGTGATAATGTAGATGCCCGTGGCGCTGATATCGCGAATGGCGTGAGCCTGGGGTGTAGCGCCGGTCCAGTAAAAGGCGGTCAACCCTTCGAACTGCTCGCGCGGCGCTCTGCGCGGATCCGGCGACAGCCAGCGCTCCAGCCAGCTCTTGGGTGGATAAGGCGAACCCGTCGGCCGGAGTGGCTCGGCCACCCGCTTGGGAAGCCTCGAGTCCTTGTCTCCCCGCTTCTCAGGCTCAAACAGCGTAGACTCGGTTGCCCAGACAGGCTTTTCCCTGTCGTTGAGGTTCCCCGCTGGGGCCGGGACTGCGTCGTTGTCGCTGCGCATGCCGGCGATGCGCTCCAGCCGGCGCTCCATCTCTTCGGCTATGCACAGCACCAGCTGATCGCCGGTCTGCGTCTGCGAGGAGTAAATGGAATGAACCGGCAGCGCCAGCACGCTGGCCGCTTTTGGGCTGGATGAACTCACACGAAACGTCGGAAATGACTCGACCAGGTCGATCACGCGGCAGTCTTCATCAAGGTAGATAAGATCGAGTGGTGCCTGAAGACCTGCGGCGGGAATATCGCGGTACGGAACGATCCACAGGCCTTCCCCGGATTTCAGAGAGACCGTGGACATCAGGTCCACGATCCCCGCGTAGGAAAGATCCGCGATCGTGATCTCCAGACCGAGAAAACACTCCCGGGTCTGGTTATACGCGCAATGGGTCCGCGTCTCCATGCTCTCTCCAGGCAGCGGCATATCTACCTCTGACGACCTCGCATCTGGTCTTTCTCCGTTCCGCCTTCCGGCCTCTCGTTCACTGAATAACCCTTATCCTGTCTGCGTGCGCGTGCCGTCATAAGACGACACGCTTCCTCGCCCGCTGCCTGAAGCAACGATCGCGGGCACCGGCCGCCTGCACGGCACAGCTCGATAGCGGGCGGGTTAATCGTAGCTGCGAGGTCATTGCTCTCGAGCCGCCCGACGAACCTCGTTTTGACTTACTTCACCCGCGTACGGCGGCGTTGAATCAATACGATCAAAATGATGACAACCAGTACACCGGAAACAACCCGGATCAGCATTGTGGTGTCCATAAATTCCCTCTCCCTCAGCTTCTACTACTGCTCCGGGGTTTTTGTCCTCATCCCGGTATTCAACGCGGTTCTAACCCTGAAACCGCAACCCTGATTCCTCACCGCCGCGTTCGCCTGGAATCAACCCCGGTACGGTTCTGTTTAAGTACCACTCAGCCCGCAATCGATGGCACTGGATCAACGCGATGAGAATGATTCCTCACTATTCCACATGCCATCTCCGCTACCATGCAGCGGAGCGCAATCACTCCTGGCGGCGTCATTTGATCAGATCGTGGTAGGAATCGATCATAATGAGCACCGCAGGCCCCAAAAGTACAACGAACAGCGATGGAAAAATGAAAAACACGAGCGGGAAGACCAGCTTGACCGAGGTCTTGGCCGCTTCTTCTTCAACCTGTTGAACGCGTTGCGTCCGCAGAGTGTCACCGTGAACGCGCATTGTCTTGGCCACGCTGGTGCCAAGCTGTTCAGACTGCACCAGCATTGAAACCAGGTTGCGTACGCTGTCGACGCCCGTACGGTCAGCCATGCGCTTCCATGCCTCGGCGCGGGGCCGGCCGGCTCGCTGCTCCAGAACCACCACGCCCAGCTCATCAGACAGTTCGGGCTGCGCTTTTTTCAATTCTTCGGCGGTACGCGTCGTCGCCTGATCCAGGCTGAGTCCGGCCTCGATGCAAATCACCAGCATGTCCAGCACGTCGGCCAGTCCCTTATGGATGGCCCTCTGCCGCTTGGTGATCTTGTGGCCCAGGTAAAAATCCGGAATCAGGTACCCCAGTCCAAGTGCGATCGCAATGGCGATGATCGGGCTCTTGGCCACCAGTCCCGTCAGAAACGCAACTGCGAGCAGCGCAACCGGTAAAAGAAACTTGGCTCCATAGAGAACCTTGGTGGCCTGCTCGTCGCGGAAGCCGGCGCGGACCATGCGCTGCTGAGCGACCGAGACCTCGGCCTGGCTTTTGGGCATCACCTGCTCGAAGTGCTCGACCATCCCTCCCAGCGAGGTTCCCGTCTGCTGAATCGTCTCAATGAGAGACCGCTGTTTGGGCGCGGGATTGATGACCTCGCTGATGCGCTTGATCATCGCTTCCCGATAGAACAGCAGAAGCAGGCCGCTGGCTAGGAGCGCAAAAATCACGATAAATGTGGCAATAATCAACATACGTTTGCCTCTAGTAGTCCAAAGTGACGATCTTGCGAATGACCAGGCCGCCTACGAAGATCATGCCGACTGAGATCCAGATGAGTTTGATGCCCATGGGTTTGTGCCATAGAACGCTCATCATGTTGGGGTTGATGAAATAGAGCAGGATCGCCAACACCACCGGCAGCAGGGTGAGAATCCAGCCGGTAAGCCGCCCCTGCGCGGTATGTACCTTTACCTGCCGTTGCAGACGGAAGCGCTCGCGGATCACATGCGAAGTCTTGTCCAGCACCTCGGCCAGGTTGCCGCCGCTCTCTTTCTGAATCATGATCGCGGTGGCCACAATCGCCAGGTCCTGAATCGGTATGCGCTGCATCATGTTGTCCAGTGCCACCTTCAATTCCAGGCCGTAGTTCTGCTCCTCAAAGCAGCCCCTGAACTCCACTCCGACCGGATCAGGGCACTCGCGCGCCACCAAGCCCATCGCCGCGATAAGGCTGTGGCCCGCGCGCAGGGCGCTCACCATCAGGTCAAGGGCCTCCGGCAGACCCTCCTGAAACTTGAGGAAGCGGCGGCTGCGCAAAAACATCACCCAGCCGATGGGAGCCGCTCCAATGGCCAAGCCAATCAAGAGCGCAATAGGCCCGTTCTTGAATTCCACGTAGATGCCGTATGCAGGAACGACGAAACAGAGGCCGGTCATCGCCAGCAGCCGCCCTGCGGTCCATTTCAGGTCCGCCTGGCTGATCAGTTTCTGCAAAGAGGGTGCAATCTGAAACTGGAGCAGCTTTTTATTCAGCCAGGGAATGCTGCTCATCGCCGAATCTTTGCGGATATTGAGAATCTGCTCGCGCGTCGATGGGGCATCCGTGGACAAAGCCGAGTCGAGCGAGGCCAGCACCTGTTTTGAAGTGCGCGCAGAGCCGGCCGCTATCAATGGCAGCGCAATTACCGCAAAGACGCCAAGAAATACAAGGACAAATACAATTGTCACGGCTCCCCCTTTCTATTAGTTGACCAGCGTTTCCCGCTCGAAAATCGTGGGCGGAAGGACAATACCCGAAACACGCAGACGTTCAAGGAACTTGGGCCGAATGCGGGTGGGCTGAAAAACTCCGATCACCCTGCCATCGGGCCCGATGCCCTTCTTCTGGAAGCTGAAGATCTCCTGCATACTGATCACGCTCTCCTCCATGCCGGTGATCTCGCTGACGCTTGTCACCTTGCGCGTACCGTCGGTCATGCGCGTCGCCTGCACAACAATCTGAACGGCCGATGCGATTTGCTGGCGAACCGACTTCTCGTTCAGGTTCAGGTTGCCCATGGCCACCATCGACTCAAGCCTGGAGATGGCATCACGCGGCGTGTTGGCGTGAATCGTGGTCATGGAACCTTCGTGACCGGTGTTCATGGCCTGCAGCATGTCGAAGGCCTCTTCACCGCGGACCTCGCCGATAATGATGCGGTCAGGCCGCATACGAAGTGCATTGCTGAGTAGCTGCCGCTGCCGGATTGCGCCCTGTCCTTCAATGTTCGGAGGGCGGGTCTCCAGCCGTACTATGTTTTCCTGCGCCAGCCTGAGCTCGGCCGCGTCTTCGATCGTCACCAACCGCTCGTTGTGCGGGATATATTGCGACAGGATGTTCATGAACGTCGTCTTGCCGGCGCCGGTGCCGCCCGAAACAACGATGCTGATCTTGGCTTTGACCGCAGCCGATAGCACTTCCATCATCTCGGCCGAGATGCTCTTGAGCGCCACCAGCTGATTGGCCGCCAAAGGTCCGGTGCCGAACCGGCGGATAGAGAGCGACGGACCATCGAGCGCCAGCGGGGGAATGATGGCGTTGACGCGGGATCCGTCCGGCAGGCGCGCGTCCACCATCGGCGATGATTCGTCCACGCGCCGGCCGACCCGCGAGACGATCCGGTCAATAATCTGGAGCAGATGCCGGTCGTCGCGGAAGGAGGTGTTGACGCGCTGCAGCAAGCCTCCCTTCTCAATGAACACGTGGTCCTTGTCGTTGACCAGAATGTCGGAGATTTTGGGATCGCGCAGCAACGGCTCGAGCGGCCCCAGTCCGAAGACCTCGTCGAGCAGATCGGCCTGGATCCGTTCCTGCTCGTCGTAGTTGAGCGGTACCCGCTGATCCGCAATGATCTCTTTGACGATGCTCGAAACGGCCTGGCGGGCCTGGCTGGAATTGACGCGAGACAGCTTTTCGAGATCCAGCTTGGCGATCAGCGTCCGGTGAATTTCCGCCTTGTACTTCTCGAGATTCATCAATTCCATGTTGTACCTTCCAAAACTCTGGTCTGAACCCTGCAATGATGGACGCGGCGCGTCTTATCCAAACAGGCTGAAGCCCTTCTTTTTCGTCGTCTGCTGCTCCGTTTGCCCAATGGCCGCTCGCGCCATTTGCTTGATGAGCCGGGATATGGGCGAATCGGCCAGTGCCAGTGGCGTGGCGTTGATCTGCATCTTGCGAACGGCGGTGTAGTCGTTGGGAATCTTCCACTGCGCCGGTCGCGTTAAAGCTTTGGTGATGTGCTCCTCCGATACTCCCAGCGAACGTGCCTCATACCGATTGATGACAATTTCGAGTCTCGGGCCGCCGCCGGTAAAGAACTGCGTGATGAGGCGATTGGAATTGCGCAGCTCCGGAATACCGGCCTGGGTGACCAGATAAATTGAGGTCGACTCCTTCAGGATCGAAGAGCCCTCAAAACTCAGCTGCGATCCCCAATCCACCACGACGTTGTCGAACTCCTGGCGCGCCACACCCAGAAGCCGGTCAATGTCCTCGTCCTTGGCATCGAACTGAATGAACTTGCCCGGAGCCGCCAGCACCCACACTCCCGAGCTGTGTTTGACTAGCAGCTGCTGCAGGAATGCGCCGTCCAGGCGACTGGCCGCCTGCAGCGCATTGATAGTGGAGTACTCGGCCACAATGCCCAGATTCAGCGCCGCATCCCCCAATGGCAGATCGAGGTCGACCAATAGGGTCTTCTGATTGGGCTCCTGCGCCAGGGCCACGGCAAAATTGCAGGCCAGCGTAGTCGCACCCGAGCCGCCTTTGGCGCCGAGAAACGTCAATAGCCTGCCAGCGGTCTTCTTGACGGTCTTATTGACTGGACGCCGCGCGGCAGCGCGCACCAGCGCTTCAGCAACAACATTTCGATCAAACGGAATGGTCAGGTATTCGCGGGCCCCGGCGCGCATGCAGCGCATCAACAGGTCGGGATCGGTCTTGATGGAGTAGACCATCACCGTCGCCATCCCAGTAGCGCCAATGCTCTCCACCAGTTCCAGGGCGTATTCCGGATCAGCGTCAAGGTCGATGATGATCACGTCGTAATTCTGCTCGAGAATACGGCTTACATCGTCCAGCCCGGGAGGATACGACGGGAACTCGTGGACATCGTTCCCCGAGGTCCCGGCCAGTGCCAGCCTGGCATCGGCACGCTTGTCCTCGTCCGGACCGATCAAGGCAATAGATAACGCCTCCGATCCGATCGAGTCGGGATATTGAGAACCGAAATACGGGGAAGAATCCGTTGACACAGCGCCTTCGCTCCTTGCTTCCTTAATCTTTCCCTGCACGTGCTTCCAGCGTCCATCGTTATTGCGCGCGCCCGTCATGGTCTGCTCCCTCACCCTTCAACGCACGAAAAATGAGAACAGCGTTCCGACGGCAATGGCCGGTGCGTAAGGAATCTTGCGCCGCCCGGGATTATCGATCGTGGCCTCCGGATCGCGAATCGTTCCATGCTTCCAACCCGCCATCAGATCTCCGGTACCCTTGAACAGGTCCAACAGGAATCCGCCCAACGCCGCCCAGACCAACACAATTACCCCGCCCGCCAAGGCGGTGAGAATCAGAGCAAACACGGTCTGGGCCGGTCCTATCCAAGCCCCCACAGCGGCACAGAGCTTTACGTCTCCTGCTCCCATGCCACCCAACAGAAAAAACACACCAAAGATACCGATCGCAACTCCCGCTCCGGCCAGGCTCTGCCCAACGCCATGCCAGCCGAACAGAACTCCCCGGACCACGATCCCGGCCAGCCAATAAGGGAAGACCAGCCAATTCGGGATGCGCCTGCTGTGTAGGTCGGTAAACGTCGCCACCCCCAATACCACCAAGGTCGGCCACGAAACCCAACGGTGCGCGTAAAGAACCGCCGTCAAGTTTGACCACCAGACAAACGAGTGCATCCCCTGCTCCTTTTGCCCCGTTACAGTCAGGGGATAAATCATTACGAGCAATTCGCCAACCAAATGACCACACCGGTATAGCATGGGGATTCAGTAGGTTACCTCTGAGTCAATGCCCCACTGTACACGGCTGTTTACGCGCACCTCCCGGTTGTGGAACAACTCGTATACACGCCAACACTTAACTACCAATCAACACAAGCTCACCCGTGGCATTGCCCTCACCGGCTATCGACTTCCCATCCGGTCTGAAGATCCCGTCGGGCTCATTCATGGGACAGCTGTATCAAATTAAAACAGATACATCAATTAGATCAACCGGTAATCATCCATTATGGACCCCGTTTGGTTCATAGTCCAGCGGACGGTTGCCGCTCCTCGGCGCCCGTCCCCACCCATTGGCCGGCGGCTCGATGCCGGTTCTGGACGACGTCGCGAGCAAAGCCGAAGGTTGAAACAGGCAATCACTTTGCCACTTTCCCATTTTTGGTTGTATTTTAGAAATATTCCGATTGCAATTAGGTAACCAAATGGATTACATTGGTGACTCTCTTTAGTCACAGTTCGTTTTTCCGGTCTTCTCCCATGGATCATTTTCGTACTGTCGGTGGCAGCCTTCGCGCTCGAGCAGTTGTTTTGATATTCATAAGATGTTGGGAGATAATGCCTTACGACGAGTATTGTTGGAATCTTCGACCTCTTCGGCTTGGGGCGGCAGGTCAATCATTCCGGACTCCGCATGGCGGTTTCGCGCGCAATCAGCCCTGGGATTGATGCACATATCCATTTTAAATCGTTGAATTTCACCGGCAATTCATCGCACTTGGGATTACCAATGTCGCACTTCTTAGCACTAATCAGGGATTGGCAAAGCTTTGCCGATTTTGGATGATGGGGGTACATCGCCGCAGACTTCCGTTTGTTCCCCCAAGGAACGGCACAACTGAAATCCGGAGAAGGCAGCGTTTCGACCAATGATTCGAATCGGACTTTACTCTGAAGACCGGACCTTGCAACCACTTCTTTCTTCCGCCCTTGGTAGAGATTTTCAGGTTCTGCTCGAGTCGGACGGGAAGGGGATGGATAACCTCATCTCTGCCAGCGAATGCGATGTCATGATCCTCGATCTCTCGTCGCATCTGGATACCCTCCAGGACCGCATCGAGTGCTCGCGGCGCCTGATTGCTTCCAACGTCCCCGCCATCCTGCTGGCCGAAGATTCCCTGCGCTCCACCGCATTCGAACTGGTGCGCATGGGTGCGTTCGGCTATTGCCGCCGTCCGCCTTCCATCCGCGATCTCAAGACGATGTTGCAGCGGGCGCATGAAAACTCCTCGCTCAAGCAGCAATTGCATACCGTTCAGCAACGCGTAGAGGAACCGGAGAGCTGCGATCAGATTCTCGGTTCCACGCCCAGCATGCGGCGCGTCTACCAGCTGGTGCGCAGTGTAACGAATCTGAATGCTTCCGTTCTCATCACCGGCGAAAGCGGTACAGGCAAGGAACTGATCGCGCGCGCCATTCACAACCTAGGCATGCGCGCCAAGAAGCCGTTCGTCGCCGTTTCCTGCGGCGCAATTCCCGAGACGCTGATTGAGGCTGAACTCTTCGGCCATGAAAAGGGCGCGTTCACCGGCACGGTGGGCGCTCGCGAAGGTTATTTTGAGCAGGCTGAAGACGGCACGCTCTTCCTGGATGAAATCGGCGATTTGAGCCTGTTTACCCAGGTGAAGCTGCTGCGTGTTTTGCAGCAGATGGAGTTCTGCCGTCTGGGCTCGAACAAGCTCATTCCGCTACGCGCGCGGCTCATCTTCGCTACCCACCAGGATCTGTCCAGACTGGTTGCGGAAGGCAAGTTCCGCCAGGACCTTTATTACCGCATCAATGTCATGCGCATCGAGTCGCCGCCGCTGCAGGACCGGCCTGAGGATATTCCCCAGATCGCGCAACACTTTCTCAGGCGCTACTCGCAGGTATTTCAGAAGCCGATGGAAACCATCGAGCCCGACGCGCTCGAGATGCTGCAGGGCTATCACTGGCCCGGCAACGTTCGCGAGCTTGAAAATGTCATGCAGCGCGCCATCATCGTTGCCCCAGGCCGCACCGTTCGCGTTGACGATCTGAGCATCAACGTGCAGGATGACGAGGTTTCCGCCGCGGCGGACAGCGTAGTCGATATCGCCGACTACCACCCCACCGGCTCGTTCGATCGCCAGTTGCGCGACTACAAGATCCGGCTGGCAGTGAATGCGGTCCGCGAGCACAACGGCAACAAGACCATGGCGGCCCGAAGCCTGTGTATCTCGCGCGCTTATCTGCACCGGCTGCTGCGTTTCGCCGAGAACGATCCTCAGTTTGGAGAAGCGGGCTTGCGCGAAACCAGAACAGCCTAGGCGAAGCCGGAACCGGTTAGATTTGCTCTTTCCCTTGATCTGCAACTGAGTCCGCGGCGATGCATCGCCGCGGACATTTCATTTTCTTGGCCCTCATTTCACCGTCCGCCGTCCACCGTTCACTGTTCACTGTTCACCGTCCAATGTTACGTGTGCTTGTTATACGCCGGCGGACCGGCCATCACCATCCCGCTCTTTTGACGGCCATGGATATACCAGCAGCACCAGAAAGTTTCGTGCGTCTCGGCCTCGCCGGCTGCAATCAGATCCCTGTATGCGATCTTGCCGTACAGCAGAATGAGCTCCTCCCACTTCTCGACCCTTCTGAGCTTTTCGTCGCTGCCGCAGAAACTCTTCACCTCATCGCGGCTGAATGATTTGATCCCCGTCGATTCGCCGGGAAGCAGCACCACCGACGAGAGCGCCTCACTGGGAGCGGCTTCGTCGAATTCCGGTTGATCGGGTAGGTGGCTCTGGTCAACCGCGGTGGTGATCTTGTCGATGGTCGAGACGACCCGGGCCGGTCCGCGGCCGCGATTTGTGGCCGTCACCGTAAAACCGTTGTCCACGCTGCGTGAAGGCTCAACTGTGATCAGAATCCAGGGCCGCTCCGCACGGATAATGGACTGCGCATGCAGCAGTGCGGCCCGCGCGCTGTCGGCCGCGGCCTCCGCCGCCGCCTCGGCGTAGAGCGTTTGCCGTTCAATCTTCCTAAGCGCCGAAATTGCCAGCATGATTCCCGCATAGCCCAAAACCGCCAGCAGGATGTTGGCGAGGCTCCCTACCCATAGCACGCGTTCCTGCCACAAAGAAGGCGCAGGCGTGGGCGCAGGAGTAGCAATGGTCATGTGCGCGGGCGTCGCATCACACGGCTCTTCGGCGCAGTTGGGCGTCGAACCTGTCGCGGAGAGAGGTTGCGATCCTGGTGTCAAAGCCGGATGCGGATTTGCGGTCGAGGTAGAGGGTAGTTTGGGTGGGTACGTTTTGGGAGGGGATGCTTTCGGATAGGATGGCGCAGTTGGAGTAACTTGTCCGCTGACCTGTGCTCTTATCGTCCCGGCGCCCTGCACAGCCAACAACAGCAGGGCAAGGATAGCCTTACCCTTGCTCACCATGGCGCAAATGTATCATACCGCCTGGCGGCTGATGATGTGTCCGCGGCTATAGCGATTCTCCAATTGGTGTGGAGCGGACCCGACATCGTTCCGCGGCGTTTTCCTTTAGAAAGCGCCGCCTGTCAAGCGCAATGAGGCTCCACAGGAATTGGAGAACCGCCGTAGATGTGCGAAAGCTGCAAACAGGCCGGCGATTCATGGCTAATTTTTTCCGCTACTGTACACCGTATGGTTTTATGTATACAGTGTATATATGGACGCAAAAAACGAGACATCCCGGGAGATCTTTTCCTGCGCCCTGCAGGTCCTCGAAGCTGAGGGCGCGCAGGCCGTGACCATGCGGCGTGTCGCCAAGGAGATCGGAGTGACACCCATGGCAATCTACCACCACTACAAGAACCGCGAGGCGCTGTTGGGCGCGGTGGTGGACAGCGAGTTTGAACAACTGGCCGAGTACTTTCGCCGCCCCATGCGTCAGCGGACTTTCGAAGAACAGGTGGTTCACATCATGGATGGATATTTGGACTACGCTCTCGCCCATCCCCGGATCTTTGACTATGTGTTTTCGACTCCGCGTCCCGGAGCACGCCGCTATCCGCGCGACTTTCGCGCCCGGCGCTCGCCTACGCTCAATATTCTCGCGGACACTGTCCGGTCACTTATCCGGGAGAAGCGGCTCAAGCAAGATGATGTGTGGGAAATCGCAATGCAGTTATGGGCACACGTGCACGGCTACCTGATGCTCTATCGCGCCGGCCGGTTCGAACTCTCGGAACGCGAATTCCGCAACCTTGTGCATCGTTCCCTACGGAGGTCGCTCTATGGATTTAAATCGTAATCGTGGCCGTAACGCTCTGCTTGTTGTTGCCGCAATCATCCTTACCGCCGCCGCGTATTTTGTGTCATCCGGGCTTCAGCGTCTCTGGTGGCCGGTATGGCTCGCGCCGCTTCCTGTACTTCTGCTGGCTCCCAGATTGCGCGCCTGGCAGGCGTTCGCCGTCGCCCTGGCAGCACGCGCGCTCGCCGCGCTCAATTTCTGGCACTATGTGCGCTACACCGTCCAATTCCCGCTCTCGCTTACGCTGCTCACGATTCTGGTTCCAGCGGTCTTGTTTGCCGTCGCCGTGGTCTTCTTTCGAGGATTGCAACAAAAGGGCAACCTGTGGCTTGCCGCACTTTCGTTTCCCGCAACCGTTGTGGCGTCGGAATATCTATTCAGCCTCTCTCAAGGCACATTCCTCAACACCGGTTACACCCAGTTGGAGAATCTTCCCATCCTCCAGCTCGCAACCATTGCCGGCCTTTGGGGAATCAGTTTCAGCGTCAACCTGTTTCCCGCCGGAGTGGCTGCGCTCGTCTCCGCTCCGGCAAAGGCCCGCCTTCGCATGGCCATTGCTCTCGCCGCCTTCTACGCCTGTGTTCTTTCCTTTGGTGTCGCACGCCTGTACAACACGCCTCAAGCCTCCAATTCAGTTCTTGTGGGCCTTGTCGAAACCCACGCCGGCCAGGACATTTTTCCTCCCGACGCGTCGAGCACAATGGCCATGTACGAGGGATATGCCGCGCGGGTAAAGTCCCTCGCTGCCAGCGGCGCACAATTCGTGATCCTTCCTGAAATGACCGCGCTTATCCCCGATTCCGCCTCCCCCAGCGTCGACGAGTTCTTCGAGAAAACTGCGCGCGATGCGCATGTGCAGGTGCTTCTCGGCATTCTCCACGTCACTGACCACCGCGCCTACAATGAGGGCCGGCTTTACTCAGCAACC
>DATJSB010000007.1:0-8820 GCA_035504315.1 Occallatibacter sp.
AACCCCAAGATCGCTTGCTCTCGTGCTCGATTGATAAAGCCATAGGTGGCCAACAGATTGGAGGTAATGGAGACCCGCTGGATCCTGGATCACTTCACCACGCCGGCGCAAAGACTCCTCGTCTCCGTGTAAGTCTGCTACGAAGTCTCAGATGGCGCTATCAGACGAAGGTATCGGTCGCTACTTTCACATCGGTTGGGGCAACTTCGAAAGTCGATGCGAGTACTCTCAGTAGTTGAGCCGAAGAATTCGATACCAAAGTCTCAATACCATAGTCCAATTGTCTCTTGCTCTGGTTTCTGATGTGATCGATTAATCAGTTACTGGTGGAATGACTCCCCGGTCCGAAGGCTTCATAAGAGTTGTCCTTGATTGATCGCATTCAGTGCGCTTGGCCCACGCGGTGCTCGCCATTCATGGTCGCCTACGGGCGGGGGTAATCGCCAGCGACGTACACAAATGCGAGTGACCGGGCCGGATGAACCGAAGGATGGCCGTTTGGAAGCGTGGCAATAATACGATGCGCAACGATCACGTCGCCGTTTTGTTTCCGATGGTGGCCGGCTCGATCGCTGTTCTCTGCACAATTCTGATTCACTCCGTGGCATTGGGGATTTCCGTGCGTTTCTTTCGCCGCGAGAGAATGCTGGGGCTGGTAGGATCAAGGGTCTGGGTCAATCTTGGAATATTTGTGCTTACAATGTCACTCGCCTTTGCAGCGCATTTAATTGAGATCGCGTTGTGGGCTGCCTTGTTCGTCATATGCGGAGAATTCAAGTCCTTCGAACTCGCGTTCTATCACTCAGCGGTTAACTACACGACTCTGGGTTATGGCGATTTGATCATGACGCCGTCTTGGAAGCTCTTGGGACCGCTGGAAGCGGCCGATGGAGCGCTGATGTTCGGTGTCTCCACGGCGATGATCTTCGCGATCGCCCAGCGCCTGATGCGCGCCAAATTCAGTGATCTTGATGGGTGAGTCGGACAGGTTCTTCCGGAGAAAACGGGAAAGTAAGCCTAACGACTAACAGATGCTTCCCGGCCCGCGAATCCTGGAACGCAGGTTCGGTTTGGATCGACAAGGTCAAGGATCTCATAAGTGATTGAAAGTGATTGCGGGTAACTTCCATCTTATGCGTAGGCCCGCAACTCAGGAGCGGATTCGAAGGCTGTAGCTTAAACGCCGCTGCCTTCTTATTCTTCAAAAGTAGCGTAGTATTATGCGACGTTCTAGCCTGCCTCCAGAGCCATCATTGCGTGCCGCCCGGCTGCAGTTGTGATTTCAGGATTTCTTCGAAGACACCCATACTGGCTGCGTGCGGCACTGGTATCTGTTTGACTTGCAACCCCAATTCCTGCGCCATAGGTGCGTTGGGTTGATACCGGGGCCATGGCTGAAGCCTTGGATCGGATGGCTTACCCGACCTCGCGAACTCGGTCCAGTATCCGATAATCGTGTTCGAAAGCTGTGCATCTCCCGGACTCCTTACCCAGCTTGTCCAATACTTTCCGCTGAGGAACATGCTCTCTTCACTGTGGAATGCACCGAGTTCGGTAAACTCTCCTGCGCCAACTTTCGTGAACATGTAAAGATAAGCGCGTTCGCCGTGGGAAGCCACCTCGTGTGCGAGCAGATTTGCTCCGAAGCCGAATTCGTAATCCGTATCCATCGCACGAAATGCAATTGGGACCTCAGCGTCATTCCGTGCCGGGTATGCTGCAAACACTTTGTCGGCATCATTGTGGAACTCGCGCGACAGCCATTGGCGGTACTCACCCACCGTCTTGGGGCGATACGATCTTCCTTCCACCAATGGGCTGGCGAAGATTGAAACCTCATCTGCGTTGCTGCCTACGATGACCGGAACCTTAACCTGCTGTCCCTGGGCGAAAATTGTGGCGGGCTGTTGTCTCAGGACCCATCCGTCCACAACCGGATTCAAGTCGAGGTCCTTCTCCTTTGCCGCTTGGCGCACAAGGTCGTCTGCGGGCAGCGCCCTAAGCTTCGTCAGAACGTCGGGGCCGTTTCCGAGCCCTAAGTCCGCAGCAAATTGCGCGCCGCTTGCCTCTGTTCCGGTAAGCAGGGGTACAACTGAATCGACGCATACGCCGCTCTGCATGATCGCGCGCTGAAACAGTCCATCGGCAAGCGGTGACGCCATAAGATCGCAAATGTCGAGCGATCCAGACGAGGCGCCAAAAACGGTCACTCGATTTGGATCGCCGCCGAACCGGTCGATATTGCGTTGCACCCACTTGAGCGCCGCCATCTGATCGAGCAGTCCGTAATTCCCTGAGGCGCGATTAGGTGACTCTGCGGTGAGTGCACCATGCGACAGGAACCCAAGTATGCCCAAACGGTAATTGATCGTCACCACGACGACGCCGTGGGTTGCAAGCGTGGGCCCGAGCGGGGGCCATTCCTGCGAACCCTCAACGTTTCCTCCTCCGTGTATCCACACCATCACCGGCAGTCTGTCACGGCTGCCCAGGTTCGGTGTCCAGACATTCAGATAAAGGCAGGCCTCGTCGGTTGACATCTGCTTGCGGCCCAGCATCTGCGGCAACCATGTGCTCGGCAGCTGTGGACATGCAGGTCCGTAACTCTGAGCCTGGCGAACGCCTTGCCAACTTGCAGGTGGCCGCGGAGGCTGCCAGCGTAACTTGCCTACTGGAGGAGCCGCGTAATGAATCCCGAGAAAAGCAGCATATCTGGCGGACGGGCCGAATTGACTACCCTCCAGGACTCCGTCTTGCAGCACGACACGGGGACCTTTTTCTGCGGCCGCGTGCATCACCCGTACTTCGGCAAAAACCGCGATAGTCAACACCAATATCATGACTCCGCAACTTTGCCGCTGGGCTGCACGCGAAATCAGTTTCGCACTGCGCTGGATTCCCATCGCCCCGCCTTGCCTGGTCCACATTAGAAGGTGATTGCTAACTCGCATTTTGCGTGCCCGACTTACTCGCTTGCATCCCTTCTTTCTGCGCCTGCACCGCGGCCGTCTGCTGAAATGTCACCTGCAGAGACGAAACGATCAGATCATCGGTCAGCAGCGTGTGGGCGTCGTCAGCCAGAATCTTCAGGCTCCGCGCTCTTGAGTCGCTGGCCGCCGCAATCATCTCTTTCTTCGTCCCCGCCACGCCGCTTATTGCGGCCGCGTGCGTAAAGTTCACTTCGCCAAAGTCGGGCAGCTCGGCATACTTCTCCGACCCGCCGCAGCCAAGGTCGGGGCGTTCCACAATCCACTCCGCGCTCAAGCCTGAAGGAGCTTTGATCGGAGGATTGACCGCGTTCCCGCATGCGTCCACCGCAGGCAACGGTACTACGGTCACGGGTACAGCGTCGCCGGTCACCAGGTTAGCCAAGCTCACTACTCCGCGGCCCGATCCATCGTCGTGCTGGCCAACAAAGACCACAATCGTGTGCCCGGCCTCAACACTGAACCCGGTCAGCATGATGGGCGGCGCCGGATACCACTCATACCACGCAAAGCACTCTCCGGCGCCATCGGCTCCCACAGCCTGTGCCGTTCCTGCTTGCAGGAGATTGTCGTCATTCAGATACCCGCCAAGGCCCACCCAGACTGCGCATGAGTACGCAGGATCGGCGCCGCCGGGAGGGATCTGAATCTCAGGAATCGTCCAACTGCCCCACGCCTGTTGATAGGGCGGCGCGTCGGTCATCACCAGCCCGCCCCAGTTCGACGTGACGCCCGCTTCCGCCGGGTTCCCTGTCGTCCCCCGCGCCGGGCGAATCGGCCGGAATAGATAGTCGTGACGGACGGTCAGTTGCGGGATGACAAACCGCTTGATTCGCCGCATCGCGCGCAGCCAGGCTCGCGCGGCATGGGGCATCGCTTTGAGGTCGGGCCGATGTGGCAGCCCATGCAGATGCAGAATGTCGTTTGTGGCGTGCAGCAAATCTGTCCCGTCAGCGGGCGGTTTGATAAAGAAGTGTTCGTCGAGATTGGTGGGGATCAGTTCCTGCTTGTGGATCATCTTGCCGGCCTCGCCTCGCCTAACCTTAGGTTAGGAAGGCAACTCCGCACAAGCCTGTCGTTGATATCCGGCGGTGAGATTTGCGTCACTGCCGCGGGAGCAGTCCTGCACTCTCACCGCCGCTCACTCGCACCGCAGCGCACACATCGGGTCTATACTTGCGGCGCGGCCCGCGGGAATCGCACTTGCAACCAGCGCAACCGTGGCCACTCCCCCAACTGCAAGCAGATATGTGGCTGCATCGAGCGGTTTGATTCCGTAAAGCGAAGCGGCCAGTGCACGCCCGACCAGCGTTGCGAGTGGAATGCCGATGGCAACTCCGGCGATGGTCAGCGCCAGGCTATCTTTCAGAATCATCCAGACCACCTGCTCACGCCGCGCGCCCACAGCCATGCGCACCCCGATCTCCGCGGTTCTCGTGTTCACCCGATACGCCAATGTTCCATAGAGGCCGGTGCCAACCAGTACGACCGCGAGGAACCCAAAGAAGCCGGCCAGGCGTGCAAACAGAATCTGGTGGGCGATGGTTGTGTCGAACTGGGCGCACTGAGTCATGGGCTCAATCAGCGGCAGGTTGGGATCGAGTTGTTGCACCACCTTGCGCGCCGCGGGAAAAACCGCCAGCGGGTCGCCGTGCACCCGCATCTCCACATTCATGGCTCCGATCACCGGAATCTGCGCATACATATACCAGGCCATGGGAATTGGCTCTTCGTCGATGCTGCGGTATTTGTGGTCTTTTACCACGCCGACAATGCTGATCTTCACTTGTCCATTTTCGGGGCCAAAAGTGTGGCCCAGCGGATTTACATTGGGCAGAAAACGCCGGGCGAATTCCTCATTCACGATGCCGACAAAGGGCGTCTTCGCAGTGTCGGAATCGGCAAAGTCGCGACCGGCCAACACAGGCACGCCAAGCGTGGTGAAGAAACCCGGTCCCGCAACGTTGCTGCGCACGGTTCTCGACGCTCCGTTCGCCACCTCCGGCAACCTGCCGTCCACCATCATGTCACTGTTGTTCGACCCCCCGGATCCAAGACGTTCCATCACTACGGTCACCGATTCCACGCCAGGCAGAGCGCGCAGCTTGCCAATCAAATCTGCGTAGAAGCTCCTGCCGGCCTGAAGCGAGGGAATGTTTGGGTTCACCCCGAAGACGACCAGGCCGTCCACCCGCATACCAAGAGGAGTATTCTCCAGGTTGCGCAGCGTACGAATCAGCAGGCCTGCGCCCACCAGCAGCACGACGCAAAGTGTCATCTGCAGCGCGACGACGGTCCTGCCCATTCGTGATTTGCCCGCATCCGCGTGCGACGCGGCAGCAGAGGTCTTAATAGCCAGCTCGGCTCTGCCGGCCAGCGCCACGCGCATGGGCGCCAGCCCAAACAGCAATCCGGCCACGGCCAGCACGCCCAGCGTGAACAACAGCACAGTCCTGTCCGGAGCCAGGCTCGATTCGATTTGTGCCCATCGCCCCAGCATCCGGGTCGCCATCTCTGCAAAGCCCCACGCCAGCACGCCCCCCGCCGATACCAGGATCGAGCTCTCCGTCAGCAATTGGCGGAACAGCTCGCCGCGGCCTGCACCCAGCGCCTGCCGCAAGCTGAACTCCCGCTGCCGCGCCGCATTGCGCGCCAACAGAAGCATCACCACATTGGCCAGCGCGATCAGCAGCACAAGGCCCACCATGGCCATCAACGTGCGCAGCGGATTGCCGTACATCCGGTCATATCCGGGAAAGCTTTTGGCATCTTCGAGGCTTAGGACCGGTGGCTTCTCGCCCGGCATCGGCGAACCGCCCAATCCGATATATGCCGCCGACTGATATAGCGATTCGAGGCTTGCCAGCGCCTGCGATCTGCTCACGCCGGGAGCGAGCCGGCCTACCAGGCGCAGGCACCACCATGTGGGGTCTGAGATGTAAAGTTTGCCCTCATCCGGAGGATTGCCCCACGCATTTAACTCACTTCGGTTCTGCAGCGGAATCCAGAAGTCTGTGGAACGTCCTGGTTCAACGCCTTCAAAGCCCCGCGCCGCAACGCCCACAATCGTCATGGGCACCGCGTTTACATACAGCGTTTTGCCCAGCACCTCCCGATCCCGCGCAAAGCGCCGCGTCCAGTAGTTGTAGCTGATCACGGCAAGGGGAGCATGACGAGCCTCATCGTCCTCGGTGAAGCCGCGCCCGAGCGGCAGAGTCACGCCGAGACCGGAGAAAAAAGTTCCGCTTACCATGTCGCCTTCGGCCTCTTCGGGCACCGCCCCATAGCGAACAGAGACCTTGCCGCTTGAGAGCGGCACAAAAGCCATCAACGGCGAGATAGCCTTATTTCGATGCCGTAGCGCATCATATACGGCGTAGGAGAATGTCTGGTAGGTGTCGATGGTGCCCGTTCCGCGGGGCGCATCCGACGTCCGCAAATACACCAGGCGCGCCGGGTCGCTCACCGGCAGCGATTTGAGCAGCACTGCATTCATCACGCTGAACACCGCAGTATTGGCCCCGATGCCGAGCGCCAATGTCAAAATTGCCGTGATCGCAAACCCCGGGCTCAGCAGTAGAGAGCGCAAGCCGAACCGCGCATCGCGCAAGAGCTTTTCCAGCCACACCATGCTGCCCTTCAGGTAGAAGCGCTCCTCGGCCGCGCGCGCGTTACCAAACTCGCGCAGTGCCTTCCATCGCGCCTCGTCAGCGCTCAAACCCTCGCCTTTCAAGTCGTCGGCCTCCAGCGCAAGATGCGCCTCAATCTCGGCTCGGAAATCCGCTGCACTGCGCTTGCGCCTGAACATCGCTACGCCTCCTCGCCCTTGAGCCCGCTGCCTGAATCAAGAATCAGATCCATCGCCCGCGTCAGCCGCCGCCATTCGCCGGTCTTTTCATCGAGCTGTTCGCGGCCCTTCGCTGTCAGCGAATAGAACCGCGCCCTCCGGTTGTTCTCACTTACGCCCCACTTGGCCTGAATCCAGTTCCTGTCCTCCAGCCGTTGCAGAGCAACATAGAGCGAGCCGTGGTCGACAAGAAATACTTCTTCCGATTGACGCTGGATGATCCGCGCCACGCCTTGTCCGTGGCACGGACCCATCAACAGCGTCTTCAGGATCAGCAGATCCAGAGTTCCCTGCAACAAGGCAATGTGGTCGTTGTTTTCTTGGGTAGTCATTCGACCCGAGTATTCGCCTTTTTGGGTAGAATGTCAACCCAAGAGGGCGCAACCTTCCTTGAAAACGTGTCAAATATTTCTTACATTTCTGATTGGAATCCGCTGGTTCGGTTCTTTTCCATGCCCTTGAACCCTGCCCCCAGTCCACCGCATCTGAACTACACTGTTACTGCTATGGCTACATTGATCTCCTCCACTATTCACTCCCGCACTCCGAATGGCGCCTTCGCCAACGAACCTTTCACCAACTTCAAAACCCATGACAATGCCCACGCCATGCGCGCCGCGCTCGCCAAAGTCAGCGCCGAACTCGGCCGCGAGTACGACCTCATCATTGGCGGAGACCGCATAAAGACCAGCGGCAAAATCAACTCCCTTAACCCGGCTAAGCCCGCTCAGATCGTCGGCGTCCACCAGAAGGCCGGCGCCGAGCACGCCGAGTCCGCCATGGCTGCGGCCCTTCGCGCCTTCGAGACATGGAGCCGCACCGGCGTTCAGACGCGCGCGTCGCTGCTGCTCAACGCCGCCGAAATCATCCGCTCGCACAAGTTCGAGTTCATGGCCTGGCTCACATACGAGGTGGGCAAGAACTGGGCCGAGGCCGACGCCGATGTAGGCGAGACCATCGACTTCCTCGAGTTCTACGCGCGCGAAGCTCTGCGCCTGGCAGTCGCCATTACGCCCATTCAGTATCCCGGCGAGCGCTGCGAGCTCCATTACATCCCGCTCGGCGTGGGCGCGGTCATTCCGCCGTGGAACTTCCCCTTCGCCATCATGGCGGGAATGACGTCGGCAGCCATCGTCAGCGGCAACACCGTCATCCTCAAGCCATCGAGCGACTCGCCCACCATCGCCGCCAAATTTGTCGAAGTGCTTGAAGAGGCCGGCATGCCGGACGGCGTAGTCAACTTCTGCCCCGGCTCCGGCGCAACCTTCGGCAACGCCATCGTCGGACACCCGAAGACGCGCTTCATCGCCTTCACCGGCTCCAAGGCTGTCGGCCTCGACATCAACTCGCTCGCGGCCAAAACTCAGCCCGGCCAAATCTGGATCAAGCGCACCATCCTCGAGATGGGCGGCAAGGACTCGATCATCGTCTGCGCCGATGCTGACTTCGACAAAGCAGTCGACGGCGTGGTTGCCTCGGCCTTCGGCTTCAGCGGCCAAAAGTGCTCCGCCTGCTCGCGCGCCATCGTCGAAGAGGCCATCTATCACCAGTTTGTCGACCGGCTCAGCGAGCGGGCTGCCGCACTCAAAGTCGGCGACCCCGTGCAGAATCCCAATATGGGCCCCGTGGTCAGCGAGGGTGCCTATAAAACCATCCTTAATTACATCGGGATCGGCAGAAATGAAGGCCGCGTCGTCGCCGGCGGGAACGCCATCGAGACTCCGGAGAGGGGCTACTACGTCGCGCCCACCGTGATTGCCGATGTCGCTCCCGGCGCGCGCATCTCGCAGGAGGAAATCTTCGGACCGGTGCTGGCCGTCATCCCCGCGCGCAACTTCGACCACGCGCTTGAAATCGCCAACAACACCGAATTCGGCCTCACCGGGTCCATCTACTCCACCGACCGCGTCAAGCTCGATCGTGCCCGCAACGAGTTCCACGTCGGCAATCTCTATTTCAACCGCAAGTGCACCGGAGCCATGGTCG
>DATJSB010000008.1:0-5149 GCA_035504315.1 Occallatibacter sp.
TGCCGCGCTTTCAGTGCTCACTGACGAGCCATACTTCCAGGGGAGCCTGCGCAACCTCGAGCTGGCCTCGGCGGCCGTTCCGCTCCCGTGCCTGCGCAAGGACTTCATCGTCGACGAGTACCAGATCGTCGAAGCCCGCGCCCACCGCGCCGACGCCATCCTGCTCATTGCCGCCGCGCTCACCAATGCCGAGATGAAGCACTTGGCCTCGGTCGCCGACGGCTTCTCGCTTGACGTGCTGGTTGAAGTCCACACACCTGACGAGCTCGACCGTGTACTCGATGCATTAGGTGAAACCGGCGCACACGCCATCGGCGTCAACAACCGCGACCTCAAATCCTTCGAGGTCTCTCTCGATACTTCGCTGGCGCTCATCGAACGCATCCCTGCAAGCGTGGTGCGCGTCACCGAGAGCGGCATCCATAACGCCGCCGATATTGCCCGCCTGCACAAAGCCGGCTTCGATGCTTTCCTGATCGGCGAAAGCCTGATGCGCCATGCCGATCCCGGCGCAGCTCTCAAAGATCTGCTCGCCCAGGCAGGCGAAGCGCAATGAGCCTCTGGATCAAAATCTGCGCCAATACCACGCTCGCCGACGCGCAGCTCGCCGCCGATGCCGGAGCCGGTGCCGTTGGCTTTGTCTTCGCGCCCAGCCCGCGCCGCGTAACACCCGCGCAAGTTGCAGCCATTACACCGCATCTGCCTCCGGCGCTCGAAAAAATCGGCGTCTTTGTCGATGCATCGTTTGAAGAAATCGCATCGACGGTTGAGCCCGCCGGACTGACAGGTGTGCAGCTTCACTTCGACGCCCCGCGCGAACTGCCGGCGCAACTTCGCATTCGATTCGGAAGGAACTTTCGCATCCTTCGGGTTGTTCACTTCGATGCCGCAATTCCAGCACTGCCGGACGATCCGGAAATCGACGCGCTCATGGTCGATTCGCGGACAGCGAGCGCTGTAGGTGGCACTGGAACGACATTTGACTGGAATCTTGCGGCGGCGACTTTTTTCCGAAACGCGTTAGCGAAAGAACGCGGCATAGTTGTCGCAGGCGGCCTCACGCCGGAAAACGTCGCCGAAGCCATCGCCACGCTGCATCCCTGGGGAGTTGACGTAGTCAGCGGTGTCGAATCCGCGCCCGGCCGAAAGGACCCGGCCAAGGTCCGCGCCTTCATCTCCAACGCACGAACTGCTTCGAAATCATGAAACGATACATTCTCACCGGAGCACCCGGCTCCGGAAAGACCCTCATCCTGCGCCAGCTTGAGACGCAAGGCTATGGCGTCGTCGAGGAGGCGGCAACCGACCTGATCGCACTGTGGCAGGCGCGCGGCATTCCCGAGCCGTGGCAACAGGGCTTCTTTATCGATGCAATTGCCGAGCTGCAGTGGCAGCGCCAAACACGCGCGGCCGTCGAGCCGGTTGCCATTCAGTTCCACGACCGTTCACCCGTATGCACCGCGGCTCTCGCAACCTACCTCGCCCGTCCAGTTTCCGAGGGACTGGCCCGCGAGCTCAACCGCATCCAGGCGGACTCCATCTTCGAAAAGCAGGTGTTCTTCGTGCGCAACCTCGGATTCATCAAAAACACCGAGGCGCGCCGGATCAGCTTTGAGGACACTCTACGATTTGAGCGGATACATGAAGAGGTCTACCGCAGCTTGGGCTTTGAGCTTGTTTTTATAGAGCCTGGGAGCGTAACTGATCGAGCGGCAGCAATCGTCAGAACCCTGTCCCGATTCAATGCCGGGCAGATGTAACCCTTCTGTTTAACCTCTCGTATTTTTTTGAGGAGAACGATGTCACTTCACGCACCGGTCGTTCGTCATTCATTCAAATGCGCTGGATCGGCACTGGTCAGGCACTTGCGCCTGGAACAACGGCTCGTCCCCAACCCCCGGAGGTCTTCAAAAATGGATACCTTTCTTGCTCCCGTCGAAAACCCATCCAATCCCATGCTCAAGCTGATCTTCGCCATGTCGCGCCGTCAGTTCGGCAAAGTAATGACGCCGCTCACGGTCTTTGTGGCTCGCATGCCCCTCGCCTTCGGCATGTTCATCGGCAAAATCAGCAAGCTCGACAAAAAGCTCAACCTGTCGCCGGAAACAATCCTGCTGGTGCGCGAGCGCGTGGCCCACATCAACGTGTGCGAATTCTGCATCGACATCGGGCGATGGTATGCCATCAAATCGGGTTTAAACGAGGCCAAATTCGATGACCTGAATAACTACGCCACCAGCCCATTGTTCTCTGGCGCCGAGCGCGCCATGCTCGACTATGTTACCGAGTTGACGCGCGACAAGAACGTCAAGCCCGAAACCTTCGCGCGCCTCGCTGAACATTACTCCGAGCGCGCCATCTGCGAGATCGTCTGGCTGGTGGCCAGCGAGCACGTTTACAACATGACGAACATCGGACTCAACATCCACTCCGACATGCTGTGCAACATCGTGCGGAAGAAGCAATAACTATTGCGTGGCCACTTTGACAACCAGCTTGCCATGCGTGTGCCACGTTCCCTGGTAGCGAATCGCGTCAGGAACGTCAGCCAGGGCAAACGTCTTATCGACGACGGCTTTCAGCCTTCCTGCGGCAAGCAGTTCGCCAATCAACGTCAGGTCTTTGCGGTTGGCCTTAGCCACGAAGATTATGAATTTTCGACTCGAAAACCGTGAAGCGCCAAGAGCGATTAGCAGGCCGGCGAACATCTTCAGAAGCGATTTCGGTCCAGCAAGGATTCCCGCACCAACATGAATACCCTGGGGAGTCAGAACGGGTTTGCATGCTGAGAACGAATGGTTCCCGGCGAGATCGAAGATCAGGTCGTAGCGCTCCGCGCCTATCGCAAAATCTTCCCGGGCGTAGTCGATAACGCGATCGGCGCCAAGCAACCGAACCATTTCGGCGTTTCGCCCGCTGCACACACCCGTAACGTGCGCGCCGAACAATCTCGCAAGCTGCACTGCGAATGTGCCCACACCACCCGACGCGCCGTTAATTAGAACATTCTGCCCGGCTTGAATCTTTCCCTTATCGCGCAAACCCTGCAGGGCGGTGAGCGCTGCGATTGGGCAGGCGGCCGCATCCTCAAACGCAACACTTTCCGGCTTAACCGCCAATGCGGTTTCCGGCGCAATCGCGTACTCTGCAAATGCGCCGCGGCAGGTCCCGAATACCGTATCTCCGGCCTTGAACTGCGTCACGCTTGAGCCCACGGCGTCTACCACACCGGCGGCGTCTACCCCCGGCACCTTCAGCTTGCGCGGTCCAAACAACAGCCGGATAATCGCAGGCCCACCCTTCATTAAGTGGTAGTCCAGCGGGTTCACCGCCGCGGCGCACACCTTGATCAGAACCTCTTTTTCGGTCGGAGCCGGCTTCTCCAATTCCTCATAGGTCAGCACTTCCGGAGGACCATTCTTGCGATACCCAATGGCTCTCATGCGATCACCTCGCTCTTGATGCTGCTGCTTAACTGCTACGCACGAGCGGCCCGCAAGTTCCCGTGTCACACGCGTCGGTGACGATCCCTTGCGACGGAGGTTATCGAGAGCCGCCACTCTGCCCTAGTACACTAAAAAGTTCCCCTTTTTTTGCGGGATAAACTCCAGGAGCTCTTCATGGCCTCCATCATCCTTCCGGCAAGTCCCTCCGAGTCGCGCCCTGGCCGTTTCGGCGTCTACGGGGGCCGTTACGTGCCGGAGACGCTGATGGCCGCGCTCCTCGAGCTCGAGCGCGAGTACGACGCCGCCAAGGCCGACCCTGCCTTCCAAGCCGAACTCAACGCGCTGCTCACCGACTATGCCGGCCGGCCTACGCCGCTCTATTTCGCCAAACGGCTCACTGAGTCGCTTGGCGGCGCAAGAATCTACCTCAAGCGCGAAGACCTGCTGCACACCGGCGCGCACAAAATCAACAACGCCCTCGGCCAAGGGTTGCTCGCCGTACGCATGGGCAAAAAGCGCGTCATCGCTGAGACAGGGGCGGGCCAGCACGGAGTGGCCACGGCCAGCGCCTGCGCGCTGCTCGGCCTCGAGTGCGTCATTTACATGGGCGAAGTGGATATGGAGCGCCAGGACCTGAACGTCAAGCGCATGCGCCTGCTCGGCGCAGAGGTGCGCGGCGTCAGCTCCGGATCGCGCACCCTCAAAGACGCCATCAGCGAGGCCATGCGCGACTGGGTCACCAACGTCCGCACCACCTATTACCTGCTGGGCAGCGCGCTGGGCGCTCATCCTTACCCCACCATGGTGCGCGACTTTCACCGCTGCATCAGCCGCGAGATCAAATTGCAGATTCTTGAAAAGGAAGGCCGCCTGCCCTCAGCCGTCATAGCCTGTGTGGGTGGTGGCTCCAACGCGATCGGCGCATTCTATGAGTTCATTCCCGAGCGCCAGGTTCGGCTCATCGGCGTTGAGGCCGGCGGCCGGGGAACAGCGCTCGGCGAGCACGCAGCCCGTTTTCAAGGCGGCGCGCCCGGCGTGCTGCAGGGCACATTCTCCTACGTTCTTCAGGACGAAGACGGCCAGATCGCCCTCACGCATTCGGTTTCTGCGGGTCTCGACTACGCCTCCATCGGCCCCGAGCACGCGATGCTCCACGACTCCGGCCGCGCCGAGTATGTTTCGTGCAGCGACGCTGGCGCGCTCGAAGCGGTAAAAACCCTCGCGCGCACCGAGGGGATTCTGCCCGCGCTCGAAAGCGCCCACGCGGTGGCCGAAGTAATGCGCCTGGCGCCGTCGCTCGACGCTCGTGAAATACTGGTGGTGAACCTTTCCGGCCGCGGCGACAAGGACATGGGAATCCTGGCGCGTGAGCTGAAACTGTAGCACGGTGGCCAACAGGACCTTGCGTCCTGACACGAAGTTCGCAACATCTTGAATCTGTCATCCTGAGGCGCAGCCGAAGGATCTGCGGTTGTCGTTCAAATGCCGATCCACTTCAAACACAAACCGGGCCTGGTCGTTTATCTCACCGCCGGAGATCCGTCCATAGACGCCACGCGCGACATCGCCAT
Organism: Occallatibacter sp.; assembly: GCA_035504315.1. GTDB lineage: Bacteria > Acidobacteriota > Terriglobia > Terriglobales > Acidobacteriaceae > Telmatobacter. The sequence continues at coordinate 5,018 of DATJSB010000008.1, forward strand.
CGCGGCCATCGACGCAGGCGCCGACGTTATTGAGCTCGGCGTGCCCTTCAGCGATCCGCTCGCCGACGGCCCCATCATTCAGCGCGCCAGCGAGCGCGCACTGGCTCGCGGCACCAATCTCAAACAGGTTCT
>DATJSB010000009.1:0-7710 GCA_035504315.1 Occallatibacter sp.
TCGGCCGTGGTGCGGTTACTGGCGACGAAGACCTTGTTGGCCACGCGGCGGATGTCAGCCTTGGTCACCGCGTCCACCTCCTTGAGTTGAAGGAACAGTTGGCGCCAGTCGCCGTAGCGGGTCTGATACTCGGCCAGGGAGTTGGCCAATCCCTGGTTGTCGGCCAGGCCGCGCAGCAGGTCGGCGCGGGCCCGCGTCTTGTACATCTGCAGTTCCGCGTCGGTTACGTCGGCAGTTTTGAGTTTCTCAATCTCTTTGTGAATGGCGTCGCGCATCTCGGCCGGGGTGTGGCCGGGAAGCGGCACGGCGTAAAACGCAAACAGGCTGGGGTATTTCTCACCGGGGAAACCGGAGAAGCCCTGTGCCACGGCCGCGATCTGCTGTTGCTCGACCAGGCTGCGATAGAGGCGCGAGACGCGGCCGTTCGACATGATGTCGCTGATGGCGTCGTAAACGGCATCGTCGGGATCCCGGTAGCTGGGCCGGTGGTAGCCCTCGACGTAAAAGGGCTGAGTCTGCTCATGGACGACGACGGTTTTTTCAGCAGTCTGAGTAGGCTCAACGGTGGTGAGATCTTCAGGACGCGGCCCGCCGGGAACCCGACTGAAGTATTTCTCGAGCATGGGCATGGCGGTTTTGGCATCAACATCGCCCACAATGGAGATGACGATATTCGAGCCGATGTAGTACTTGCGGTGGAAGGCCATGGCCTCAGTGGCGTTAATCTGGCTGACTTCGCTGGGCCAGCCGATGTTGGGGCGGCGGTAGGGGTGGGCCTCATAGGCGGTAGCCACAAACTGCTCCACCAGGCGGCCGATGGGGTCGGAGTCGACCCTCATGCGGCGCTCTTCCATGACCACGTCGCGCTCCTTATAGAACTGGCGCGGGACCACGTCGGAGAGGCGGCCGCTCTCAAGCCAGGCCCAGAGCTCGAGGCGATTCTCGGGCATCGACCAGAAGTACTGCGTGTCGTCGAGGCCGGTTTCGGCGTTCAGGCCGTGGGCGCCGTTTTGCTCCGCAACCTCGGTGAACTGGTTGGGGATGACGTACTTGTCGGCTTCGGCCTGGGCCTTGAGGAAGGCCTGGTGCAGTTCTTCCAGCTTTTGGGGGTCACGGCCGACGGGCTTGAGGTATTCGGCCTCGTAGGCGTTGTTGGCGGCTTCGACTTTTTCGAGGGCGACTTTCTCGGCGGGGTAGTCGGTGGTACCGATCTGGGTGGTGCCTTTGAATGCCAGGTGCTCGAACATGTGCGCCAGGCCGCTCTCGCCCGAAGGGTCGTCCACGTCTCCGGCATCGATGAAAGTGTCGTAGCTGAAGACCGGCGCCTCAGGGCGGTAGCAGATGATGATGGTGAGGCCGTTGGGCAGCACCTTGGTGGTGATGCGTTGCTCGAAGCTCTTCAGATCCTGGGCGCGGGCAGAGGGGAGCGCCACGAGTGACAGGAAGACAACGAGAAAGGCAAAGCCTCGGCGGATTGAGTGCGCGGAATGCATGAAACCTCCAGGCTGCGGGGGTGGATACATCTGAAGCGTACCTTCCCAAGCTAGTTGGCGGGGCGGGGCCTTAGCAAGTCGGAGAGGCAGCAAGCCGGCAAGTCAGCGAGTCGGCGGGGGAGCCTTCGTGGTCTCCCACCCAAAGCGCAAAAGGCGCGTTTAGGATGGGGCGCCCGGCGAGTCGGCGATTCAGCAAGTCAGCGAGTCGGCGGGGGAGCCTTCGTGGTCTCCCACCCTAAACGCAAAAGACGCGTTTAGGATGGGGCACCCGCGCCTCCGCTTGGCTCAGGAGGGGCACGGAAGGGTTTAGCGAATGGGGCTGCCCGCATTGTTCCTATAATGGGGGTTCAGGCGGGCGTGCCCGATGCGCAGAACCTCGATCTTCGTGTTGTTTCTGGCCCTTGCCGGGAACGCGTTTGCGCAGAGCGGGTTTACCGTGGACGGATTCGGCCAGTTTCTGGCCAAGATCAGCCATTCGGGGGATCGGGAGGCCGCGAGGCAGATTGCAGAAGCGGCACTCAGCGAGCGGGCCGGTTCGACCGACCTGGCGCGATGGCAGGCTGAGCTCAAAGGCGAAAAGGCGCGCAGGGCGCTGACCGCGGTGGTGGATGCGTCGGAGTTCATGCCGCCTCCGGCCTCTGCGGTTGCCGACGTGCCGGCCCCGGCACACGCAGAGCAGGTCGGGATTCTCGACCGGACGATGGCTTATGTGAGGGACACGCTGCCCAGGTTGCCCAACTTTCTGGCGATAAGAACTACAACGCACTACGACATTACGACGCGCAAGCAACTCGACGCGCAAATACAGTTGCAAGAGGTGTATGAACTAAACAATTCGAGACCGAAGGTCGAACCGCTGGGCGCCATGTACGGCCAGGAACTGTTCTTTATGGGCGTGTGGCAATCCGTGGTGACGTACCGGGACGGCGCAGAGGTTTTGGACTTGCAGGGCGCGAGCCACCGCCGTGAGCCGCCGTTAGGCCTGGAGACGAAGGGTGAGTTCGGCCCGATTCTGGCCACCGTTTTTGGGGATGCGGTTCACGGGGCGATAATTTGGAGCCGTTGGGAACGGGGTGCTAACGGGCTGCTGGCGGTCTTCCATTACGACGTGCCGAAGAGCGTTTCGCACTACATGGTTCTGGACGAGGAGAGCGGATCGGGCGAATCGCCGGCTTATCATGGCGAACTGGCAATTGAGCCCGGCACGGGCGCGATCTACCGCATCAGCCTTACGGCCGCTGGCTCGGAGTCCAGTGTTTCGCGGGAGTCGGACATCTTTCTCGAGTACGGCCAGGTGGAGATTGGCGGTAAGACCTACGTTTGTCCGTTGCACGGTGTGGCATACAGTCAGGCGAACCTGATGGATCGGATGGGCAAACTCCTGCCCGATGCGGAACAGGATAAGTATGGCCCGCGGTATTTGAACGACATTACGTTTACGCAGTACCACCTGTTCCGGCCTGAAGTGCGCATTCTGACCGACAATCCGGCACAATGAGCAGAAAGATGGCACTGGCGACCGAGCGGCTGCTGCTGCGGCGATGGCGGGACGAAGATCGCGAGCCCTTCGCGCGAATGAACTGCGACGCGGCGGTGATGGAGTTTTTCCCGGCGCTGCTGACGCGCGCGGAAAGCGATTCGTTGATGGACCGCGCCGAGGCGCACTTTGCGGCACATGGCTTTGGACCGTGGGCGGCGGAGCTGAAAGCGACCGGCGAGTTCATCGGATATATCGGGCTCTTCATTCCGCGATTTGAGGCACACTTTACGCCGTGCGTGGAGATTGGATGGCGGCTGGACGCCCCGTACTGGGGCAGAGGATTGGCCACGGAAGCTGCGCGGGCCGCGGCGAAGCATGCGTTTGGGGAGCTGGGGTTGAAGGAGCTGGTTTCGTTCACATCGGAGGGCAACGTGCGGTCGCGGAGAGTGATGGAGAAGATTGGAATGACGCACGATGCGGGGGATGACTTCGATCATCCCAGCCTGCCGGAGGGGCACCGTCTGAGGAGACATGTGCTGTACCGAAAGGCAGCCAATAGCCAGTAGCGATTAGCCAGTAGCCAGTAGCCGGGGACAGGCGGCTGCAAGCTACAGGTTGATGACTCTCTACTTGACCGGGCGAACGCCGCCTACTATGCTCGGTGCGACCAGCGAACATAATTCGGAACCGCAAGCTATAAGAACGAGGGACTTCATGGTTCGAGAACAAAAAATGCTCCGCATCATACAAATCGTTTTTGTTGTCTTCGGTGCGCTGCAGTTTTTGAACGTGCATTTCATACCATCGAACGTGCCGACAGGCACGCTCACTCTTTTCCAAGGGTTGGTCGTGGTCATCGCAGTTTCCGATAATGTGATTGGGATTCTTCTGCAACGGATTTTGGTGAAGGGGCCTGGAAGAATATCTGCTGTTGGCAAGGCGGCGACTCTTGCCCAGAGATGGCTCATAGCAAATGTGGTGAGACTGGCCTTTTCGCTTTCGACCAGTCTCTTCGGGCTGGTTCTCCATATGACAGGCTCGCCGAATTGGCTGGCGCAGGCGCTTATAGGTCTTGGGATTCTCTTCATGGTCGTGGTGGGCCCGGGTAAGCCGCCGGCGGAGCAAGTCAGCAGCTCTCCTTATTGAACTTCGGGTAGAGCGACGGAGGCGCTGAAAGCTGAAGGCAGATTGCTGAAAGCTGGCGTCCCCCGCCTTGACCCCGCGAAGTGAACTTCCGTATGCTGCCAGCGTCGCGCACGGCGTGAAAGTTGCCGTTTGCGCTCCAGGAGGGCCCGCATGACCGAAGCAAGCCTGGCCACGGCTCCCGCAATTCCAACCTCGGTTCGGCCCTTGCTGATTCGCCGCGCGGCGGTGCTGGGCGCGGGCACCATGGGTTCGCGGATCGCGGCGCACTTGGCCAATGCGGGGATTCCGACGCTGTTGCTCGATTTGCCGGCAGGGGGCGCGGGCCCATCCCTCGCTCAAAAGGCATTGACTGCGCTGGCCAAGGCCAGGCCCGCGGCATTTTATGAGGCGGCGCTGGCGGGGCTTATTACTCCCGGGGATTTCGACAACGATCTGCCCAGGATTGCCGGCTGCGACTGGGTGATCGAGGCCGTCGCCGAAAATCTCGAAATCAAGACGGCGCTGCTGGAGCGCGTTCTGCCCCACTTGGCGAAACATGCGGTGCTGACGACGAATACCTCGGGGCTGCCGGTGGGGAAGATCGGCGCGGCGCTCGGCTCGCACCGCGAACGGTTCTTCGGCACGCATTTCTTCAATCCACCAAGGTACATGCAGCTGCTCGAGGTGATTCCGACGAGCGAGTCGGCCCCGGAGCTGGTAGCAGCGTTTGCAGCGTTTGCCGACCGGCTGCTGGGCAAGCTGGTGGTGTTTGCCAACGACGCGCCCAACTTCATTGCCAACCGCATCGGGATTGCCGTGATGTTCAACGCCGCGAACCTGATGCTGGAGCAGGGACTGACGGTTGAAGATGTGGACGCGCTGACCGGGCCGGCGCTGGGCTGGCCGCGCACCGGGACCTTCCGGCTGGCCGATATGGTGGGCATCGACATCCTGGCGCACGTTGCGGCGAATTTCCCGGCGGGTGTGACGCGCGGGCGGGCTGGCGAAGTGCTCGACGAGCTGATGAAGCGCGGCTGGGTTGGCGATAAGGCCGGGTTGGGCTTCTACAAGAAGACGCGCGGAGCAGATGGGAAAGAAGAGCGGCTGGCGCTCGATCTGAACTCTTTTGAGTACCGTCCGACGGTAAAGGCGGCGCTGCCGGCGCTGGAGATGGCCAAGAACGCCGGGACCGTGGCCGAGCGGTTGAAGCTGCTGCTGGCGAACGATCCGGCCAAGGACAAGGCAGCGGCGCTTCTGTGGCCGTTTTTGTCGGCGATGTGGAACTACGCCGCCGATCGCATTGGCGAAGTAGCCGGCGATGCGGTTTCAATCGACCGGGCGATGAAGGCAGGGTTCAACTGGGAGCTGGGCCCGTTTGAGATGTGGGATGCGGCGGGAGTGCGCGCGACGGTTGAGCGGATGAGAGCGCTGGGGTTGCCGGTAAGTGCGCGGGTTGAGGCGCTGCTTGATTCGGTGCCTGGCGCGACGGAGGTGAGCTGGTACTCGCCGGACGGTCCGCAATGCTACAACCCGGTGACGGGCGGGTGGGAGGCAGTTGCAAAGACACCCGGCCACGCGCGGGTCGCGGACTTCAGGCAGGCGAATGGGGTGGTGAAGTCGAATCCCGGTGCTTCGCTGGTGGATGTGGGAGACGGGATCGGGTGCATCGAGCTGCATTCGCTGAAGAACGCGATTGGCGGCGACGTGCTGGCGATGATTTCGCAGGTGCTTAATCCGGCCTCGGACGCAGTGCGGGACTTTGCGGGATTCGTGATCTCGGGCGACCGCGAGAACTTTAGCGTGGGCGCCAACCTGATGCAGTTGCTGCTGATGGCGCAGGAGGGCGAGTGGGACGAGGTCGCGGGCGTGATTGTGGCGTTCCAGCGGATGACGCAGGCAATCAAGTTCTGCCCGCGGCCGGTGGTGGCGGCTCCGTTTGGATTGACGCTGGGCGGGGGCGCGGAGATTTGTCTGCACGCGGCGCGCAGGCAGCCGCACGCGGAGACATATATCGGGCTGGTTGAGGCGGGGGTGGGGCTGATTCCCGCAGGCGGCGGGACCAAAGAGATGCTGCTGCGGGCGGTGGACTGGGCCGCGGGGCTGGTTGGGCCTGAAGCGGCGCAACCCGGGCCGCGGTTTGCGCAATCGGCCGAGATGGGGACGGCGCTAAAGCGGGTGCTGGAAGGAATCGCGATGGCCAAGGTGTCGACCTCGGCCCAGGAGGCACGCGGGCTGGGTCTGCTGCTGCCGGCCGATCGCATCACTATGAACCGCGAGCGGCTGTTGATGGAAGCCAAGGCGCAGGTGGCCGTGCTGGCTGAGACGGGCTACACGGCGCCGCAGCCGCGGACGGTGCTGGCACCGGGGATTCCGGCGCTGGCGTTGATGGAGACGGGCATTTATTTGATGGGTGAGGCGGGATATGCAAGCGGGCACGACCAGAAAGTGGCGCGATGGGCAGCATACATCCTGGCGGGCGGACGAGTGACGGCGGGAGCGATGGTGACGGAGCAATATCTGCTCGACCTTGAGCTGGAGGCGTTTTTGTCGCTGTGCGGCGAGCGAAAGACGCAGGAACGGATTGCGCATACGTTGAAAACCGGAAAGCCGCTGCGGAACTGAGATGAAAGGCGGCCGGGTGGTGGGGTTGTGCGCCGCACTGGTGGCGTGGGTGGTAGTTGCGTCGGCGTTTTGCGGCTCCGCGTTGCAGGCTCAGAGCGGCGACGCATTCAGCACCTCGGGGCAGATCGCCGTGAATGGCGTAATGATGTCGTATGTTGTGCGGCATTTGCCGGTGTCGTCGTTTCCGGCTTTGCCCGCGGCAGTTGCGGCCGAGTTAAACCAGAGAGGGTGCCTGATTCCGCAGACATTCGAGGCGTACGGGCCGGAAAACGTGATTCATGGCAGTTTCCGCCAGGCTGGCGGAAACGACTGGGCGGTACTGTGCTCGGTTCGGGGAACAGTTTCGCTGCTGGTGTTTTTTGAGAGCGAAGCGGAAAGCCCGGCAGTGCTGGCGTCGGCGGCCGAAACCGCGCGTTTGCAGGCGCACGGCGCAACTCGGACACTCGGCTTCGATTGGGGCATCGATGCGGCCTCGCCGGAACAGGTGCACGAGGCGCAGGCGGGAATGAGAAGGCGACCGCCAAGACTCGATCACGATGCGATTGCGGATTCGATTATTAACGGCGCCACGATTTACCACTTCTATACAGGGGCTGCGTGGAAGTTTGTAGATACGAGTGATTGAGGAGAGGCAGCGAGGCTGTGGTGAACTGAATGCGGATTGGGAGAGATCCCACCCCACTCAAGCGGAGCTTGGATGTGGCACCCGGCGAGTTAGTTGAGAAGGGAGCGGGATTGAATGGCTGAAGCGGTTATTGTGAGCGCGGTGCGGACGCCGGTGGGACGTGCGCCTAAGGGAGCGCTTTCGACCACGCGTCCCGACGACCTTGCCGCAACTGCGTTGAGCGGCGCTTTGGAGAAGATACCTGGCCTGGATAGAAGCGCAATTGAAGACGTGATCCTGGGCTGCGCGCAGCCGGAGGGCGAGCAGGGATTCAATCTGGCGCGGATGGCGGCGCTGCGGGCCGGGCTGCCGGTGGAGATTCCGGG
>DATJSB010000010.1:0-15616 GCA_035504315.1 Occallatibacter sp.
CTACGATGGCGAAGCGCATTCCCGCGGCCGACAGGTCTCCCTCCAGCGCGACGGGCTTGCCTTTGGCGGGGTCGGTCCACGCCCAGAAGCTGAACTTGCAGCCTGCCTCGGGCTCGACGGTGAAGAGCCGCGATTTCCAGTCAGTCTCGATGATGCCGGTAATGCGCGGAGCCGCATCGCCTTCAATGTTGGCGCCAAACCACGATTCGGCTGCCTGGTAAACAGAGTCGAGCGAGGTGACTTCGATGAGCAGATCGGAGGTCGCCGGGAAGCGGCCATCGACGAACTCGAGATTGCCAAGCGGCGCGATGAACGATGCGCCTCGCGACTCCTCTTCCTGCCATCCCGCCCCGCGTTCAAACCCGAGCGCCGAAAAGAAGCCGGCCAGCCGTTCATAGGCCACGGCGCTGGCAGCGGGTCGCAGGATGGATATGGCCTTGATCATGTTTTGATTTTAGAGCCTGTTATCAACCTTCGCGCAGGCGGGGAAGTTAATAACAACATCTCAATTGCACAGTTGAGGCGCAAACGGCCGCGCCGCCAGATACGGACCTGCCAAGAACTACTGAGGCCGGCGCTGAGCCGGCCTCAATCGTAGTGAAACTGTTGCTGTGGTCTATGTCACCGGGCGCGGCTTGACTTCTATGACCGTGGCCGGGACGGTGGTCGCGGAGCCGGTGTAGGTACAGCCCAGATCGTTGCCGGTGCCAAGCGGCGGCGGCGGCGAGCAGGGGGTAAGGTTCGGGCTGATCTGCTGCGTGTCCTTGGGCGGCGTGGTTGCGTTCACTGAAGGGGTCACGCTGATGTAGTGAATCTCGTTATCGCCCGCTGTGGAGACGAAGAACAGGGTGTGATCGGGTGTGAAGGCGCCGGCCAGGGGTGCGGTCACATTTGCGCAGCCCGAGCAGGGCGTGAGCGTAACGTAGTTGACGCTTCCCGGGCTCGAGTCCGTTCCCGGAATGTAATAGGGCAGCAGCGCGTTTGAACTGCTGGAGGCGGAGGCCGGCGAGTAAGTTACAAACGCGATGTTCGCGCCAACCGTCTTCGCTCCACTGGCCTGTGGAATCGATCCGGTAACCACCTGATTCACTGACGAAGCGTCCACACTGGTGATGGAGTTCTGCGTGAAATTCGATTTAGCGCCCCCGTCGTTAATCAGCAGCGGATTCATCGTCTGCACGCCTGTCGCAGAATTGGTGGTCACACTGCACTCTTGCGGGGTAGGAATTGTGGTCGTTCCGTTACTTTGCGTTGCGCCGGGCGGGATGGGATCGAGAATGTCATTGAGTGTGATGGTGCCGCCGCCATTGGCCGTGGCGCCGAGGATATGAGCGCCGTCAATGGTTGTGTTCACGATGTCAGACTGAACGGCCTGCGAATCGCCCTGCGGATAGAACTGGACCGAGGCGTTGTTTCCGACCGTTCCCGACGGGCACCAGGTGTGTGCAACGGTAGGATCCCCGCTCAAGTAAGAGCCGACGCCGGGGATCATGATGGCCGGAATCTGCGCCATGATGGGCATGGTGGTGTTGGGCGCGGCGTTGCAGGGCGTTTCGCCGCCGCTAGGCAGTGGCGGGCTCGGGGGCAAGGCCTCAACCGTCCATCCGGTGTTGGCATTGTAAACATACAGCGTATCGGTATGGCCGGTAATGGGGTTCGCTACTGCGCCGCAACTCGCAGGCGTGTTGAGATGCGAGTTGTCATAGACATAGAGGGTCAGACCGTCGGGTGTCCACTGTGCGGCCGCACCCATCCCCCCAAAGGTGATGGGCGTACCGCCCGAGACGGGGTAGATATAGAAGAGTTGCCGCGCCTGGTCGTTTATCAGCAACTGGGTGTTGTTCGGCGAAACTGCCAGCACAACGCCGGGCACGGTTGGGTCCTGTTTCGCAATCGAATTGGTCGACGTGCTGACGGACATCAGCTCATGGGGCGAGCCGAGGTAAAGAGAGTTTCCGGTCTTGTCCATCACCATGGAGTTGGGCACATAAGGCAGCCGGATACTGGAACCGACCGCGCCTGTAACCAGCTGAACAGGAACTATGTACTGCGAATTGCCGGGAGCGGCGAACCATGCATAGTCGGTGGCTGTTCCGGGGACCGTGAGGGAGACCGGATTGGAGGAGATGGACACGCCGGTTCCGTTCAACCCTATTTCGTTGATGGGCGCGGGATTGCATGAACTTGGCTGGCAGATGGCGTTGATTGCGGCCGTGCCGGGGTACAGCGTCGAGATGGATCCGGTGGTGCCGACCGAGAGATCGATGGGATCGGTCGATTGGTACGACAGGCTCAGGCCGGTAATCGTGACTCCGTTCGTATCGAGCACCGTGGTCGTCAATCCTTCGGGCGCGCCCTGCGCAACGGTGCCGGAGGTTGCGCCGTTGGCCAGAGTGACGCTGATTGAGGCAGGCGGGCAGGTGGAGAAATAGCCGGCCGAAGAGCCCGATTGCGCAATTGAAGCGGTGATCGCCGTGGTTCCGGGCTGCTCGGCAGTGATCTGATTGGTGGTGCTGTTGATGCTGGCGACCGACGCGGTGCCGACCGTAAAGTTCATGGTGCCGATCGAGGACTCGCATGTGGGAATCGGAGTCATCACGGTAGAGACCTGCGCTGTTCCAGAGCAGGTAGCCGTGCCGCTCGACAGCTGGGCGGAGGTTGGAGGCGCGGTTGCATTGAGGCCCCCAGCTGTAATCGAAAGCGCAGTTCCGCCGGCGATGCTGTTTGTGCCGGTGAGAGTAACGGTCGCGGTAGCCCCGGTAGAACCGTTGTTGAAATTGGCCAGATTACAGGTTTGGCCTTCGGAGCCGGAGATTGTTCCGCCTGAAACGTAGGTGCCGGAGGCAATGATATCCGGCGTGGTGCTCGGGAACCGACACGAGTTGCCGCCGGTTACGGGGTTTATATAATCAGGAGCGCAAAGCGCCGTCTGTACGCCGTTGTTCAAGTAGCAGGCCTGGGCATCAAGTTGCACCACCCCGCCTTGTGAAGTGCAGGCCGCAACGCCGTTGGTCGTAGGGGTCCCGGTACTTGGGGTGGCAAGGCTGATAGAAGTGACCGGCGCGTGGACGTACACGGCTACCGGGTTTGAACTGACCGAATCGGCCGTGGCGTAAATATAACCGACGGCATATGGCAGCCCGTTGGTATTGGGCAGGGGGTTGGGGAGGTAGCAATAGGTGTAGTCTAAAATGCCGCCCCCGGTGTTGCGATTCCAGGTGCCGGCGCAGATGTTCCCGGTAGGCGAAATGTCGACGAGCTGATTGTTGTAGGTCCCCCAAACATACGACTTGCTGCCAACCACCGCCGTGGTGCCCTTGCAGGTATATGCGGTTGGAGCCTGGGCCTGAATCGTCTCGCCATAAGTCAGCGAGATGCCGAATACCTGGGGCTGAAGAATGATCGAAGCAACCTGCGTGTCGGTCAAACCATATCCGAGACCATTGCAGAATTTGCCCGCCGGATTGCGATAGCAACCAGAGATACTGACCCCGGCCGGAACAGCCAGGCACACCAAGCTGACAAGCGTCAAAAACCGCCGCATGAATCCTCCCCGCCCCGCATGAAAGAACCGCGGAACGGTCTCTCCCATCAAATAGAAAATTGAAATAAGATCGCCCATTGCACTCGAGCAAAGTGGCATGCCGCCGACAGCCAACGCCATCACGGCATCGCCCGGAAAGCCTCATCCAGACGGCCCTCAAGGCGAGTGAATCTCATCAGTACTCCAAGCAAAAAGTGTATCAGGGCAGACCCCCCTCTGCCATGAAGCAAGCTGTTGGGGTGTCTCGAGAAAATAGACTCGGAAACCGCGGTTTTGGGAGCAGGCTGGAGCAGTTGCCAGTGATCACTGTCCATTTGCCGGCATATACTTCGCAAACCAGTTCACCGCGCGGTCAAGCACATCGCGACGATGCTCGGGATTCACAAAGCCGTGGCCCTCGTTGGGGTAAACCACCAGTTCCGTAGGCACATGTTCGTCGCGCAGCGCGTGCCAGAACTCGAATGACTGCGGCGCCGGGCACTCGCCGTCGCGATCACCGACGACCACCAGCGTAGGTGTGCTGACGTTTTTGATGTAGTTGATGGCCGAGCTTTTGGCGTAGACTGCCGGATCGTCGTAAACCGAGGCGCCGAAGTAGGGGATCATCCATTCGTCGATGGAGTTTTCGCCGTAATAGCTCAGCCAGTCGGAGATTCCGGCTCCGGCCACAGCAGCGCGGAAGCGATGGGTCTGGGTGACGGCAAACATGGACATAAATCCGCCATAGCTCCAGCCGGTGAGGCCGATGCGCTTGGGATCGATCGGATACCTTTTGAGCACCGTGTCGACGCCGGCCAGAATGTCGCGCAGATCGCCGTAACCGAAGTCCTTGCGATTGGCCTGCGTAAAGGCTTCGCCCTGGCCAAAGCTGCCGCGGGGGTTGGGCATCAGCACAAAGTATCCCAGGGCCGAGAACGCCGCCGCGCCCAGGCCGCCACGCCCGCTCCAGCGCGAGGTCTCGGCTGCGGCCGGGCCGCCGTGCACCTCCACAATCAGCGGATATTTCTTGTGCGGGTCGTAGTCGCGGGGCAGCATCAGCCAGCCCTGGATCTTGAAGCCGTCGTTGGTCCATTCGATCGAGTCGGTCTTGCCCCAGAAGGGCTTGACGCCGTCGTTGAAGTGGGTAACCTGGGACAGCGTCCAGCTCATAAACCTGCAGGTTGGACAGCCCTCGCGCCGGGCCATTTGGATCTCAGGCGGCGTGCCGAATGAGCTGGACTGAAAGACAAAGGTCGAGCGGTCAGCCGTGGCCGAGAGGCTGCTTTCAAAGGTGCCGGAGCCGACTGTGGCCGGAATGCTGAAGACCGGCTTGCCAAAGGAGGCAGAATCGGCGCTGGAAACGGGAACGTCCATGCGCACCAGCTGGGAGTTTCCGCCAGCAAGCTCGCTGATGAATATACCGTTGTTGCCGTCCCATGTGATCCACTGCGGCGAAGCGTTGCGGCCGGGCGTGAGGTCGCGGGGCTGCCCGCCATTGGAAGAAACCACGAACACATCGCCGCCGGTCGAGCCCTGATCGCTCATCAGCCCGCCGATGAATGCGATGAATTTGCCGTCAGGCGACCAGCGCGGCACGGCGATCTGCAGTCCATGGAGCGGGCCGGAGACGGTGACGGGGTCGAGAACCACATGGGGTGCGTCGCCGGCAATCTCTTGCCTGTATAGTTTCGCCGTCCACCAGTTGTTTTCGCCGGGAGGGTTGGCGGCGATGTAGGCCAGCGATGTCGAATCGGGCGACCAGTCGAACTCGTAGGCATGCAGATTGGCGGGCGTGACAAAGGATGGTTTTACCGGTTCAGAGCCATTGACTGAGACAACGGCCACGCGCTGTACCTCGATGCCTTCTTCGCCAATCACGCCGGCAGGCGGCTTCATGGCCGCAAGTGCCCCGGCCGGCCGCGTTGCGCCTTCAACGTAAAGAAAAGCGATGGCGCTGCCGTCGGGCGCGAAGGCCGGCTCGTTGACATATCCGCTGAGCGAGGTGAGGCGGCGCGCCGGGTTCGAATCCAGGTGGCTGAGATAGAGATCGGCCTGGCCATTGTCGCTGGCGCAGTCTGAGAAGAACGCGAGCGACGCCGAATCGGGCGACCAGATGGGATCGCCGTCGCTGCAACGCTTGTCGGGCGAGGTTGCGGCGGTGATGCGCAAGGGCTTCGTCAGGTCGTTCAACGGCGCCACATAGAGTTGGCGCATTTCAGTCCAGGCCAGGCTTTTGCCGTCAGGAGAGAGGGCAACCTGGGATATGACTGTCGTCCGGCCGGCGCCGCGCATCAGCGAGGCGATCTGGGCTGACGCGGAATCGGTCTGGGCCGAAGAGGAGTTCGAGTCCGGCGCCTGCGCCAGAGAACTTTGGAGAACCAGGCAAAGCAGCAGAACCGCTGGGGCAGCCGTCAGTTGAAGAAGGCGAAGCCGTTTGTGCATACGGAATTTTATCAGCGGCCGATCCAGTAGACGCATGCCTAAGCACCGGTCTGACCCTGAAAGCGTGGCTGATCATGTGACTGAACACGTGGCGGATTGGCGGTAGCTTGCGCCGTTTGGGCAGCCCCCGCCACGCGGATGAAGGTGATGACGGCGCAACTCAGAAAAGAAAAATCCAGGAAGATGTGCAACGCCTTGCTCATCTCAGATAAATACCGATGGTCGAACACAGTGGCCTCCTTGAATGCAACTTCTTCGTGCCAGCCTGTCTTGAGCCTGCACGAGGCTCACGAAGCCGGTTCGCTGACTTGCTGACTCGGTGACTTGCTGGCATCCTCATCCTCTGCGAAGATGTCCTCGATCCTCGCGCCGAACAATCGCGCCAGTTTGAACGCCAGCGGAAGGCTGGGGTCAAATTTTCCGGTCTCGATCGCATTCACCGACTGCCTCGACACCTCGAGCTGCGCAGCAAGATCGGCCTGCGACCAGTTCCTTTCCGCGCGCAGTACCTTCAGCCGGTTTTTCATCTGTACCTCGCTTTCACCACGGGGTAGCAGAGCGCCACGCAGAACCAGAAGATGGGGTAAACCCAGATAAGGTCCATGGGGCGTGCGCCGGCAAAGTCGGTCAGGTAGCCCCACACAGTGGTCACGGCCAGGCAGCCGCCGATTCCACCCAATAGGCACTGCACCAGCACGTTGCGCACGAACTCGTCTTTCTCATCGTTGATGTAGCGGCCCGTCTCCCAGAGAGCCCACAGGATGGGCAACGCGGGCAGCACTGCCACCGGGTAAGCGGGCAGTCCCTTCCAGTGGGTAAATCGAAGGGTGAAAGCGGCAATAAGCGAGCTAAGGACGCAGAGGCCTGCCACCACCCACATGCGGTACACATAACGGCGTTCCACCATGTTTTTTGAATTGCAGAGTAAGAAGGGCATGATTGGTCTCCTTTACTTAAAGACAATCAAACTTTACAATTTGGATCAAAATTTGTCAAGTGTAATTGACAAAATAATTAGGAAACTTGACTTATATGAGCCCGGACGGGCTTTTGCGCACTGGTCGGCCACCGTTCACCGCCCGCGGTTCACCACCCACCGTCTGCCCGGGTCGTCTATCCTCGATCCGTGGGCTTCAGTGAGTTTTTGTGTAACGCGGCCACAGTGACGCACCTGCGCGAGAGCGTGCGCGCGGGCCGGCTGCCCCATTCGCTCATCCTGGCCGGACCGGCCGGCGCGGGCAAGTACACCCTGGCGCTGATGCTGGCTAAAGTGGCCAACTGCCTCGATCCAAAGGAAACCAACGGTTTGCCGGATTTTTGCGACCGCTGCTCAAACTGCACCCGAATCGGCGCAGCCGGGAACTTGGAAAGCCTGATTTCTGAGGCCGTTGCTGCTCGCGAAGAGCTGCGCGAGACCGACAAGCGCGAGACCCGCATCCTGGTCCAGACCCACCCTGACGTGCTTGTCATTCCGCCTGATCCACCGCAGCTCATGATCAAGCTGGGACAGGTACGGCAGGCCATCCACGTGGCCTACTATCGCCCGCCGGTGGAAGCGCGGCGCGCGTTCACCATCTTCACCTCGTCTGCGTTCATGAAAGAGGCTGCCAACAGCCTGTTAAAGCTGCTCGAAGAGCCGCCGGAGCACACCACCCTGGTGCTGCTGACTGAGAATCCGCAGGAGCTGCTGCCCACCATTCGTTCCCGTGCGGTCGTTCACCGGCTGGGTGCGCTGCCGGCCAGCGAAATCGAGGCACTGCTGGCCGAGCGGCGGCCCGAGCTGAAGCCGCGCGATCGGGCGCTGGCGGCGCGCCTTGCTGAAGGCGCCGTGGGCCGGGCGCTGACCATCGATCTCGACAAGTACCTCTTGAGCCGCCAGGACGCACTGGTGATTCTGCGCGGCGCAATCCAGGAGCGCGACTACTCGCAGCTTTTCCAGGCCACCGAGGCCTATCGGGCCGGCGCCGATGGGCAGGAGAAAACAGTGAACCTGCTGCGCGCGCTTTCCAGCCTTCTTGAGGACCTGCTGCTCACCGTTGCCGGCAACCCCCGGCTGATTCGCAACCTGGATCTGGAAGCGGAACTCGGCAAACTGGCGGCCGGCCTGAGTGTTGAGTGGATCGACGCCGCTGTTCGCGCGGTTACACAGGTTGAACAGGGAATGCGGCGTAACCTGCTGCGGTCGCTCTCGCTCGACGCCATGGCGCTCAGCCTCGACCGCGCCTGAAACCGCGAGCAACGCGAACGCATCAAACAGATCGCCTGGTGGTGCCGGCAATTTGAGGTCTTCGAGCGCGTGGACAGGAGAGATCGTCCCGTAACTTGACACTGACCGCATAATGGTAAGAGCAACCTCCACAGATCACCGGGCATCTTTCGGATTACGAGATATCCCCCAGCGCAGGGCCGATACCGCAGATGAGAAACGCATGGTCTTGATGCGTACGGGATTTTTTTCCCTGTTCGCAGCGGGACCTGAGAGGTTGCAGACAAAGAGTGGCAGACAGGAATCCGAACCCCCGGCAGGCCGTGGCGGCGAATTTGTTTCTCTATTTTTTGAGGAAGGTTGATACTGTATGAGTTTCCCCTCGACTTTGCAAACTAGGCGATTTGAGAGTTTCGTTGCGCACGGCGTGCCGAACATGCAAGCGAAGAAAGGGCTTCCCACTTCAATGCCGTTCCGGTTTTCTCCGCAGAGTATTGAAATGGACGCACAGAACCGCCATGCCGAGCTGTTTTATCTGCAAAAACAGATCCAATCGCAGACGCCGATGGTGATTGTTCTCGAGGACGGCGAGAAGATCGAGGGCTGCATCGAGTGGTACGACCGCAACGCGTTGAAAGTGCGGGGGCGCACTCGTATGCTGGTTTATAAATCTGCCATCAAGTACATGCACAAGCTGGGAGAATTCGGCCAATAAAACAGTGCGCTTGTCATCTCGCACCGCCGCGCAATCCCTCAGTCCCTCAGTCCCTTAGTCCCTCACTCCCTTAGTCCCTGCCTTTCGTAGGCGGTCGCGGATAGCCACGCCGATGCCTTCATGCGGAGGCAGCGGGCACAGGATGACGGTGCATCCCTGTTCATCGAGCGCGCGCAGGCCGGCGTAGAGCGACTGTGCCATCTCCTTGGGCGCATTCCAGCTTCCCCAATTGAAGAGGCGCAGAGCCGCGGAATCGGCCGGAGCAGCGATCCCCGCGGGCAGCATCACTCCCACTTTTTCTCCCCCAAGCTCGCCAGCGGCCTGGGCAATGCGCGAGGCAAGTTCCGCCGCTGCCGGTACGGGTTCTGGGTTCGAAGCTTCAAGCAGCACGAGCCGGGCTCTGGGAGCGTAGTGGCGCAGGCCGACGCCCGGCGAGGGCAGCGCCTCCGTCGGCATTTCGCTCGGTTCGATGCGGCCCGCGTAGATTTCAGCCGGACCGGCAACCTTGCGAATCATCTCCCGCGTAACTGCGCCCGGCCGGTAGATGAGCATGGGGCTCTGGTTGGGATCGAGAACGGTTGATTCAACGCCGTGTAGCGCCGGGCCCGCATCCAGAACCGCATCGATGCGGCCGTCGAGATCGTGCAGGACGTGCGCGGCCGTGGTTGGACTGACGTGAGAGAAGCGGTTGGCGCTGGGTGCGGCGATGGGCACGCCGGCGCGACGGATGAGCTCAAGCGCCACAGGATGCGAAGGCATGCGCAGGCCCGCCAGCGGCCGCCCGGCTGTAACCACATCGGGAATCGCTGCGGAGCGCGCCAGAAGCAGGGTCAGCGGTCCGGGCCAGAAGGCCTGCATCAGTCGCGTCGCCGGCTCGGAAACGGCAGACACGAGTTCGCGCGCCATTTCGAGGCTGCAGACGTGCACGATGATGGGGTCCCATTTGGGACGGCCCTTGGCTGCAAAGATGCGCTCGACCGCGGCGGCATCGAGCGCGTTGGCGCCCAGGCCGTAGACGGTTTCAGTCGGGAACGCCACCAGCCCGCCCTTGCGCAGGATTTGCGCGGCCTTTTCGAGCGCTGCGGCAAACTCCGGCGTCTCAGTCTTTTTGGCGTCGACATTGAGCCGCAGTGTCTTCATTCTTCCATTCTCGCCGCTGGAACGTGCGAAAGTTAATAACCGACTCTTGTATACTCGCTCATTACCATGGCTGTTGAGACCGAGATCAAGTTCCGCGTCGATGACCTGGCCACACTTGAGCGCAGCCTCCAGGCTGCGGGATTCCACCTGGTGACACCGCGTAGTTTTGAGAGCAATGTTCTGTACGACACGCCCGATCGGCGGCTGCGTGCCCGCACCGAGATTCTGCGCATCCGCAGTTACGCCGGCAAGTGGACATTGACCCACAAACGGCTGCCCGAGGATGGTCCGGGAGAGGACACCCACAAGCATCGGGTAGAGACAGAAACCGGGATTACCGACGGCGACGCGCTGGCTGAGGTGTTTCGCTCGCTTGGGCTGGTTGCCGCGTTCCGCTACGAAAAATGGCGCAGCGAGTGGAGCGATGGCGAGGGGCACTGCGTGGTGGATGAAACGCCGATTGGGAACTACGCGGAGCTTGAAGGCGATGGAGATTGGATCGACCGAGCGTCAACCCGGCTGAGCGTGGATCGATCGCGCTATCTGACCTTGAGTTATGGGCGGCTATTTGAGCAATGGTGCGCAGAGCACAAGAGCGATGCGCGGGACCTGACCTTTGCGGCCTGCGAGGGTCAGGAATAGTACAGGTACGGGAACAGCCGGATACTTCAAAAGCCTCCCCCTTCATTCCTTCACTCCCCTGGTAACTCTGTTTTACCCTCTTGTGGTCATCAATACCTTCAAATTGCCGATGAACCAATTGATCGCGCCACGTAGAGTCGCCCCAACGCACCAGCCGGTTTTGAATGGGTTTGGTGCGGCTGTGCGGTTGAGGGTAGAATACGCACACGTCGCCGGATCGTGCTTTAGGGTGTACCGATACATCAAGGCTGCCCACCCGCTTATGTCGATACATCCTGCCAACAGAGTCGCAGTCGCACGATAGAATATGTACCGTACCCGGCTGCGTGACGCAGCCGTTTTGCTATGCCGGACTTGAAGTTGGCAACGGGGAGTTTCGACAACGTCTCCATGTCGGTCGCGCTCATCGGCCCCGATGAACGGCGGCGCAGGGCGATGGCTGAAGCTCTGTCGGAACAGCCCGGTGCGATGATCCACGAGTATCTCGCCTTTCCCCGCGACCTGGATGAATTGCCGAGAGTGCTCGGGCAGAAATACGACGTGGTGGTCGTTGATGCCGACAGCGATCCCGAATTTGCCGTGCAACTTGCCGAAAGCCTGTCGGCTGGCGGCAAATCCTATGTGATGGCCTACTCCGCCGACCCGGACGTGCGGCTGGCGATCCGATTCATGCGCGCCGGGGTTCGCGAATTCTTCACTCTGCCGCTCGACAAGGGCGAGGTGGCCGAGGCGCTGGCTCGCGCCTCGAGCCGCCCTGCCCCGCCCAGCGCGCCCACCCGGTCTTCGGGCAAGGTGTTTACCTTCCTCGGCACCAAAGGCGGGTGCGGAGTTACCACGATTGCCGCCAATTTCGCCATTTCGCTTGCGCAGGAGTCAGAACGCGGCACGCTTTTGATCGATCTGGGGTTGCCCCTGGGAGATGCGGCAATCAACCTGGGCATCGTGCCCGAATTCTCAATAGCCAATGCCCTCCAGAATCCAACCCGGCTTGACTCCAACTTTCTGAATACGCTCGTGGCTCGACACTCGTCGGGGGTGGGGGTGCTGGCAGCGCCCAGCGAGTTTCAGGGTGATCAGCCCAACCGGGAGTTCCTCGAAATACTGCTCAGCGTCGCGCGCCAGGACTTCGATTACATCGTGGTCGACGTTGGATCGCGCGTCGATCTGATGGATTCCGCGCTGTTCAGCAGCGAAGCCGAGGTGTATCTCATCACGCAGGTCGGAATCTCCGAGTTGCGCAATGCCAATCGCATGATCACGCGGTTTTTCCAAAAGCGTGACTGGGGATTGCAGATCGTGCTGAACCGCTACAAGCCTGCCACGCTGCTCTTCGACGACAAGAATATCGAGCGGGCGCTCACGCGGCCCACGCAGTGGAAGATTCCCGACGACTGGGCAAGCGCCAGGCGCACGCAGTCGACGGCAACGCCGCTCGCGCTCTACGACTCGCAGATTTCGATTGCCATCCGGCAAATGGCCCGCATTGCCTGCGGCCTGCCCGCCGACCGCGAAGAAAAGAAAAGCCTGTTCAGCTTTTTCCGGTGAGTGAGGTAGCGAGTCTGCAGAACAACTGTTTCGCTTACTTCACTCTTTCGCTTACTTCACTCTTTCACTTTCCTCACCCCTCGGCCCCGTGGCACTTCTTGTATTTCTTGCCGCTCCCGCAAGGGCAGGGATCGTTGCGGCCCACCTTCTCGCCGGTGCGCCGCTGCATTGGCTGGCTGGTTTCGCCGGCTCCGGCGCGGCTGGCCGCCGCCAGCTCCCGCTCCTTCTTGCGGTGAAACTCCTTCTCCAGCGCGTCGATGGTTGTGGAAGGCTGGCGCGTGGGAATGGTGATCTCTCGCGGGGCGCCGTCGCCTGCGAAAGGTTGTGCTGCGCTCGCCACCGGCGGAGCCTTGGGAACCACTCGAGTCGGCCGCGGCGCCGCATCCACCGGCTGGCCGTCAGGCCCAATGATCTGCATCCTGAAGAGGAACCGAACCGTGTCCTCCTGGAACTTCATCATCATGGCCTCGAACATGTCGTAGGACTCTTTCTTGTACGCCACCAGCGGGTCCTGCTGCGCGTAGCCGCGCAGGCCAATGCCCTCCTTCAGGTGATCCATCGAGAGCAGATGGTCTTTCCACAGTCCGTCGATCACGCTCAGCATCACCATGCGCTCGTGATAGCGCATCGTGGGAGCGCTGAGGATTTTTTCCTTGGCCTCGTAGGCCTCGGTCAGCCTCGCGAAGATCTCCTCGCCCAGTTCATGGCGGCTCAGCTCCTCGAATTTCAACCCAATGTCCGAGATCTTCAAACCGAACTGGTCGAAGGCTTTCTGCTCCAGGCCTTTTATATCCCACTGATCGGGGCGGACTTTCTCATTGGCAAACTCATCCAGCAGTCCGCTCAGGGCTCCGCCAACGTAGTCTTCAAGGATGAGCTCGCGCTGGTCGACGCCCTCGAGCAACTGCCGGCGAAGGCCGTAAACAGCCTCGCGCTGCTTGTTCATCACGTCGTCGTACTCGAGCAGGTGTTTGCGCGACTCGAAGTTCTGCGATTCCACGGCCTTCTGCGCGCCCTCAATGCGATTCGAAAGCATCTTCGACTCGATGGGTACGCCCTCTTCCATGCCCAGTTTCTCAAGCAGCGTGCTGATCCACTGCTTGGCGAAGATGCGCATCAGGTCGTCTTCAAGCGAGAGATAAAAGCGCGACTCGCCGGGGTCGCCCTGGCGTCCGGCGCGGCCACGAAGCTGGTTGTCAATGCGCCGCGACTCGTGGCGTTCGGTGCCAAGAATGAACAAGCCACCGGTCGAGATCACTTCTTCGTGCTCGCTATTCGCACTTTCGGCATGGCCCTTGAGCGCGGCCTGCCAGTCTTCTTCGGAGACTTCGAACTCCTGGCCCTGGTAATAGAAGCGCAGGGAACCAGCAGGCGCCATGGGGTTGATGGCGCCCTCAGCCGTGCTGATGGCGCGCGCCTTTGAGGCGCCGGTGGCGTCTTTCGACTTCACCAGCTCCTGACGGGCCATAAACTCGGGATTGCCGCCGAGCAGAATGTCGGTTCCGCGTCCAGCCATGTTGGTGGCGATGGTGACCATGCCGGGACGGCCGGCCTGGGCGACGTATTCAGCTTCCCGTTCGTGCTGCTTGGCGTTGAGTACCACGTGCTTAACGCCTTTGCGCTGCAGAATTGCTGAAAGCCGCTCCGACTTTTCAATCGACGTAGTGCCCACCAGCACCGGCTGGCCCTTCTCATGCAGCTCGGCGATGTTGTCGGCCGCGGCCTTGTATTTTTCCTTTTCGGTGCGGAAAACCACGTCGGGGTTCTCCACGCGCAGCAGCGGCTTGTTGGTCGGGATGACCACAATCTCGAGCTTGTAGATCTTTTCGAATTCGGCGGCCTCGGTCTCCGCAGTGCCGGTCATGCCGCTGAGTTTTTGATAGAGCCGGAAGTAATTCTGGAAGGTGATGGTGGCCAGCGTCTGATCTTCCTTGCGGATGTTGACGCCTTCTTTGGCCTCGATGGACTGATGCAGTCCGTCGGACCAGCGGCGGCCGGGCATCAGGCGGCCGGTAAATGTGTCGACGATAATGACTTCGCCGTCTTTCACCACGTAATCGACGTCGCGCTTGTATAGCGCGTGGGCCTTGATGGCGGTTTCGACGTAGTGTTTCAGTTCCCAGTTTTCAGCGTCGGCAATGTTGTCGATTCCGAGCAGTTGTTCGATCTTCGGCCAGCCCTCGTCCGTTACACCGATCGTCCGCTGCTTTTCATCCACAATGTAGTCGCCGGTCAAATGCTTCTGGCCCTCGGCGAGCCGGATGCCCAGTTCCGCCTGGCGCTTGGAGTCGGTCCACTCCACCTCTTCGCCCAGCTCCAGTTGGGGTATGATCTTGCGCACGCGCGCGTACTTGTCGGTGGTCTGGTCGGTGGGGCCGGAGATGATAAGAGGAGTACGCGCTTCGTCGATGAGAATCGAGTCGACCTCGTCGACGATGGCGTAGTAATGGCCGCGTTGCACGCAGTCTTTGATTTCGAACTTCATGTTGTCGCGCAGGTAGTCGAAGCCGAACTCGTTGTTGGTTCCGTAGGTGATGTCGGCCCCGTAGGCTTCGCGGCGCTGATCGTCGCTCAGGTCGTGCACAATCACGCCGACGGTCATGCCGAGAAAGGTGTAGATCTTGCCCATCCATTCGGCGTCGCGCTTGGCCAGGTAGTCGTTTACTGTAACCACATGCACGCCGTGGCCGGCCAGTGCGTTCAGGTAGCAGGCGAGCGTTGCCACCAGCGTCTTGCCTTCGCCGGTCTTCATCTCGGCGATCTTGCCCTGGTGCAGCACCATGCCGCCGATCAATTGAACGTCGAAGTGGCGCATTTTTACGGTGCGCCAACCGGCCTCGCGAACCACCGCGAATGCTTCGGGTAGAATTTCGTCGAGCGCGGCCGTTTCGGCGGCCTTAATCGCTTCCTTGTCCTCTTCCTTGTCGGTCAATCCCTTGATGCGCTCGGCAATGCGAGCCCGGAACTCGTTGGTCTTCTCGCGCAACTGCCAGTCAGAAAGCATCTTAATGGCCGGCTCAAACGCATTGATCGCGGCCACATTCGGCATGAGCCGCTTGATGATGCGCTCATTCGAGGTGCCAAAAATCTTTGTTAAAACCTTGTCTAACTGCACAAATTTCTCCAATTCCAGTGTAAATGGGGCATTCCTCTCGATGGAGCGGGCGAGTAGCAGCTTGGACTCGATGCGCATGGCATCGCTCCAGCGGTTGCGTGCGCCTGCTGAAGGCCGGGCGATTTACGGAACGAAGAGAGGAGGTGGACGCTGGAACCGTCCGGCCAGATCGGGCGCAGGAAGCGCACGTCTGAGGCAATGAGCCGACCCGGCAAACAGCAGGCTGAGCGGGGAAACCAAGCCAACAAAGAAGACCGGCAGCAGATTGAGAACGATGCCGGAATTCTC
>DATJSB010000011.1:0-8394 GCA_035504315.1 Occallatibacter sp.
CGCGCAGACGGTCTTCCAGCTTCAGACCATCGAAAGGTGGGGCTTCGATCCCGAGATCCTTTTTATCGGCCTCAAGCGCGGCTTCCGCATTGATGAAGTGCCGGTGAGCTGGGCCCACGACGAGCGCACCCGGATGAGCTATCTGAAGGACGGCATGCGCATGCTCCAAGACATCGCCATTGTCCGCTGGAATGCGCTGCTGGGGCGATATGGCCGCCAGGTTGAAAACATCCACCGCCCGCGTCTGGCCAAGTGACCGGCCTGCCCGAGGGGCAAGCGTTGAGTTCCGTCGCCGCCGACATCGACTTGCGTAATGGCAAAATTGTAACTACAATAATGAATTGCCAGATATCCGGTTCGAATGGGATGAGGCGAAGAACCGCTCCAACCAGCGAAAGCATGGCGTCAGTTTCGAGGAGGCCAGCGAGGTTTTTTCGACCCGCTGCACATCGTGGTCGATGATCGCGTGATTGACGGTGAGCAGCGCTGGCAAGCCCTTGGATTGATTCGGCGCGATGCTGGCAGTTTCCTGCTTCTGCTCTTGGCGCACACCGTGCGCGAAGACGAGGAGATAGGGAACCTGGTCGAAATCATCCGAATCATCTCCGCTCGAAGAGCGACCCGGGATGAAAGGAGAGTCTATGAAGGCGAAAATGGTTAGCTACACAGCCGAATCATTGCCGCCCCTCACGGAGGCGCAGATTGCCAATCTGAAGGCGCTCGCCGCGCGGCCCGACAGCGAGATCGATACCAGCGACATTCCCGAACTCACAGCCGAGCAGTGGAAGCGCGGAGTCCGCGGCCGTTTTTATCGCCCGGTCAAGCGGCAGATCACCGCACGCGTCGATGCCGATGTGCTGGAGTGGTTGAAATCGCACGGCAAAGGCTACCAGTCGCGCATCAATGCGATTCTTCGGCGGGAGATGCTCGCGGCACACAAGTCGGGGGCTGTGAAATAGGGGAGCAGGCAGGCGCGGATCGAAGCAACCATCCACTCCCAGTTTCAGCTACCAACTGTAGGTGTAGCCGGCGCTGGTTGTCGTATACCATGGCACGGTCACAACCTTGCTGTAGCTCTCCTGTATCCAGATCGAGCTATGAAAACTGAGATGGACAATTGCTCCCAGCGACAGTCCGGTGTCGAGACGGTTCAGCACATGGCTGTAGCCCGTGTAACTGGTGATGCCTTCTTGAACCCAGGTATACCCGCTGACGGCCTGGGTCTTCGGAAGTGAAAAGTTCTTCATCACTCCGAGTTGCTCGGTGTGCTCTCCATAGGCTGTGTGGAAGAACCCGTGAGTTCCTGCATTTTCGTAGGTGTAGCCGAAGGTGAGCTCGTCCCCGATCGGATCTTTCTTGAGGAATGCGAAGGTGTGCCCGATGCCGATGTTGTAGTTGGCTCGTGGCACCAGACCGGGGCGGTCAAAGTCGGAGCCGGCCATTACGAATAAATCTGTGCTGGTGCTGGGAGCTTGTTCCGATGCGGGGCTTGAGGCGGGAGTGGGGTTTAAGGCTGGAGTTTGGGAGGGCTGAGTGGGAGTTTGACTTTGTGCGTTAAGCGCCTTGAGCGTGAGACACGCCAAGGCCAAGATTGGCAAGACGGACACCCTCGCATGACCGAACATTTGGGAAACCTCCATTTGGAATCGGTCTCAGCCTAAGAAAGAAGAAGTAAAACTGGCATGAAGACGGGACCCGCATCCACCAAATGGCGATATCCGGGCTGGAACTCGACTACGCCGTCGCCGTCTTCGCCACGTCCTGCAATCCGCGCGATTCGATTTCGGATTCGCGCATCTTGTACTTCTGGATCTTCCCGGAAAGTGTGGCAGGGAACTCGGTGACAAAGCGGATGTGCTCAGGGATTTTGTAGTACGCGATCTGGCCCTTGCAGAAATCTTTGATCTCTTCTTCGCTCGCGTCGATATCCGGCCTCAGGCCGGGGTGCAGCCTTACCCACGCCACCACAATCTCACCCAGCCGCGCATTGGGAATGCCGAAGACCTGCACTTCGCCGACCTTGGGATGGGTGTAGAGGAATTCCTCCACTTCGCGCGGATAGATGTTCTCACCGCCGCGGATGATGACGTCGCGCGAGCGGCCGGTGATGTGAATGCAGCCATCCTCACGCATGACTCCTAAATCGCCGGTGCGCAGCCAGCCGTCCTGCTGAATCACCATAGCGGTGCCTTGGGGATCGCCGTCGTAACCCTTCATGATGGCGTACCCGCGCACGCACACCTCGCCCTGCTCGCCAAAGGGCACCGCCTCGCTTGAGTCATAGATTTCGGGCAGAGCGCCGGGACTCATGTCAGGAAGCGCTCGGACCGGTGCGATTTTGATCTCGGTCTGGGGCATGGCGCGTCCCACGGTATTCACGCGAATCTCGATGGAGTCGGCGGCATCGCTCATGGTCACCACCGGCGAGGTCTCGGTCTGCCCGTAGGCGATGACCAGTTCGCGGCAGTGCATCTCATCGAGCACGCGCTTCATGAGCTCTACGGGACAGGGCGCGCCGCTCATCATGCCGGTGCGGAGACTGGTGAGGTCGTAGGACGCGAAATCATCGAGTCCGAACTCGGCCACGTACATCGCCGGCACGCCGTAGACGCTCGTGGCGCGTTCCTCGTGTACTGCGCGCAACGTGGCCCGCGCATCGAAGGTCCAGTTGGGCAGAATGATGGCCGCGCCCGTGTTGAGGGCGCTCATGGTCCCAATCACGCATCCGTAGCAATGAAAGAGCGGCACGGGGACGACAATCTTGTCCTGCTCGGTGTAGTGGAATCCCTGGCCGAGAAACTGGCCGTTGTTGACCACGTTGTGATGCGTAAGCATCACGCCTTTGGGCAGGCCGGTGGTTCCGCTGGTGTACTGAATGTTGGCAACGTCACCGATGGCTACGGCCTCGGGCAGGCGGCCTTCGGCATCGAGCAGCGCCGGCCACTCGGGCGAGTCGAAGTAAATGGTGTGCTCAAGAGCGAGGTCGAGACCGTGACGCGCGCGGCCCAGGATCTCCTCGTAATCGGCGCGCTTGTCTTGGTGCCACAGGAAGAGCGCCTTCATGCCCGAGCGAGTGAGCGTGAACTGCAGCTCGTGCGAGCGGTAAGCGGGGTTCACGTTGACCAGTGCGGCTCCGGCGCGCGCTGCGCCCATGTGCATCATGATCCATTCAATGCAGTTGGTTGACCAGATTCCCACACGATCGCCGCGCCGGATGCCGAGAGACCACAAGCCGCGGGCCACGCAGTCGGCGGCCTCGCTCAGTTCGCTCCAGGTCAGCCGCTTGCCCTGGTGCATGCTGGCCACTGCCAGCCGGTCGGGAAAGCGATTGGCAGTGCGGGTTAGCAAATCGCCAATCGTGAGTTCAAGCAGCGGCCGCGCCAGGCCCCGCGCGTAGCTTTGGAGACATAGGTTTTCTTCGACGGGCATCGACGCGCCTTCTTCTCAAACGAATGCGAAGGTATAGCAGAAGGTATAACAAGGGAGTTTACGCTGGAGTTGGCGAGTGCCTGTGTGATCTGCTTCACATTAGAGGGGAGCAGCCGGGGCTGGAGCGTGTGCGAGAGAATTGAGATTCCACTGGAGGGCTCGGAGCCAAAAGGCCCGCGGCTGAAGCCGCTTCGATCAATTGCGCAGAATTCAGTAGCCTCAAGGCTGCTGTTCCCTCCCATTTACGTGGGACATGCGTGCCGGGGCGGGTTCTCACTCAGACGCTAAAGCCCGCTGGCCCCTGCGGCGAAACTGTCGTCGCGCCTTGTATCGTTCTTTGATCCCGGCAAAACCGCTTCGTTGGCCAGGATGCGATAGAGTGTTGACCTGCTGATGGAAAGCTGTTGGGCAGCGCGGAGCTTGTTGCCGCGGTTGAGGTCGAGCACGTATTGCACGTGATGGCGAATTACGGCATCGAGGGAGAGATTATCGAGCTGCGCCGGAAGCAGAGGCGCAGGTTGCACCACCGGACCATCGGGAATGGCAAGGTCGGTCGAGCGGATGACGCCGTTAACCGCTTCGAGCAGCGCAGTCTCAAGCACGCTCGCCAACTCGCGCACATTACCGGGCCAGTCATGTTGCAGCAGGCGGGCCAGCGCTCCGGGGCCAAGAACGACAGAGCGTTGCCGGTAGCGCTCGCAGAGCCGCTCAAGAAGCGCCTGGGCGAGAGGCGCGATATCTTCGCGGCGCTGGCGAAGCGGAGGGATCCCGAAACGGATGGCCGTGAGACGGAAGGCCAGATCGGGAAGGATCAGCCCCTGGCCCGCCATCTGCCGCAGCGATGTTTCAGAGGATGTGATGACAATTGCTCGGCCGGGAGGCCGATCCTGCAGAGCCTTCAGAACTCCCAGGAGCAGCCCCTGTCCGGGAGGAGCCAGCAGATCAACTCGATCGAGGTAGGTAAAACCAGCGAGCGCGGCGGGATTGGCGTCCGTCGCCAGCCATTCACGGGCATCGCGCCGCTTGAAAGCCGAATTGGCAAGCTGCGACCGGCTGAAGACATAGCGCGCCAGCGTTTGTTTGCCCGACCCGTGTTCGCCTTCGATGGTGCCGACCTGAATATGCGGAGCCGCCATCTCTGCCTGCATCAGAAGCTTGCGCCATGCCGCGCTCACTCCCACTATGTCCGAGGTGCGGGACGATTCCACCTCCACAAGCGTCAGGCCGGGACCTGAGGACTGGGGCTGATATTGATTGACGTTTTGCATCGATCCCAACGAGCCTCGCCTTCGTCCTCCGATTTTTGCCACGCCTTCGTGGCCCGGAGGGCTTTCCGATCCGACACGGTTTTCATCGGCCTCCAGGCTCAAAACATGAGAGTGGAAAACCGCCCCACGCGTTCCGGCCCGCTGCAGCCTCACGGCCCCGATTGGGGCGCGTACTCTGAGCACTGATTTCATCCGCGCCCACGTTATACTCAGAGCGTTCCTTTTCGCTGTTTTCTGTGGCTGACCGTTCCGGTGCCTCGAATGGCGCACAGCTTGCCCATCTGTAGCTTGCGGAGATTGGTTCTTGGGTCTGCGGGTGAAAAACCTCTTGTACTTTGCATGGCTGGCGGTCATCGTCGCCTTTGCGGTTCTTCACTGCCGCCACTTGAGCGCCGATTTCCCCAACCACACCATCTGGTATGGTGACTGGGCGAAGTACACCGATGAGGGCTGGTACTCGAGCGCCGCCACGCGCGCCCATCTGTTGGGCCACTGGTATCTCAAGGGCGACTTCAACCCCGCGGTGGCCCTCCCCGTGTGGCCATTTCTTGAGTGGATTCTGTTCTTCTTCACCGGAGTTTCAATCGAAGCTGCGCGCGGACTGGCCATTGCCGGTTTTTTTCTCAACCTGTTGCTCAGCTACCTGATGCTGCGCACTTCAGTCTCGCGCCCGGCAGCGCTGCTGGCTCTGACCCTGTTGGTAACAAGCCCGTTCCTCTATTGCTTCGGCCGCCTCGCCAACCTTGAGCCATTTCTCATGGTTTTCACTCTCGCGGCCTTCAATCTGGCCCTGCGCATGCCGCGGCTGCGCAAACCACTTTGGGGAGCCTTGGCTGTGGGGCTTCTCTTTGTGGCCATGATGTTGACCAAAACTTACGCCTTGTTTCTGCTTCCCGCCCTGGCCTGGGCCATGGTTCTGCCCCTCCGCGACCGCATGCGGCAGGCTGTGCAGTGTCTGCTGGCGGCGGGGAGTGTCTTTGTGGCCGGTTACGGTCTGTGGCTGGCGCTCATCGCCGGCCGCGGATTGCTCGGCGATTACAAACTATTCTTCCTCATCAACAGCTATCACCGCCCGCACGAGTTTTACTGGCCGCTGGTCGCGTTCTGGTGGTCGTTCCATGGGGGACTCTGGGCAGACCCGGTGCTTATGCCCCTTGCCGGCGTGGTGGTGCTGGCGACACTGATCTCCGCACTCGCTGCGCGGTACGCGTCGCCCGGCCCGGTGAAAGAGAATCTGGCTGGGTTTGCGCGGCGGCTGCTCCTCGATCCGGTCTTCGGCTCGTCGGTGATTGCCAGCGCAGGAACCATCGCTTTCATGACCTACCAGAACCATCCGCAGCCCCGCTATTTCGCAATCACCGCAGTTTTCTGCTTCTTCCTGGTCGCGCAGGGCGCCGCGGCTTGGTTCGAGCAGGCTGCAGCCGCGGCCGGCACACTGCGCCAGTTGCTGGGCGGCGCGGGGGCAACCGTGGTTGCCGTCGCGCTGGTAGCTGCCGCTGCGAACGCAATGCAGACACTCACCTACGTTACGCATCCCGAATACACGTTCGTCGACGCAGCCAAACATCTCACCCAGTACATCGATGCGCATCCCAACGGGCCGCGCCTGCTTCTCTCCATCAGTGGCGACCAGATCATGCTGGCTACGCAACTGCCTGCCATCTGCGACGACTACGGAACGATGCGGCTCCGGGATAAAATCGTCGCATACCCACCCGGGTGGTATGCCGCCTGGAACGACCTCGACCCGGATTCGCTTGAGGCTTTGCACACGCGCTACTCTCTCGAACAAGTTGCCACGTTTCCCGCATTTGACGATTCCGACCGCAATCTCCTGGTGCTTTTCAAGCTGCATCCGCTCGCGGGCGGCAAGGTTCGCGACCCGCGCCGCGAAAACCTGCGCATCGAGCTGCCCGATGACAAATTCGATGTCGATGTTGATTGAGTCAGGGGTCGCAACGTGGGACAGGCCAGCCCGTCGCATGTGCGACAATCCACATCAAGCCTGCGTATCGATGAAAACCCTCTGTCTGGTTCTGATTCAAGTTTTCTGCCTGGCCATTCGCTCTATGGCGGCCCAGCCGCAGGCGCCTGCAGTTCCGCCGCCGCCGCTCGTGCTGGCCGGCGGAACGGTTGTAGACGTCACCGGATGGGGAGACTCTGCCCGCGATATTACCAATGCAGTTGTCATCATTCGCGAGGGCCGCATCACCGACGCAGGCCCGGCCGGAAGCGTGCAGATTCCCAAGAACGCCCGCGTGATCGATTGCACGGGGCGATACATTATTCCGGGCCTGGTGGACGGCTTTGCCGGCATGAACTCGCAGGCCGAGGCCAACGCCAACCTGTATATGGGGGTCACAACGGTGGTGGCCCGCGCCGACAATGAGCGCGGATTCATCGACACCGCGGCCAGCCCCAGTCCGCACCTTTACCTGGTCGACTCGGCAGGCACCACCGACAACTGGAGCCTGCTCGCCCACAATCCCGAGTGGATCGCAAAGCTGCGCGAAGGCACCCACCCGGTAGAACTGAGTCCCGACGATACGGCGCGACAGCTCGTGGACACGTCGCGGCTGGGCACGCGCGTGGTGATACTGGGCGCCGATGTGACGGCGGCCAACGCGCAACTGATCATTGCCCGCGCCCACGACCTGCACCTTGTCACCTACGGCGAGTTTGTGTCCACGCCCTACCGCGTGGGAATCGAGGCCGGCGTCGACGCGCTGGTTCACATGGGCCACTACGAACTGGGCGTGATTCCAGACGAGTTGCAGAAGCCGCTCGTCGACGATCCTTACGGCCCTTCCGCAGCTACCGCCTTCGACTACTCCGAGCGCATTCCGCCCACCGATGCGCGCTTGCGCAATTACGCACACTTCGTGGCCGCGCATCACGCGGCGCTTTTACCCACCTTCAGCCTCTACTATGTTGAGCTGCCCGCGCACCGCAACCTGTGGCATGAGCCGGCCGCTGCGCTGCTCAGCCCGAGCCGCATGTATCATCCCACCAACCCCGACACCGGAGAGATGATGTATCCGCTCACTGGATGGTCGCGCCACTTGCCGGGG
Source organism: Occallatibacter sp. (assembly GCA_035504315.1). Lineage (GTDB taxonomy): Bacteria > Acidobacteriota > Terriglobia > Terriglobales > Acidobacteriaceae > Telmatobacter. Next base: position 7,769 of record DATJSB010000011.1, read on the forward strand.
GCCGGCCAGCGCTGGATGGAAGCCGACCTGCAGAAGAAGGCCGACCAGGCAGCCATGCGGCTGTGGCGCATCAACGGGACCATCTTCTCTGCGTTTCCCCATTACCTTGCCGGCTCCGGCGCCGATGCGCTGGGCACCATGCCGGGCATCTCGTTGCACACCGAGCTCGAGTTGCTGGTGCGGCTCGGACTCTCGCCGCGCGAGGCTCTGGCCGCAGCCACCAACAACTACGCCGAACAGTTCGGCTGGACCGAATTGGGCCAGGTTGCGCCCGGACGCCGCGCCGACATTCTCATTGTCGACGGAGATCCGACGGTCAACATCTGGAATGCTCGACGCATCTCGACGCTGATTGAAGACGGCAACGTGATTGACCGCGATGCGCTGCTGAAGCTGAAGAAATAGGAACAGGGATCAGGGGGCAGATAGCAGAGAATAGAAATCAGCGTCGGGGCGGGGTTGCATTGTTTTATCGAGGCATTTGAGCCAGGGCAATCGCATTTCAAGATGCGGGAAGATTATGTTTTGAAAGGGCACGGCTTTAGCCGTGCCGAATCAGGCGCAAGAGGAAGATTCTGGCTTCAGCCACGGAGGGGTGGTTTCAGAGTGCAGCATAATGCGTCCCC
>DATJSB010000012.1:0-9327 GCA_035504315.1 Occallatibacter sp.
CTCAAACCCCGCCCGGACCGATCTCAATCGGCCACAAAACTGGGCGCAGCTCTTCAACTACGCCCACCCATCCAACCTGACAAATTCATTCGTCGCCAGGTAACGCTCCAAGATCATCTTCGCCGCGGCAACCGACGGCCCGCGCTTGCCCACCGGCTCGCGATAGTTGCCGTCATGCAGAACGATAGTTACTGCATATCCCCGCCGCGTCATTGCATCGACTCTCTTCGAGAGCGTCCCCGCAATCTTCTCCGCCGAAGGCTCGACCCAGTCATTCGTCATCGCATTCCACAGCACCGGTTCGAGCCCCAGTTCCCGAGCGATCCGAAATACCGCCGGCCGCCGCGCTCCGAACGGTGGCCTGAAAAACCTCACCTTTGCTCCAACAATCTGTTCGAGAGCGTTTTTCGTGTTCCTCAGCTCTTCCTCGATGCGCTTTGCCGAACACCTCGACAGCTTCGGATGACTCCACGAGTGGTCGCCGATCAAGTGCCCTTCCGCCGCAACCCGCCGCACCAGTTCCTTCTGTTCCACGGCGAACTTGCCCAGCATGAAGAAGGTCGCCTTCACCTCATGCTTTGCCAGCGTGTCCAGCAACCTCGGCGTCCATTCGGGATTCGGTCCGTCATCAAAGGTGAGCGCAATCTCTCCCGGCCGCCGCGGCGCCGTCAGCGCCGTCCCGAAGATCCGCGAGCTCGGCCACAGCGACGCGTAGGCGAACCCGCCCGCCGCCAGTCCCGCCGCGCCCAACCCCGCGCAAATCCCTGTAGCCAGAGGAGAAAGCATCTCTCATCCAGTCTGCGTCTCAAGCCCCGCAACTCGCAAGTACGAAGAGGCGTATACTCTAGTTGTTCGGGCTGCATCCTGAGTCTTCGGAGCGGCACTGGAGTCGATTATGAGCCTTACCCAGTTCTCCGCTGGCGCACCCCTTGCGTCGGCCGGTCTTCCACTCACAAAAGTCACCGCGCCTTCACTAGCTGACATGAAGCGCCAGCAAAAGCCCATCTCTGCGCTTACCGCCTACGACTACGCCACCGCGCGCCTGGTCGACGAGGCCGGCATCGATCTCGTGCTTGTCGGCGACTCGCTGGCCATGGTTGTACTCGGCCACGAAAACACGCTCGCCGTCACTGTCGACGAGATGCTCCACCACACCCGCGCCGTCCGCCGCGCCGTTCGCCGTGCGCTGGTCGTAGCCGACATGCCCTTCGGCAGCTATCACGGGTCTATTTCTGATGCTGTTGCCAACGCGGTCCGCTTCATCAAGGAAGCCGGCGCTGAAGCCGTCAAAATTGAAGGCCCGCGCATCGAGCTGGTCCGCGCCCTCACTGACGCTGAAGTGCCCGTCATCGGCCATCTCGGCCTCACACCGCAAAGCATCCATCGCATGGGCGGCTACCGCGTCCAGGCCCGCACTGTCGAGACCATCCGCCAGATTGAGTCCGACGCCCGCGCACTCGCTGAAGCCGGTGCAGGCGCTATCGTCCTCGAAGGCGTGCCGCGCGAAGTTGCCGAGGCAATTACCGCCGACCTCGCCATCCCCACCATCGGCATCGGTGCCGGTCCCGGCTGCGACGGCCAAATCCTGGTCTTCCACGATCTCGTCGGCCTCACCTTCGCGCCCGCGGCAAAATTTGTCCGCCGCTACGCCGATCTCGGCTCGGCAATTCGCACGGCTGTCGAATACTATCGCGAAGATGTTGAGCACCGCGCCTTTCCCGCCGACGAAGAAAGCTATCACCTGAACGAAGCTGCGCGCCAGGCGCTTGCTTCGCTCCCCGTTCCTTCTTCCGAATTCGATCCCGTCGACGATATCGTCAATCGCGACTCACTTCCCGACTGGACGAACTGAACGGCGATCGATGGAAATTCTGCGCAAGGTAGATGAAATTCGCGGCTGGTCGCGCAACGAACGAAGAAGCGGCAACACGGTCGGCCTCGTTCCAACCATGGGCGCGCTGCATGCCGGCCACGCGTCGCTCATTCGCGCCGCGGCCGAATCATGCAACCGCGTCGCCGTCACCATCTTCGTCAACCCAACGCAGTTCGGCCCCAACGAAGATTACTCACGCTATCCGCGCAGCTTCGACAACGACTGCGCCCTCGCCGCAGCCAACGGCGCGCACGTCGTCTTTGCTCCCACGGTCGAGGAGATTTATCCCGCCGGCACGGCAACCTTGGTTGAAGTTGAAGGCCTGAGCAGCCGTCTCGACGGCCTCTCGCGACCTGGGCATTTTCGCGGCGTCGCCACCGTCGTAGCAAAGCTCCTGATCGCCGCCGAGCCCGACCGCGCCTTCTTCGGCCAGAAAGACGCGGCGCAGGTCTCTCTCATTCGCCGCATGGTCACCGACCTGCGTATCGGCACAGAGATCGTCGTCTGCCCCATCGTCCGCGAGCCTGACGGACTTGCCCTAAGCTCGCGCAATGCCTATCTCAGCCCCACCGAGCGCGCGCAGGCTCTCGTCCTCAATCGCGCCATTCGCAACGTCGAATCGCTCTTCGCTGCCGGCGAGCGACGCGCAGCCACTCTTGTCGCAACCACGCGCAGCATCTTTGCCGCCGAGCCTCAGGTCCGCATCGATTACATCGAGCTTGTCGACTGGTCGACACTCGATCCGCTTGAATCGGCCGCGCCGGGCGCGCTCTTTGCCGTCGCGGCGTACGTCGGCTCAACCCGCCTCATCGACAACACCATCCTAAGCTAGGTCTTTGACCGCTTGAATCTCCACCAATCTGGGTGCCCCATCCTTTCCGCAGCCTCATCGCGGAAAGGGTGGGAAAGCACAAAATCATGCGGTCCACAAGTTAGTTTTGCCGCGGCAGGTACTGGTCGAGCCATTCAATCCACCGCCGGTACACATCGCGAATCCTCACCGGGTCCGCCGGGCTGTGTCCTCCGATCGGATACGCATAGAAATACGTCGTGATCCCCCGGTCCTTCAGCGAGTGGTATAGCTCGTATCCCTGCGTGATCGTCACGCGATAATCGCCCACATCCTGCAGTACCAGCGTTGGAGTCACCATCTTGTCGTAATAGGTCATCGGCGACTGCTCCACCCAGTGCTTCATCCAGTCGCCTGTATAAGGCGAGCCGCCAAGAGCGGTAGCGCGCGAAACATTCGAGTCTGAAAGGTTGTACTGGTCGATGAGATTCGTTACCGGAGCTCCGGCGATGGCGCACTTCCAGAATTGCGCGTGGCCAATCAGCCAGCTCGTCATGTAACCGCCATAACTCCAGCCTGTGACTGCAATGTTTGACTCGTCCACGATGCCGCGCTTCTTCAGCATCTCCAGCCCGGCCAGCACGTCGCGGCCCGGCCCATCGCCGGAGTCGTCCACAATCGCGTGCGCAAAGTCGTTGCCCTCGTTGTCGCTGCCGCGATAATTCGGCTCAAATACCAGCCAACCCTGCGCCGCGATGAGTTGCGCAAACACGCTGAATGCATCCTTCGACGCCGATGTCGGACCGCCATGGATGTAGAGCACCAGCGGCAGTTTCTTGCCGGGCGTGTAGTCCGGTGGATAAGTCAATATCCCGTCCTCGGTCCAGTCTTTGGGAGCCTTGTCAGGACTTTGCCACGTCACCACCTCACTCTTGCCCAGCTTTACTTCGTCTATTGCAGCATTGAACGAAGTAATCCTCCGCGGTTTGGAATCCGGAGTATCGAGAATGTATATCTCGGCTGGATGATGCGGCTCCGTTCCAGTAAAGACAATCTGCCCTTGCGCGCCAACCGTGGCATCGAGCCAGAATCCTGTTGAAGCAGTCACGTCGCCCAGGTCCAGTCTTTTCGCCGGCCCGGCCAACGGCTGAATCCACAAACCCACGCCGGCGGCATCGTTGGCTCCGCTCACAATTGCCTTGCTGTCGGGCGTCCACAACGCGCGGAAGAAGTTGCGATCAATCGCCCTGGTTGCATTCTTGCCGTCGCCTTTAAGGCCGTCTACCAGATAAATGTCATTGAAGTTCCGGTCCACGCCGTCGCGCGGATAGATGTAAGCCAACTTCGTCCCATCCGGCGAAGGCACCGGAAACGACGCCCACATGGTATGCGTCGTAATCGCATCCGATTTTCCCGTCGCCAGGTCGAGCACCTGCGGTGAGCTATAACGCCTGTCTCCGGAATAGGTGTTCTCGATACGCACGTAGATCAGCTTTTTGCCGTCTGCCGTAAAAGCAATCGGCGAAGCGGGCGGTCCCGGTGGAAAAGCCACCGGCAGCGACCAGGAGCCAGAGGTGAGCCGCTTCGCTTCGCCGCCTTCGGCAGGAATCAGCCAAAGATGCGTGGGCAGCGCCTTGTCGCGATCCAGAAAGCTGTTGTCTCCCACCTCGAACGAATCGTCGAATTTGTCGGCGCCCGACTTTTTCGGCGCATCGTCGATGGCGGCATAGGCAAACGCGGTGCCATCCGGTTTCCAGGCGAATTGCTGTATTGACGTCGCGCTCTTTGTCACCTGCAATGCGTCTCCACCGGCCATATCCATCACCAAGATCTGGTTGTGCTCCTTATCGTCAGGCGCCAGAAACGCAATCTTGTCTCCCTCCGGCGACCAGCGCGGGAATCCCGCCTTCTTCCGCTCGTAGGTCAAGAATCTCGTCTTGCCTGTCGCCACATCCACCAGCGCCAGTTCCGAGTCATTCAGATCGTTCTCGTAATCGCTCTTTGTAACCACCACAACAATCCATTTGCCGTCAGGCGAGATCTCAGGGTCGACCACGCGCACAATTCTGCTCAACCAGGCCAGGTCGAAGGTTTTGCCCGGCGCGGCGGGAATGGCCAGCCTCGCCGGCGCACTTCCAGTGGGTGGGCTTTGGGAAAAGAGAGGCGAAGCGAATACAGCGAAAAGGACGAGCAGTGAAGGCAACAAACGCTTCATAATGTCGGCTCCTGGTTTTTCAGTAATGCGGGGAAACGAATGTGGGACAAATATACAGGATGCCGGCTTCTGAGTAATCCAATAAAAACCGGCAGACCTGTGCTACTTTCAATCCGTGCCCGAGCTGCCCGATATCACGGCCTACATCACCGCAATTCAGCGGCGGATCCTCGGCCGTAAACTCGAGCGCGTTGTCATCACCAGCCCCTTTCTGCTCCGCACCTTCGATCCGCCGCTTTCGAGCACTGAAGGCCGCACCGTTACCTCATTGCGTCGCATCGGGAAGCGCATCGCCATCGGCCTCAAAACCAATGGCGACAGCGATCTTTGGCTGGTGCTGCACCTCATGATCGCCGGCCGCCTGCACTGGAAGGCTCCCAATGCCAAACTCGCCGGCCGCCAGGCCCTTGCGGGTTTTTATTTTTCTGAAGGCACTCTCACTCTGACTGAAGCCGGCTCAAAGCGCCGCGCATCGCTGCACGTGGTCCGCGGCGAAGACGGCCTGCAAGCGCTCGACCCCGGTGGTGCTGAAATCTTCTCGCTCGATCTCGCCGGTTTTCGCGCCGCGCTCACGTACGAGAACCGCACCCTCAAGCGCGCTCTTACTGATCCGCGCATCGTCAGCGGCATCGGAAATGCGTACTCAGATGAGATTCTCCATGCCGCGCAAATGTCGCCCATCGCGCTCACCCACAAACTCAAAGAAGAAGAGTGGAAACGGCTGTTTGCCGCCACGCGCCAGACGCTCTCTTCCTGGATCGAACGCCTCGACTCCGAAGCACACAAGAGTTTTCCTGAAGGCGTGACCGCATTCCGCCCGGAGATGGCTGTGCACGGCCGATTCGGACAGCCCTGCCCTCGCTGCGGCAAGCCCGTGCAGCGCATTCGCTACGCCGATAACGAAACCAACTATTGCGCGCAATGCCAGACCGGCGGCAAGGTCCTGGCTGACCGCAGTCTCTCGCGACTGCTCGGTTCCGACTGGCCCCGCACGCTCGAAGAACTTGAAGCGCTCAAAAAGCGCTGAATCGAAAGAGCGTCAAATGCGAAACCATCGATTCCAACCTCGGCACCTCGGTTGCGATTTGCCTTGACTTTCGGCTTAACCCTCCATCAAATTGTTGACGCGACTCCTTTTTAGACTGGCGGCGTTGGATTGACTTTCCCTGGATCATCTGTCTCGGGGAGCCGGATATAAAAACACGAAATGGGAGGTTCTCTCGCATGCAGATTTTCCATGTCAGCCCCCTGGCAGTGTTCTACTCCGCAATCGCGCAGTGGCTGCTGGGCGCTTTATGGTATGGCTATGTTTTCAAGACCAGGTGGAAAAAGCTGGTCGGAATTCCGGTAGGTGAGAAACCCAAGAACGCGTGGTTTCCAATGGTGGCGTCGTTTATTGCTAACCTGATTCTCTCGCTCATACTTGCACATATCATCACCTGGACCAGCCAATCCGGCTTTCCGCACGGACTCTACGTCGGCGCCCTCTGCTGGGCCGGCTTTATGGCCCCGCCGCTGTTTACTGAGCACGTTTTTGAAAAGCGGCCGGCCACGCTGTTCGCCATCAATGCCGCTTACTGGCTGCTGGCGATGATGCTCGGCGGCGGCATTCTTGCCAACCTCAGCATTAGCTGATCCTCGATCCTCACCTCCCGTGGCTGCCCAGTTTGAAAAAACCGGGCAGACGGGAGAATTGCCGCTCGCATTAGAATTCTTGATATGACCAGGCAGGTGATCTCCACTACGGCAGCACCCGCGGCGATCGGCCCATACTCGCAGGCCGTCCGTTGCGGCAACCTCGTTTTCACCGCGGGCCAGGGACCGCTTGACCCTGTTACCGGCAACATTGTTCCCGGAGGCATCCGGGAGCAGGCGGCCCGCACCTTTGAGAATCTCAAGGCCATCCTCGAAGCCGCGGGAACCAGCCTCAATCGCGTGGTAAAAGCCAACGTATATCTCAAGGACCTGAACGATTTCTCCGCGATGAACGCGGTCTACGCATCCTATTTCGAGGGCGCGAGCGAGGGGCTGCCTGCGCGTACCACAGTCGAAGTTGCGCGCCTGCCCCGCGACATCCTGGTCGAGATCGAGATGATCGCCGAAGCCTGAGATACCAGCCTTTGAAGCGGTGCCGCGGGCCGCACATCGAATAGTCACCGGGCATTTCGCGGGAGGGCGCTGTGAGCAGCAACGACGAAAAAGTGATGCGCACCGAGGGCGAGTGGCGTGAAGTCCTGACGCCTATGCAGTACTACGTCCTGCGGGAAAAGGGAACCGAGCGGCCATTCACCGGCGTACTCTCTGAGAATCGCGAAACCGGCAATTATCACTGCGCGGGATGCGGGTCGTTGCTGTTCCTCAGCGGCGCCAAATTCGACTCCGGCTGCGGGTGGCCAAGCTTCACGCTCCCCGCCGATTCCAAGTCGGTTGAAGAGCACGAAGATCGCAGCTTCGGCATGCGCCGCATTGATGTCACCTGCGCTCGCTGCGGCGGGCACCTCGGCCATGTGTTCCCCGACGGTCCGCGCCCCACCGGCCTTCGCTACTGCATCAACTCGGCCTCACTCACTTTTACCCGCGCCGAGGAAAAGCCCTGACAGGAAGCCCGGCGCAAGGGTTTAATCTCGAAAGATGATTTCGAGCCGTAATGCCGTACTGCCTTCGCTGTGCCTGATGCTGCTTGCTGCAATCCCGCTCGCCGCGCAAAATCCCCCTCTCGTCAACGACGCGCAGCTCGACCAGCAACTGAAGTCGATTGCTTCGGCGCACCACGGCAAGGTCGCCATCTACGCTCAGAACCTCCGCACCGGGACGACCGCCGAGCTCGATGCCGACGTGCCGGTCAAAACCGCGTCGGTCATCAAAATGGGCATTCTGCTCGATGCCGCCGAGCAGATACGCAGCGGGAAAGCATCGTTTGACGACAAGCTCATCCTCACCAAAGATAACCAGGTTCCCGGCTCGGGAGTTCTGGGCCAACTCACCGCGCCCATCACGCTTACCCTGCGCGACGTGCTCCACCTGATGGTGGTGGTGAGCGATAACACCGCCACCAACGTGGCCATCGACCGTCTTGGCCTGGCGCATATCAACGCCACGCTGCAAGCGGCAGGCCTCAAGCAGACCTATCTCTACAAGAAGGTTTATAAGCCGGCAAGCGGTCCCATGCCCGCCGACCAGCCGCAGTTCGGCCTGGGCAAGACCACTGCGCGCGAGATGGCTTCAATCATGGAGCGCTTTGCCGAGTGCCGGCTGTCTCTGGACGGTTCAGCCCCGCTGCCCGGCGACGGCCCGATCTGCGGCGCCATTCTGCACATGCTGCGCAGCCAGCAGGATCGAGACAGCTTGCCCCGCTACCTTGAGTCGCTCGATACCAGCGAGAAGGGCTCGGCTATCGGCAACAAGACCGGCGCGCTCGACCAGGTCCGCAACGATGTTGCGCTGATTGCCTCAGTGAATGGCCCCATCGTGATTGCCGGCTTCACCTGGGACAATGCCGATCAGCGCTGGACGGGCGACAACGAGGCCGAACAAACATTGGGTCATCTGGCCCAGGCCATCGTGAACCGCTGGTCGCCGAAGGGGCTCGACGCCGGCTCGTTCAACTGGGACAATCCCCTGGCAACGGGCGCGCACTGAGTCGATGGGCCAGTTCGAAAGGTGCGGGCCTCAGCTCGAAGATTGCGGACCCGCCGCTGCAAAGGGTGCGGGCATTAGCTCGAAGATTGCGGCCCCGCCGCTTCAAAACGGAGGGAGCAGAGGCCTTCAGGCCTCTGAGTTCAGCGCGCAGACATACAGTGGGCTTTAGCCCTGGGCAGTTTTGAAGGGTACAGCTTTCACTGTCTGCGTGAGAACTCAGGCTTACGCCAACTCCGCTCATTCGCACCGTCCGCGAGAGAGCGCCACGCTCCGCTATCCAGGCACAACAAAACCCCGTCCGGAGGGACGGGGTCCGCTTGCATGAGAGCTTGGGTTAGATTCGATCAGGCCTTGGCGACCTTGCCGGCCTTGATGCAGCTGGCGCAGACGCGGAGCTTCTTGGGCGCTCCGTTGACCAGGGCCTTGACGGCCTGCAGGTTCACATTCCAGCGCCGCCGCGAGACGTTGTGCGCGTGGGAGATGTTGTTACCAAACTGCGGCCCCTTGCCGCAAATATCGCAAACTTGTGCCATTGTCTTAACTCCAGGATTTTAAATCGCTTCGGGCACCGGAACTCGGGCCACAGGCGCACACGCGCCGTGACGGCGGAACGCCGAATCTTCAGTATACCTGAAAGACGGGTTGCTGGTTCAGGCGTCGGGGTGCTCTGCCAGGGCAATCGCATTTCAAGATGCGGGAAGATTATGTTTTGAAAGGGCACGGCTTTAGCCGTGCCGAATCAGGCGCAAGAGGAAGATTCTGGCTTCAGCCACGGAGGGGTGGTTTCAGAGTGCAGCATAATGCGTCCCC
>DATJSB010000013.1:0-5692 GCA_035504315.1 Occallatibacter sp.
AATATGTCGCCGCGAAAAACCTTCTGCGTGCGGTAGCCGTCGGGGACGCGCGTTCCAAAATCGGCGCTCCTCCCGCCGCGCACGCTGCCGTGACCATCGTCTACGTAGGGCCAGCCAACAACATGTTCGAGCAGGTCGACAGCGGCTTCATCGGCCAGAACGTCTACCTCTTCGCCGCCTCCGAGGGGCTCAATGCCTGGTTCTATGCCCTCCACGGCGCTCAGGAGACGTCGGCCGCAGCAGCCACCCTGAATCTCGACTCCGGCCATGTTCCACTTTATGCGCAGTCAGTGGGTTTTCCGCCGCAGTAGCAGTCCTCGGCGACGGAGAGAGAGTCCGGGTCGCGCAGGGTCCCAACTGAAACGGCTGCGCTGCTAAGATGCCAGCGATGAGAATCCTCTCTTCCTTCCCGTCTCGAATGAATCTACTATCCCTCGCGCTGGGCGGTTATCGCTTCAGGGCAATGCTGGCGCGCACCTGGCCTGCCCGCGAACTGGCCGCCACCACCGGCGGAATGATGGTGATCGAAACCGCACCTAACCAGTTCCTGATCGCCGGCTCCGGGCTCAGCGTCGATTCCATTCGCGACCCCGACACCGACCGCCAGATTGCCGGCATTGCCGGCATCGAGCAGCTCGCCTGGACAGACGGCCAGTGGACCAAGGCCCGCGTGCTCAACGGCGACCAGAGCGACCAGGGCCGCCACCTTTTGATGGACAGCCACGACTTCCACGTCTACCGGGTGAAGATCTATGCGTACCTGGGAACGAGTTGAGCTTCTCGCTACCGGCCCTCAGTCCCTTAGTCCCTCAGTCCGTGAATTCACGTCCCCTTGTTCCCTGCCTCTACGATGTGATTGAATTTAATGGTGAGCGGCCGCGGCCCCGAGGTCACGAGCAAGCCCGTATTCCCCAAAACAGGAGCACCGCATGGCAAACGCACTGCTTCCCCCCGAAGAGCGCAACCTTACGCCCGACCAGGTTGAGGCTCTCGACAAGCGCCGCGACCTTGGCCACACCTTCCTCGTCATCGCCGGCCAGTTCGCCGTGATTGCCACCGTCCTGCTGCTGTGGGTCGGCCAGGACCTGAGCTACTCGCCGGGCTGGCACCATCCCATGGCCTACTACTTCTTCCTGGCCATTCTGCTGGTGTGCATCTTCGGCATCACCGGGATGGTGCTGCGCAAGGGCACCCCGCGCATCGACTAATTGTCGGAATGTAGCGCAGTCTCTCGAGGCTGCGGAAAAACTCTTCAAGCTTGGCGAGGTGCGTCGAAGCCATCCCTTGTATCTCTGAATCAGCGGCAGTTTCGGTGAGACTGTTGCAGTGGGGGGGCCGAGTGATCGGCTCCCCCGCGGGCGGGCGGCTCCCGACATCCCGCTGTCCGAATTCCCGTAACCGGCTCAGTTGTCCTGCTCGTTGTGGGATTCGTCGCGCTCTTCCAGCGCCAGCCTTGGGGCATCTGGTACGGGTTTCTGGTTCCCGGGGCCATCGGCACGCTTGCGGTAGGCCTTAACTCATATACCGTCCACCGAGCCTACCGATTAGTGGAAGAACCGAAGCTCGGTGCCCGGGATCTGCTTTAGCCCGTAGTCTTTTCAAGCGGCCAGGCGTTGACCGCCAGTCTCCAGACCGGCTGCAGTGCGGGTCTCCCGATCCGCACATCGCTAGCAGCGCCCCACCCACCCCTATTACCACCAGTCAAGCTGCATTCACGCCCCAAAAGGTATAGCCTTAAATCGTGTCTGCTTCCCTGCCCGTATCCATTTCCGCACCCGGTTCCGCGGCCCCGGCCGCCGCGCCCGGAATGCGCCTGACTGACAGCCACCGGCGTGTGATCCACGACCTGCGGGTTTCCGTCACCGACCGCTGTAACTACAAGTGCGTCTACTGCCGCACCGGTGAGGCTGGCGCGCAGTATCCCGAGCTTGGCATCGATGAGTACCTGAATCTGATCGGCTTGTTCGTCGACCTGGGCATCACCAAGGTAAGGCTCACCGGCGGCGAGCCACTGCTGCGCCGCGGGCTGCTCGACCTGGTCCGCGAACTGGCCTGCCTTCGCACCATCGACGGCGAGCGGCTTGACCTGGCGATTACCACCAACGGCCACCTGCTTGAGGACCTGGCCCAGCCGTTGAAAGCCGCCGGGCTGAATCGCATCACGGTAAGCATGGACGCGGTCGACGCCCAGGTCTTTGAGCGCATTACCAGGGTTCCCGGCAGCTTCAAGAAAGTGCTCCGCGGCATTCGCGCTGCCCGTGAAGCCGGCCTTGAACCGCTCAAGGTAAATTGCGTGCTGCTGCGCGGCTTTAACGACGAGCAGATCGAAGGCTTTGCCCGCTTTGCGCGCGAAGAGCACGTCGTGGTCCGCTTCATCGAGTTCATGCCGCTCGAAGAGGACCGCCTGTGGTCGCCCCAGATTGTCGTTACTCTGCGCGAAATCGTCGATCGCATCGGCCGCTTCATGCCTCTCGTCGATCTCGATCCGCGCGAGGCCAGCGAGACGGCGCGCCGCTTCACCTTTGCCGACGGCGTGGGAGAGATTGGCATCATCGCGCCGGTAAGCCAGCCCTTCTGCGGCGCATGCAGCCGGGTGCGGCTCACCTCCGACGGCAAGATCCGTACCTGCCTCTTCTCGCAAGTGGAGCACGACCTCTATGGCCGCTTCAGGGAGGGAGCCAGCCGCGATGAGCTCAGCGAATACGTTTACCGCACCGTTCAGGGCAAGGAAGCGCGCCACCACATCGGCGAACCGGGATTCCTCAAGCCCTCGCGGTCGATGGTGCACATCGGCGGATGAACAACCACTGCGAAAATCCTCATCTGTGACAGAATGTTTCTGTATCATTTTCTCCCCGTAAGGCCCCGATATGACCAACGAGACGGAAGGACGCATCCCGCTCGACGATCTGCTTGTTTTTCACCGGCTGGCGCGGTCGCTTACCTCGACACTCGACCTCGATACCATCCTGCGCACCATCCTTGAGTACATGGAGCGGACCATTGAAGCCGAGTTCTGGACGCTGCTGATGCTGGACGACTCGCGGCAGGAACTCTATTACGCTCTGGCCTCGGGTGGCGAGCAGGAGCAGTTGCGCGACCTGCGCGTAAAAAAGGGCGAAGGCGTTGCCGGCTGGGTGCTGGAGCATGGCGAAACCCTGATCGTTCCCGAGGCTGCCGATGATCCCCGCGTAAATGAGCCCCTCACGGCCAAGCCGCGCAAGGTCCGCTCGGTCATCGCGCTGCCGCTGCGCGGCCGCACTGAAACCCAGGGCGCGATTGAGATCTTCAACCCCCGCGCCGAGCAGATGACCGATTACACCATCGCCTTTCTGCACATCCTGGCCGATCACGCGGCCATCGCCATTGAAAATGCCCGCGACGTGGCGCGCATCCAGCAGTTGACCATCACCGACGATACGACGGGCCTCTACAACGTGCGCCATCTCTACAAGGTGCTCGAAAAGGAACTTGAGCACGCCGCGCGGAAAAAGGTCCCGGTAAGCATCGCCTTTCTCGACCTCGACCGCTTCAAGCTGGTCAACGACGAACACGGCCACCTGGTGGGCAGCGAGCTGCTGGCGCGCACCGGGCGCAGGCTGCAGGAGTTGAGCCGGGAGCGGGACCTGTGTTTCCGCTATGGCGGCGACGAATTCGTCATCCTGATGCCCGCCACTGACGCGAAAGCGGCGCTCGACCAGGCCCACACCCTGCACCTCGAGCTGATGGCCACCTGCTTTCAGATGAAGCGCGGGCTGAAACTGAGAGTGAGCGCAAGCATTGGCCTTTCCACGGCGCCCGACGACGGCACGGCACTGCATGCCGTGATTGGCGTCGCCGATGCTCGCATGTATACCGTGAAAAGCGACGGCCGCGGCCAGGTCCGGGGCGCGTAGATCGCCCTCGGTCGCCAGCTCAAGCACGGGTGCCTCATTTCAAGCCGGGGTGCCTCATTCAAGCCCCGCTTGAGCGGGGAGGGATCTCCATCCACCACGAACCTCTCTCACCCCAAAAAATAGGACAATAAGTTCAGCACCATGTTGCCGGCGACTCCACAATCCGAGGCAGCGCTCAACATCATTCGCGTGCTGCGCACCGCGGGCCACCAGGCCTATCTCGCCGGCGGATGCGTGCGCGATCTGCTGCTGGGCCGCACCCCCGGCGACTACGACGTGGCCACCAGCGCCACGCCCGACATTGTGCTCGATATGTTTCCGCGCACCTTTGCCGTGGGAGCGCACTTCGGCGTTGTCCTGGTCGCGCCCGACGCACAAGATGCGCGCTTCGTAACTGAAGTCGCGACCTTCCGTTCCGATGGCGCATACTCCGACGGCCGCCATCCCGACGCGGTGCGTTACACCACCAGTCCTGAAGAGGATGTGAAACGCCGCGACTTCACCATCAACGGCCTGCTATTGAACCCGCTCACCTCACCAGAATCGTCGGCCGGGTCCCCCATCTTCACCGCGAATTCCGAACCGGAATCCGCGGCTAAGGTGGAAAGCTACCCAGGCCTCCTCGACTTTGTCGGCGGCGTCGCCGATCTCAATGCCGGCCTCATCCGCGCTATCGGACGCCCTAATCATCGCTTTGAAGAGGACCACCTGCGCATGTTGCGCGCCGTGCGCTTCGCCGCGCGCTTGGGCTTCGAGCTGGAAGCCGAAACTATGCGCGCCATTCGCGCATTTGCCCCGCGTATCCGCGCCGTCAGCCGCGAACGCGTGCGCGACGAGCTCACCAGGATGCTGACCGAGGGCCATGCCCGCCGCGCCTTCGAGCTGCTCGACGAAACTTCGCTGCTGAATGAAGTGCTGCCCGAGATCGTGCGCATGAAGGGTGTGGCCCAGCCGCCACAGTACCATCCTGAGGGCGACGTCTGGATTCACACTCTCATGCTCCTCGAGCAGCTCGAGCCGGGCTGCAGCACGACGCTGGCCTGGGGCGCGCTGCTGCACGACGTGGGCAAGCCGCCCACCTTCCGCATCGCGCCCGATCGTATTCGCTTTGACGGCCACGTTGAGGTGGGCGTGGCCATGGGCGCCGAGATCTGCCGCCGTTTTCGCTTCTCGAACGACGAGACGCACCAGGTTCTCGCGCTGATTGAGAATCACATGCGCTTTGCCGACACCGAGCGGATGAAGACTTCGACGCTGAAGCGCTTCTTCAGGCTTGAAAACTTTGAAGAGCACCTGGCGCTGCACCGCATGGATTGCATGGCCGCCAGCCGCAACCTCGATTCCTACAATTTCGTCCGCGAACGTTGGCAGGCGATGCCTGAAGAGACTGTGCGCCCCAAGCCGCTCATCACCGGCCGCGAGCTCATCGCCGCTGGATACACACCCGGAGCAGGCTTCCGCGAAATGCTGCGCGCCGCTGAAGACGCCCAACTGGAGGGCCTCGTCTCGACGGAAGAAGAAGCCCTCAAACTTGTAGCTGAGAAGTTCGGCCCACCGGCGGGAAAATGAGCCAATCGCCCATACGGGAAGCTTCATTTCCGCTACGGCTACTCGCAGGAGACCGCCGTTCGGATCGAAGACTGCGCACCCAGTCTCCCCGTAGATTCTCTGTTGGAAGTCAAGAGTTTTCTCCGGGTCGAGTTTGGATTTTCAAGGCATCGGGGTCTATCCATCTGATGATTTTGGGGCGAGCAGTCTCTGTCTCTGCCCGCCCCTTTGGTTCATCGTCAGGATGA
>DATJSB010000014.1:0-29786 GCA_035504315.1 Occallatibacter sp.
TTTGCCGTGCGAGGCAGGAGAAAACGTGGTCGTCGAAGAGCGATGCGCCGGTCCGGGATGCGGTACTACACCGATTTAACTCGTGGCGTGACGAAGCATCGGGGGTAGAATCATTCGTGGCATGATCTGCGCAAGTGCTAGGGCCTGTTAACACTACTGGGGTGGCTGGCGCCGGGAGGCAGTTTTTCTCAGTTCGAGGAATGAGGAGTGACGCATACCGGGTGTCTGCTAGCGACGAGGGACGATGAAATGAGGAAAACTGGCCCCGGCCCGAAGGCTTCCACCCAAACGTGCAAAGTTCACACGTTTGGGACCCGGGGTTGCGGCGCAAATCGTGCCATACGTCGTTCTCGCCCTCGACCTTGGAACCACCAAAGCCTTCGGGCTCGGCCTAGTCTGGCCCGATTTTCGCTCGCAACGCCAACCGCCCCAGTAGCGTTAACAGGCCCTATCGGAGTCAGTACGCCAGCCCGACTATTGGCGACTGGCTACCGGCTTCAAGTTCCCTGTTACCTGATCTCTGCCTTTTTCAGCCCAGCAGAATAGGGACAGCGGGACCCTCGACCAGCGGCTTAGTCACGGAAACCTCGGCCTTCACGTAGGAAATCTTGCCGGCTTCAATCTCCTCCTGCGCAATGCGGCAGGCCTTGGTCGACTGGCTGGGGACCAATGCATGTGAGCCGCTCTGCAACTGGCGAGCGCGCCGCGCCGCAACCAGTACCTTGCGGTAATTTGAATCGAATCTGGTCTCAATCGTCATCGGGTTCGTCTCCAAAGAGTAGTTGCTGCTGGCCGGAGTCGCCGTCGATCCCAAAGGCCTCCAGCACAGGTTTAAGCCGCTCCTGCGAGTTCATTTGCAAGCAGGCTGCGGCGACCTCCAACACCCTGCGTTGCCGGTAAGCTATTGCCTCGCCGTTCCGGTAGAAGCGCTCGGCCAGAACAATTGCCTCCAGCTGCGCCACTGCTCGATCCAGGATGTCATTTACCAGAATATAACCGTATTGCCTGTAATTCTCAATCTCCTTGCTCGCCTCGCTGAGCCGCCGGTAAAGCTCAGCCTCGTTCACCACTCCCTCGGCACGGCTCCGGTTTCTCAACCGCGTGCGCAGAACCTTGGGGTTCGGCGGCAGCACAAATATGCCTACCGACTCAGGCATCCTGGCTCTTACCTGCGCCGCGCCCTGCACATCGATATCGAGCATCAAATCATAGCCCTCACTTCGCGCCTGGTCGAGCGACGAGCGCGCCGTTCCGTACAAATGGCCGAACACTTCGGCGTGTTCCAGAAAGAGCCCCGCCTCCACCATCCTCTGAAACTCTTCGCGCGTGGTGAAGTTATACTCGCGCCCATTCTCCTCTGAGCCGCGAGGCGCACGCGTCGTCCACGAAACAGCAAAGTCTACCCCGCTCACCTGCTTGCGCAACTCGCTTACCAGCGTGCTTTTGCCTGACCCCGAAGGCGCCGAAATAATGAATAGAATTCCTGCCACGATCTCCCCGAATTGCCAGCCAGTAGCGAGCAGCCAATAGCCAGTAGCTCTTCCCAAGTCCCTGGTCCCTAGTCCCTATTGCCTAGTCCCTAGTCCCTGCTTCACTCAATATTCTGTATCTGCTCTCTTGCCTTCTCAATCTCGGACTTCATCGCCAGGCCTAGCTCGGTCACCCGGGTTCCTTTGCCGCTCACGCCGCTGGTCTTTGACAGCAGCGTATTGGCCTCGCGATTCATCTCCTGCAAC
The DNA here is from genome assembly GCA_035504315.1 of Occallatibacter sp. Classification (GTDB taxonomy): domain Bacteria; phylum Acidobacteriota; class Terriglobia; order Terriglobales; family Acidobacteriaceae; genus Telmatobacter. The sequence continues at coordinate 1,737 of DATJSB010000014.1, forward strand.
AAAAAGTCCAGTTTCTTGCCGGTCTCGCCGCCACTGTTCAACAGCTCGCGAAAGTGGCCGATGTGCGTCGTCATCCTCTCCAGCTCTTCTGACACGTCGCTGCGCTCCACCAGCACCGCAACCTCTTCAAGCACGCGCTGCTGGTTAAACTCCGGGCCCACCGCATTCGCCAGTCTCTGCTCCAGCCGTTCCTTGTAGCGAGCCTCAATTTCACTGCGCAGTTCCGTTACTCCGGCCGTCGCCTCGGCAAGGCGGTCCAGCGTTCCATTCAGAACTGCACCCAGCGCCTCGCCTTCACGGGCCCGCATGGCCTTCAACTGTTCGAGCAGCGGGCCAATCTGTTCCAGCGCGCTGCCTGCCAGCACTGTCAGATCTTCCTCACCGCGATTTTCGGCCTGCATTGCGCCCGGCAGACGCAGCGCTGCATTCAGATCGGGCTCGCCTTTGAGACCATGCTGTTGCCGCGCTTCGTCGAACGCCGCAAGGAAACCCTCTACCAGCTCGCGATTGTAGCCCGCCTTCTGCTGCGTGCTGCGATCGATTGAGAGCGTCAGCTCTACGTGGCCCCGCACCAGCGATTCCTTCAGAATCCTGCGCAGCTCCATTTCCAGTCCGTCGAGGCCGTTCGGCATCCTGAACTGCAGGTCGAGAAAGCGGTGATTCACGCTCTTCAGGCTCAGCGTGTAGCCGAGCTGATCATTCGCCCGCCCCTGCACACGCGCAAATCCCGTCATGGAGTATAAAGGCATTCGTGCTATCCCCCGGCGCCGGCAATCACAGCCGGCGCAGCCATCGTTGAGCCGTTGCCATTTCCGTTGCCAATCCCATCTGGCAAGTCGATGAATTGCAGCGAATACAGCTTCTGGTACATCGGCGAATTGGTCAGCAGCTCATCGTGGCTGCCGATCGCCGTGATGCGCCCATCCTCAAGCACCGCAGTCCGGTTGGCGCGGCGGATGGTCGAAAGCCGGTGCGCGATCACCACCACTGTGCGGCCTTGCATCAGGTTGGCCAGAGCTACCTGCACCAGCGACTCGCTTTCCGCATCGAGGGCCGAAGTCGCCTCATCCAGAATCAGAATCGGTGCGTTTTTCAGGATCGCTCGCGCGATGGCCATGCGCTGCCGCTCGCCACCCGAAAGTCTGAATCCTTTTTCTCCGATCACCGTTTCATAACCCTGCGGCATGCGCGTAATAAAGTCATGAGCAAGCGCGTTGCGCGCGGCCTCTTCAACAAGTGAGAGCTTTACGTCGGGTTGGCCGTAGGCGATGTTGTTCCGCACCGTATCATTGAAGAGAATCGTCTCCTGCGTCACCTGCGCCACCTGCCTGCGCAGCGAAGCCAGGGTCAGATCGCGAATGTCGCGCCCATCCAGCAGAATACGGCCCGAAGTTACGTCGAAGAACCGCGGAATCAGGTTCACCAGCGTCGACTTCCCTGCTCCGCTCGGGCCCACCACCGCCAGCACCTCTCCGGCCTGCACCCCGAGATCCACGTTGTGCAGAATCTTCTGCTCGCCGTCGGCGTTCGCGTAGCTGAAGCCCACATTTTCGAATTCGATCGAGCGGCTGAATCGCGGCGCAGTCGCGGCTCGCGGCCGTTCCTTTACGTCGTCCTCGGCGTCGAAGAACGAGAAGATCGACGTAGATGCTCCCATCGCCTGCTGGAAGCTGTTATAGAAGTAAGCAAACTTCCGCACCGGATCGTAGAGCTTGAAGAGCAGGATGATGAATGCGCCAAAGAGCCCCATCGTCATGCGGCCATGCATAATCTCATTGCGCCCGATGAATAGAAACATGGCAATCGCGATGGCCCCGATGGTGTCCATCAGCGGTGAGCTGATGGACTGAATGCGAACGTTGCGCAGATTCGCGCGGAACAGCCGACGGGCAGCGGTTTTGAAGCGCAGAATCTCCCAAACCTCGGTGTTGAAGGCCTTCACTATTCGGTTGCCGGTCACGGTCTCGTGCAGAATGTTCTGGATCTCAGCCAGCTTGTCCTGCCCCGTGCGCGTCCGCGTGCGCACCTCCCTGCCGATCTTGCGCGAAGACGTCACCACCACTGGGATGAACAGCAGAAGCGCCCAGCTCAAATACCCGCCCAGCCGGATCACCAGGAAAAGCCCGACAGCAAACGTGAAAAACTGCTGCAGGAACTCGCCGATTACTGAGCTGACTGCAAACTGGGCCCGGTCCACATCGTTGATGAGCGTCGAAAGAATCGTCCCCGTCGCGTGCTTATGAAAGAAACTCGACGAGCGCCGCAGCGTGGCTTCGTAGAGATGGTTCCTCAGGTCGGTTATCAGGCCAAAGCCGGCGTAGTTTACAAGATAAGTGCCGAGATAATCGCAAAGACCCTTCAGCAAAGTCGAGACCACCAGCGCAAAGGCCACAACGACCCACGCATTGTGCATGTGCAGAAAATGCGGAACCAGCTCTCTCAAGTCAAAATGCCATCGACTGTTAGCCACACCAAGAAGGATCGGCCCTTCCGGCGCGTCAGGCTTCAGTACCTTGTCGAAGATTGGCTGCAGGAGAAGAACGCGAAAGGTATCAAGTACGCCCACCAGGGCAAGCAGAAGCACGCCCGGAATCCACTCCAGCGTATAGGGCAGCCCGTAGCGCAGTAGGCGCAGGAGGTTCCTCATGCCGTCTTTGCCGCCTGGCGCGCATTGGACCGGCAATTCTCTTGCCACATCGGCACTTCCGCCCAGGCTCGAGCTCGCCCGGGTTCGCTGTGCCGCGATTCAACTCTTGGGTCCATCTAGCTATTGTATCCGGGCTAACCTGCTGCGCAGAGATTGGCCCGAACCCCTCTCAGGCCGAACCTGCAGCCGCCCTGCTCCTTCAACGCCACATCAAAGCACGGGCATTGTTATCATTACGTGGTACGGGCAGACCCCGGAGAATCCGAGTTTCTATCTTATGGAGAACGGCGCAAAGGTACTTATTGCCGAAGACGAACCCCATGCACTTATGGGCCTTGCCGAGCTTATCTCGGGCTGGGGATACCGGACCGAGACTGCCCGCGACGGCATTGAGGCGTGGGAAAAGTCCCTGGCCTGGGAGCCCGCCATCATCGTCACCGATCTCAAAATGCCGCGACTCGACGGCATTGGCCTGCTGACCAGGCTCTCCGATGATGCATCGGGGCTGAATTCCAATATTGCGGTAGTGGTGCTTACCGCCATGGGTTCCATCCAACTGGCCGTCGACGCCATGAAGCTGGGAGCATACGACTTTCTGCAAAAGCCGGTCGACTCGACACGTCTGCGTACCATACTGGCCAACGCCACGCGCCAGCGCGAAACCACCATCGAGCTTGAAGTGGCGCGCCGCCGCCTGCGCGAGAGCGGCGTACTGGGAGCCATGGTGGGCAGCTCCCGGGCCATGCGCGAGATCTTCGGCCTCATCGAGCAGATCGCTCCCTCCAACGTCTCCGTACTCATCACCGGGGAAAGCGGCACCGGCAAAGAGCTCGTCGCCCGCACGCTGCACACACTCAGCCTGCGCAAGGCCAAGCCGTTCGTGGCGGTCAATTGCGCCGCCATTCCTGAGACGCTTATCGAAAGCGAGATCTTCGGTCACGAAAAAGGCGCCTTCACCGGCGCTGCCGAACGCCGCGCCGGCTGCTTCGAGCTGGCCTCAGGTGGAACGCTGCTGCTGGATGAAGTAGGCGAAATGCCCATCGGCACCCAGGCCAAGCTGCTGCGCGTTCTTGAAGAGCGCAAGCTTCGCCGCCTTGGTGCGCGCACTGAGCAGGATGTGGATGTGCGCGTGCTGGCCGCTACCAACCGCGACCCCAACTATGCCGTCGAGCGGGGCCAGTTGCGCCCTGATCTCTTCTACCGCCTCAACGTATTTAACATCCACATGCCCGCTCTGCGCGAACACATTGAAGATCTGCCGGCGATGACTGAAGCGATGGTAAGCGAGATGAACCAGAAACACGGCCGCAAAGTCTCGGGGCTGGCGACGTCTATGCTCGACCGGATGATGGCTTACGACTGGCCCGGCAACGCCCGGGAACTGCGCAACACCATTGAACGCGCCGTGATTCTCTGCCCCGACGGCTCTCCTCTCGATGCCGGCCACCTGCCGCCAGGCTTCGGCAAGTCCCGGCCTCCGCTCGCGCATTCCTCCGACTCAGGCATTGTTTCAGTCCACGTGGGCACCACCGTAGATGAGGCCGAGCGCATGCTCATTCTGCGCACTCTCGAGGCCACGGGTCAGAATAAGACCCGCGCCGCAGAGATCCTGGGCGTGAGCCTCAAAACTCTTCACAATAAGCTGAAGGAATACAACCGGTCAGGGGAAGAACCGTTGGGTTGACAAGTGAAATTCGTAAAAGACTGATTCGGACTCATGCGCCTTAAGACCAAACTCGTGCTCTCCATCACCGGCCTGGTGTTCCTCATCGCCGGACTCATCTCGTTTGTTTATGTGGGCGAGCTGGTGCGCGAAGCAGTAGCCCAGTCGTACGATAACAACCTGACGGAGGCCGAGCAGATCCGGCTGGTGTTGCAGAATGCTCTTCTCAACGGTCTCAGGGGCCAGCAGGTCGACCCTAACAATTTTCTCCAGCTTCGCTATCTTGAAGCTCAGGCGGTTCGCAACGACGAGTCGCTGCAAGCCGCACTCGACGCGGCCGTCCGCTATTCGCCCACCATCTACGACGTCAACATCGGCGATGCCCAATCCAGCATTCTGCTCAGCACGAATGTCGGCAGCCAGGACTCGGCAATGCCGGTGCGGCCCAATTACGACCAGCTGCTGAATGATGGTCCTATCCAACTCCTGATTGAAGTCTTCGGCAGCCCCAAGGTGTTTGACGTCATTGTCCCGCTCGAGCGCAATGGCGAGCTCTTCGCCTCGGTCCACGTTGGCGTGCGCACCACGCTCCTTGGCGCGGTATACAAACCGTGGCTCAAGCAGGCCATCTGGCTCATGGGCTTTGCGCTCGGCTTTTCCCTGCTAGTCGCGTTCCTGCTGAGCAATTTCGCGCTCCACCCCATGGAGCAGTTCAGCCAGCAGCTCGACTACTGGACTTCACCCGGTGACGCTGTGGAGGAGGACGAACATTCCGGCTCCAAGCAGGACATGGCCTCCCGCGTCTCCAGCAAGATCCAGAAGATCGGCCAGCGCATGCGCAACGTTGAGGAGGTGTTTTCGGCTCTCAAGGAGAACCTGGACCAGATCCTCGGCAACCTCCAGGACGGAATTCTTCTCTTTACCGGAGACGGACGTGCCGTGCTGGTCTCAGAGGCAGCGTGCCGGTTCCTACGCAAGGATCGCGACGCCATCCTGGGGCTTCACGCTCGCGACATCTTCGACCGCAATACCGTTCTTGGCCGCTCGCTATGGGAGTCTATCGACGCCGGCGTCTCGATGGTGCAGGAAGAGATTCACACTGAAACCGGCCGCCGCATCCTGGCCTCAGTCGATTTAATTCACGACGACGACAACGACCGCGGACTGGGCGCGCTGGTCACGCTTCACGACATCGAGTCGGCCGAAGAGATTGAATCGGAGCTCGAAGTCTCGCGCCGCATGGCCGCCATCGGCCGCCTCACCTCCGGCGTCGGACACGAAGTCAAAAATCCCATCAACGCCATCGTCGTTCATCTCGAACTGCTTAAAGCCAAGCTGGGTAATGCAAGCGAGCCGGCCTCACGTCATCTCGACGTCATCGATGCCGAGATCCGCCGCCTCGATCGCGTCGTCCAGACTCTTGTCGACTTCTCGCGGCCCGTCGAACTTCAGCTTCGCGAACAGGATCTTCGCTCCATCGTCAACGAGGTTGTGGCCCTCGCCGCTGAAGAGCTCTCCACGCGCAATGTCAGGGTCATAAGCTCGATGCCCGGAGAGCCGCTCATTGCCAGCGTCGACGGCGATCTGCTCAAGCAGGCCGTGCTCAACGTAATCCAGAACGGCGCCCAGGCCATGCCCGATGGCGGCAGTCTCGAAGTCACCATCCAGAGCGATCGAAAATCCCCCGCCAACGGCGATCGCTTTGCAACTCAAGGGCCTAAGGATGCCATCATCAGCATCAGCGATCAGGGTCCGGGAATCCCGGAAGAGATTCGTGAAAAGATTTTCGATCTCTATTTCACAACCAAGGCCGAAGGAAGCGGCATTGGACTGGCTATGACATACCGGATTATGCAGCTCCACCACGGTAGTGTCGAAGTACAATCGGAGTCAGGGCAGGGATCGGAATTTCGTCTGCGTATTCCGCTTGCCCCCGCTGACTGGGGACGCCGCCACGCAAGAGCGGCAAGCAATGCTATCAATGAGGAATCCAGGCAATGAGATTCCCTTCAAAATTTGTTGTCTTGATGTTGCCCTTGTTAATGACTGCTTGCAATCACAGGCAGCAGACGGCGCAGTTGCCGCCCCTTGTGCCTCCTGAAGCTGCAAACATTCCGCCTCCAGTTAACGCGCCTCCACCGCCCAATGAGACCATCCCCACTGAACCGACGCAAAAGGCGCCTACACCGCCCGTGCCGGCGGAGCGCCCTGTCAAGAAAAAGAAGAAGCCCAAGCCGCCCGCCGACGCAACGCAGCAGGCTGCCATTCCGAATCCCAGCCCCGAAGTGAGCGCCATTGGCCAGCTCTCATCGGGCGATCCGGCTGAGCTCAGGCGCGAGACCGAGAATTCAATCAATTCGATTGAAGAGGGCCTGCAGAAGATCAACCGGTCTCTTGACGATTCAGAACAGAAAACTGCCGATCATATCCGCGAGTACATCAAAGAGGCGAAAGCTGCCCTCGTCTCTGGCGATGTGGATGGCGCCCACAACCTCACGGACAAAGCCCGCGTCCTGCTCAACGAACTCACCAACAAGTAGCCGCTGTTTGTCTTCTCAAAGCTCGCCCCAGCTCAACTTGCTCCTCAGCGCCTCAAAGAACCCGGTATCCCCCAGCCGCACCAGATTCACCGTATGATTCGAACGATGGCAGCGCATCTCGTCGCCTCGCTTCAGTTCCACCGCCTGCTGCCCGTCAACAGTCAGCAGCGCCACTTCGGGAACGCCTTCGACACGCACGATTAGAGCGGCGTCGCCGCGCACCACAATCGGCCGGAGCGTGAGCAGGTGCGGGCAAATCGGGGTTACCACCAATGCATCCACGTCCGGCGTCAGAATGGGGCCATTCGCCGCCAGCGTGTAGGCTGTTGACCCCGTTGGCGTGGAAACAATCACCCCATCGGCTCTGAACCGGGCCACCGGCTTACCGTCAAGTTCGACCGCAAAGTTGCCCATGCGGGCAATTTCGCCCTTCGATACCACAATCTCATTGAGAGCTGTGTAGCTCGAATGCCTCGCGCCGTCGCGCCAAAGCTCGGCATCCAGCATTGCGCGCTCATCTAGGCTGTGGCACCCGTCGCACCAGCTCTCCAGTGTTGCGTACAGATCCGCCAGCCGCACCTCGGTCAGGAAGCCCAGAAAACCCAAATTCGCGCTCAGAATCGGCGTACCGTACGAAGCGAAGATCCGGGCCACCGAGAGCAACGTTCCATCACCGCCCAGCACAATCACCAATCCCGGGCGGTTTGTGGGCAAGTCGGCACGATTCACCCACGGTGCGGCATCGGTGTACTTCCCACTCTCATCGTCGAGCAGCGGATCGTAATCGTGCCTGCGCAGCCAGTCAATCAGTTCGGGCAGCAGCCGCGCCAACTCTGCCTTATTCGGCTTTGAAACAATCGCAACGCGTGTCATGCGGTCTCAGTGTAAATCAGCGGCGCTAGCGGGCTCGCGGAGCGAGGCCCGCTGACTTGCCGACTCGCCGCTTTACCTGGCCCCGCTAACTCCGCTGCGCGTACAGCAAAAACTCCCGATTCCCCTCCGCACCCGTAATCGGCGAAGGAATCGTCCCATCCACCCGCCAGCCCAGCGCGCGCACGCAATCCGCAACCCTGCCCACTGCCAGCGCATGTGCCTCAGGATCGCGCACAATGCCGCCCTTGCCCACGTGCTCGCGCCCCGCCTCAAATTGCGGCTTGACCAGGATGACCGCCTCCTCGAGCGTGGGCGCCGCGGCCACCAACGCCGGCAGCACCAGCGTGGCCGAGATAAACGACACATCCATCACCAGCAGCGTTAGCTTCCGTTCGACTCCATCTGAAACCCTCACCGAAGAATTGAGCGATCCTGGTTCCAGCAGCCGTACATTGGTCCGCTCCATCAGCCGCACTCGCTGGTCGCTGCGCAGCCTGGCCGCAATCTGCCCAAAGCCCGTGTCGATGGCCGTCACAAGTGCAGCGCCGTGCTGCAGCAAGCAGTCGGTGAATCCCCCGGTTGATGTGCCCACATCCACACAGGCGCGCCCCTCCACCGCGATCTTCCAGTGCGCCAGCGCCGCCGCAAGCTTAAGCCCGCCCCGGCTCACGTAAGGCATGTCCTCGCCCAGCAGCCGGATCGCCGCATCTTCAGCCACTGCCATGCCGGCTTTGTCTACCTTTTGTTCACGCACCAGCACGCGGCCAGCGAGGATGAGGGCCCGCGCACGCTCACGGCTCGGCGCAATTCCCCGTTCCACAAGCAGCAGGTCGAGCCGCATTTTGCCGCCGTTCGCCATCGTCCTCCCGCTGGAGAAGCTGTCTTACCCAAAAATTGAAAGGGCCATTCCCGCTTACGGAATGGCCCCTTCGTTCGTTTGCCGGGATCTCGTTACACGGCCCTAATACTGAATTGCGCGGCAATCTGTCAACGAATCTGTTTGCGACGAGCCCGGAAGGTTGCATGGCTGCCCGTATCCCGGCACCCGGCTCATGTAGTTGTTATTCCCGCTCGAACCGGTCTGGGTTGTAGTGCGCAGGTCCACCACTCCGTTTCCCTCCACCAGCAACGTAGTGTCAATCACATCAATCTGCGTGGGTGTGGTTTCGATGATCGTGACGAATGGGCTGTTTGGCGACGCCACGTACACCTTGTCGTACTCGGAGTTCTGCGTATTCAGCACCGTCCTCGGATAACCCACCACCGGCAGCGTCTTCTCCAGCGTGTGGGTGCTGAGGTTCACCACTGACACGGTGCCGTTCTGCGAGGTTGTGCAGTCAGGCGAGCAATCCCCTTGGTTGGCGGTATAGGCCTTTGAGCCGTCGGCCAGCACCGTCACGCTGGCTGGCATCGGAGGATTCGCCGTGTTGCCAATCGTCCCAACCGGGATGGTATACGTGGTCCCGAATGTCGAGCTGTCGTTCCCATACTCGTCAAGGCTCACGTCGATCACCGTGATCGTTCCGCCGTCGTAGTTGGCCACCACCAGCTGCGAAGTTGTCTGGTTGTATTCGGCGTCGACCGGGCCGGCAATTGCTGTCATGCCCGCGGTGCCGTTGGGCGGTGCGGTGGGAACGGTGGTAATTCCGGTTGACGTGCTTGCGGCTTTCAGGTTGGCTATTGCTGTTGTAGAAAGCGGCAGGATGGGATGGCAGGTGACCGTCTGCCCGGACTGGTTCAGGAACGGCGTGCACTGGTCAAGCGTGTTGTCCTGAACGTTAATCACTGACACGGTGTCGCTGCCGCGGTTCAGCACAAACAGCCGCTTCTGGTCGCTCGACTCCACGGCGAACACTGGGCACTGTGCGTTGGTTGATCCGCCGGCAGTATTGCTGGCGTTGAAAGGATCGAGACCGATCGCCGCATCGGCAACGTAGGAGGGTTCAATCGGTGTCACGACGCCGTTTTCACCCACCGCAGAAGGCGCGCTATTGCAGGTCGTGCTCGCGAATCCAGGCTGAGCTTCCGGATTCTGGCTCAACACAAATTCGCGCTGGTTGGCGCTCGATGCGCCGGTAACGAATACCGGCATCGTGGATACGGGAACTTGCCACTTGAAGGTCTGCGGCGATCCGGTAGACACGTCGACCAAATTCCCGTTCAAATCCGCCGCCCAAAGCCCCGAAGAGGGGGCCATCAGGTTCACCAGCTGCGCGGTTGCCGAAAGCGTTGATACAAGGATGTTCTTCGCTTGAAGGCTGGTGGTGATAGGGAAGTTGGTCAACGTTCCGTTGCTGTTGACGGTATAGCCGTTGGCGCCCACCGCATCGATCGTGAAGGCAATAGGGCCCACTCCGATGGGCGCGATCGCCATCACCGAATCGCCGGAGTAGTCGATGATTGTGACCACTCCCGGCGTGGTCGCGCCGGTGGTCGACACCACAATTGCGTACGATTGCGGCTGTGCCGCCGGTCCACTGGGGGTAATCGGCTGAACAACCGGCCGGTAATTGTTACCACACCCGGCAATCAGGGCTGAGACCGCCACGGCCCCGCCCGCTTGTGCCAGCAGCGTGCGCAACCGGCCCTTCGTCATATCAAAAAGCCTCATTCAGAATCTTTCCTAATCCCAGGCTTGCTAGGCTGATTGTAAATCAGCCAACCGGGCCGCTGGCCTGCGCGCTGCTGCCAGAACCAGAAGTGAAATAAAGCGAAAAGAAGCTCTCTGATAGAGACGCTCAGCGCGCGAAAAAGGCATCGGCCAATGCCGCACTTCGACCAGGGTCTGTGCACATGAGAGTACCGCCGGTCTCTACAGGCTGCAGAAAAACTCGCCAACGCACAAGCCGGCGAAGCTTTGTAACAAGGACACGACTGATAGGTCAAGGCTTTAAAGGTTGCGGAAAAACTCATCGTTGCGCGGTTTTGTAACCAGGGCACGGCTTCAGCCGGGCCAAAAACACTCCCCCCTCAATTTCGGGATTTAGCCCGTGCTGCATTTCGCGCATGCAGAATCACTATTTCCGCAACCTCTTCAGCCCTGTGGGACGTTCGCGCAAACTGGGCTGAGCACAATGAGTTTTTCCCATGCTTGTCGGGATCAGCCGTAGAATGGCCGTCCCCGCCCGCGCCATCCGTGATTTGCCATCCAACTGGCAGGTCTGCCCTATCAGTGCCCCTCAATTTCCACGACCGCGCTGTCGGGCGCGTTCCACGCGGCCGGGCCTTCGCTCGTCAGCTTCCGGCTGGCGTCGTCCCAGTGCAGTTTCGTCACCTGGCCGCCGTCTTTTGCATACGCGTCGCTTGTCCCGTCGTCATCGAAAAGCGTAAAGTCGGCATCCGCGCCCGGATACACTTTCACCTTCGCAATCGCCTGCTTCTCGTGCGTATTTTCAATCGCGGAACCGAGCGGAATAATCGACCCAGCCTTCACAAACAGCGGAATCGTCTCAATCGGCGCGGCTGCCTCAATCGTCTGTCCGCCCTTCATCCGCTCGCCGGTCCAGTAGTTGTACCAGTCGGTGCCGGCCGGCAGATAGACCTGTTTGCTCGTCTCGCCCTGGTCGCTCACCGGGGCCACCAGGAACGCCGGGCCGAACATGTACTCGTCGCCCAGCTCAGCAACTTTTTGATCGCCTGGAAAATCGAGCGCCAGCGCCCGCATAAACGGCGCACCGGTCAGCCAGGTCTGGTAGCCGAGCGAGTAAATGTAGGGCAGCAGCTCGTAGCGCAAACGCAGATATTTTTCAAGAATCGGTTCAGCTTCGTGCCCGTACGACCACACTTCATTGAACTTGCGGCTTCCGTGAGTGCGCATGATGGGCAGGAACGTCGCGTACTCAAACCAGCGCGTGTACAGCTCGGGATAATCGTCGTAACCGCCCACATTCGCACGTGCATCCGACGGATCGAGGAGCGGCTTGTGTGCCGGATGATGCACCGGCGGCAGATACTGCCACCCCCCCGTGTCGTTCGACCAGTAGGCGATGCCTGAAGCCGTCACATCCAGCCCCGTGGGAATCTGCCGCTTCAGCGTATCCCAGGTTGGATAGATATCCGACGACCAGGTGATCGTCCCGTTGCGCTGCGAGCCAAGATACGCATCGCGCGAGAGAATCAGCGCGCGCCCCGGCTCATCTCTGCGCATTCCCTCGTACAGCGCCGCGGTGTGAAAGAGCGGATAGACGTTGAAGTACTCGGTTCCCGGCCCGATCTTGAAGTACGCGCCGTTCGGTGGCAGGTCGGGCTCTGTCTCGTCGGCCCACAGCGAGTTGAATCCCTTGCTCACAATGTTGTCGCGAATCGTCTCCCAATACCATTTCGCCGCGTCGGGATTGGTGGTGTCGATGTCCGATCCGGCGCGGTCGTAGGGCAGCCCGTCGATCGGCTTGCCGTCGGCGTAATGGATGAACCAGCCATTCCTGAGCAGTTCGTCGTAATACCGGTCGCCCGGCTCAAACCGCGGCCACACGCTGATCATGGTTTCGAAACCCATGGCGTGCAGTTCATCGTTCATCTTCTTCGGATCGGGCCAGTACCTGGGGTCAAAGTCCATCTGTCCCATTTTGGTGTAGTAAAACCAGTCCACCACCAGCACATCTGCAGGCAGATGCCTATCCCGATAGCCCCGGGCAACATTCAACAGCTCTGCCTGGCTTGCGTACCGCTGTTTTGACTGGATGTAACCGTACGCCGCCTTTGGAAGCATCGGCGTGGGTCCAGTCAGCAGACGGTATCCCTCGTAGATCTCGTCAGAGTTTTTTCCGGCGATTACGAAAAACGAAACCCGGTCGCCCACCTGCGAGGTCCACTTCGTCCGCCCGTTGAATCCTCCTTCGAACGTCGTCTTCGACGGATTGTCCCAAAGCAATCCGTAGCCCTTGTTGGTCACCAGGAACGGCACGCAGAAAGTGGGCGCCGCCGGAGCCTCATAGTCAGCCCAGCATCGTACCGGGTGGCCGCGGTGGTCGAGAAAACCCTCCTGGTTCTGCCCCAGACCGTAGTAGTGCTCGTCGTCGGGCGCGGCAAAGGTGGCGCCCACCGTATAGAACTTGTCGTCGGTCGGCCGGCGATCGTTGGCAATCTCGGCTGTCCCGTCCTTCTGGTTCAGTTCGGCCTGCATCCAGTCGCGCATCTCCAGCAAAGTGGTTCCGTCGGGTGTCTTGAACGTGATCGGCGTCCATGGCGTGGTGCCCACAAAGTAGCCGGCCTGGGCAATTGTAGATTTGTAAGAATTCCATTGGTGCGGGATGCCGGCCGTGACCACCATGCGCGACGAACTGTATACGACGTTGTGCTCGTCATAGACGGCATGCCAGCCGCTCGCAGCCGGGTGAGCAATGATTCCGTAACCCGGACCGGCTACCCCTGCATCGTGCGTCAGGCTCAGCGTCACGCGCATGATGTTCTCGGCATACGGCTCGAGCATGATCGTCGCGCCCTCGCCCTCAATTGTGACGCGATCGCCTGTCGCGTTCACGCCCGCTACACTGCCGGAAGGACCCTGGGCCATGGCCCAATATCTGTTCGAGGACGGCCCGAAAAATCCACCGCAGAATAGAACGGCCAAAAGAGTCGAAAGCTTTTTCACATTTTCCTCGCGAACCAAACCCATAGTCGCTGCGTGAATGAGTGTAAATCCCTGAGGTTCCTCCGGTTTCTGCCACCGCTTTCACCCCGGTTACCTGGAAGGGTAGGATTGAGCCGTGGATGCCAACCCGCTCAACTGGCAGTCGAAACTGATCCTGTTGCTGGTGCTGCCGGCAGTGGGCTGCGGCCTGGTGTTTGAAACCAAAGATTGGCTGGCCGGCGCACCGTCGGTGGTTTATTGGACTATCGCACTCAGCGCTTCGCTCGGCATCCTCACGTTCGCGCTGCGGGCGGCCACTCCGCTGGCGGCTCTCACCGGCTCGGTAATCACGGCGCAACTGATGTACGCGACCAGCGACCAGCCCTACCACGCCTGGCGCACCTACCTGATCCCCGTGCTGGCTGTCTCATTGCTTGCATTTGCTGCCACGCGCGCGGGCCGCTCGCAAAAAGAACGGCTCGGTCTTGCCGAGGCCCGTCACGGGCGCTCGGCTGCGCAGGTGGCCGCCAATCTGGGTGCGGCCGCGCTCATCTCAACCGGTTTCATCGAGAATTGGGCTGTGAACAGCCGTTGGCTGCCGCATTCCAGGACCGCGTTGCTGGCCGCGAGCCTGGCGGCAATGGCCGAGGCTGCTGCCGACACGGTTTCCAGTGAGATCGGGCAGGTCTTCGGCGGCCGCCCGCGCATGATTACGACTTTGCGGTCCGTCGATCCCGGCACCGACGGCGGCATCACCGCAGCCGGATCGTTTGCCGGAATCGTTGCCGCAGCCATCGTCGCCGCGCTCGGCGCTTTCGCCGTTCATCCAGATTCTCGTCTGTTGATGGTTGCGTTCGCCGGCGCCGTCTTCGGCCTCTTCTTCGATAGCCTGCTGGGTGCGACGCTGGAGCGGAAGCGTTGGCTCAACAACGATGCAGTGAACTTCCTGTCAACCATCTCCGCCGCAGCCTTCACACTCATCGCAGCCGCACTCCAACTCCGCTAACCCCGCTGCTCTTCAGTGCAACCCGATCCGCCACAACGTATAGCTCAGGATCTCGTGCGCAATCCTCTCGCGCTCAAGCTTCTTGTATTCAACCGGCGGCTTCGGACGCGGCGAAGTCAGTACATTCAGCCCATCGGCAGCGCAGATGGCATGGATGCGGAATAGATGCGTGCCATCGCTGACAATTACCAACCGCTTGAGCCCGTTGGCGCGCGCGATCACGGCAATTCGCCGTGCCGACTCCTCGGTATTCCGGCTCTCCGTCTCGGCAATAATCGCCGTTTCCGGCACGCCCTGGCTCATCAGATACTCGCGGCCCACCGAGCCCTCGGAGTACTCGTCTCCGCCCGCGCCGCCCAGCGTTATAATCAGCGGCGCGATGCCGCGGCGATAGAGATCGACCGCGTGATCGAGCCGTGCTCGGAACACCGGTGAGGGACGGCCATCGTATTCCGCTGCGCCAAAAACGCCGATCGCATCGGCCGGCGCAGCCTCGTCTCGGTCTGCATAATATTCAATCTGCTGGTAAACCCACCGGCTCCAAAGAAATGCACCTGCGGCAGCCATCGCAAACAGCAGTCCCAGGACGGTCGCAACCCGGCGCCGGCCCTTCGACTTGGAACGGGCACTCATTCGCACTCACTCAATTATCGTTGCAGGGCCATCACGACTTCGTGAGTGGGAATCGCGCCCTCGCGCAGTATCTCCCACCTCCCGGGACCGAGCGAGAGATCGACGATCGTCGTCGGCAGCGAACGCGGGGTCGGTCCGCCGTCTACGATCAGCGGCACGCGGTCCCCGATCTGGTCGCGAACACACGCCGCATGCGTACACTCGCTGGCGCCCTGGAGATTGGCCGAGGTTGCGGTAATCGGCAAGCCGAAGCACTCCACCACTGCCCGAGGAATGGCCGCATCAGGCACGCGGATGGCAACGTTCCCCGTATTTGCCGTCGAGCGCAGCGGCAGCTTGCTGCCGGCCCGCACAATAATGGTCAGCGGCCCCGGCCAGAACTTGTCAGCCAGCTTGTCCAGCAGTGGGTCGGTATCGCGCGCCAGTGAGTATGCCTGCGCCAACCCCGAAATCAGCAGCGACAGCGGCTTATGCTTCTGGCGCGTCTTGATCTGGTAGATCCGCTCAACCGCGCGCAGGTTCACCGGATCCACAGCAAGGCCGTAGAAAGTGTCGGTGGGCAGCGCCACTACGTCGCCCTTCCGCAGGCACGAGACGATGTAATCGATCCGGTCCGGCTGGGGGTTATCGGGATGGACGCGCAAGATCTCCGCGGACAAGAAAATCTACCTCAGTTCCCCGAATTAGTGGTCAAAAACGCGTTCGGCAAGGCGGTTCAGATGGGGCCGAATCACGGGATGCGCCATTTCTATGCCACAAAGACGGAAACTAACACAGCACCAGCTTTGGTGCAAGTTTGGCAGTAACATCGGCACCACTCTCAACAAGTCCGATCGGTTCCGGCACAACACGATTGGAACCTGGCAAAACGCCGTAGAATCTGAACGGATGCCTGTTCGCATTGTACAGAGTAAACAGAATTCGCGGCTGAAAGAACTTCGCGCGGCCCTTGCCCGTCCTGGTTCAGGCGATCGCTCGCTCGCCGGTCCTGCCGGCCTCATCGGTATTGAAGGTCCCAACCTGATCGCTGAAGCGTTGCGGTCCGGCATCGAGCTCGACACGGTATTTGTTGCGCAGGGGTCGGAGCGACTCCTTGAGGGGCTGCGTATTCCGGGCGACGTCGAAGTTCTGGTGACGCCGCTGTCGATCTTGACCTCGGCCCTCACTACCGAGACCCCGCAGCCGGTCGCCGCTCTGGTGACGCCGCCCAGGTGGGGTTGGGAGCATCTGGTTGGCCTGCGCCGCAACTCTGCGCCGCTCATTCTCGTTCTGGCCGGACTGCAGGACCCCGGCAACCTCGGCACGATTCTGCGCTCGGCCGAAGCTTTCGGCGCCACCGGCATCGTAGCCCTCCCCGGCACCGTCTCCGCCTGGAACCCGAAAGCTGTCCGCGCCTCCGCAGGCAGCGTCTTCCGTGTGCCGCTGCTCGTGGCGAGCGAGCGGGCGAGCCTTCTCCGGCTGCATGAGGCCGGGGTGAGGATTCTTGCAACGACCGTGCAAGCCGCGCAGCCAGTCGAACTGATCGACCTGGCCGATCCGGTCGCGCTCATCATCGGCAACGAGGGCAGCGGCGTTCCCGACGACCTGGCCGAAAAGGCCGACGCAAGGGTCACGATTCCCTGCCCCGGACCCGTCGAAAGCCTGAACGCCGCCGTCGCCGCCAGCGTGCTGCTCTATGAAGCCGCGCGACAGCGAACCGCGGTGAGTAGCGGTCCGATCGAGTACAGGGGAGCGCGGCCATGAGCCTCTTCGACAACCAACCCGATAACCCATTCCAGCCACCACACTCCTCCAAAACGCTAAACCGCGGAGCGGCGGCGCCGCTGGCTGAGCGCATGCGGCCCCGCTCCCTCCAAGAACTCATCGGGCAGGAGCACCTCGTCGGCCCGGGCAAGCCCCTCCGCGTTCAGATCGACCGCGACGACCCCAGCTCCATGATCTTCTGGGGACCTCCCGGCGTCGGCAAAACCACTCTGGCCAAAATCATTGCCGAAACCACCCAGGCCAACTTCATTGAGTTCTCCGCGGTCCTGGCCGGCATCAAGGAGATCAAGCAGGTAATGGCCGACGCGGCCAAGGCAGCCGAGTTGCACTCGCGCACCATCCTCTTCATCGATGAGATCCACCGCTTCAACAAGGCCCAGCAGGATGCCTTTCTGCCCTACGTCGAGCGCGGCACCATCCGCCTCATCGGCGCGACCACCGAGAATCCTTCGTTTGAAGTCATCTCCGCACTGCTCTCCCGCTGCCGCGTCTACGTTCTCGAACCGTTGAAAGAGGAACAGATAGTCACCCTCCTTCGCCGCGCTCTTGAGGACAGGGACCGCGGCCTGGGCGGGCTCGAGCTCACCGCCGATGAAGACGCGCTCCAGCTAATCGCTGCCTACTCCAGCGGCGACTGCCGCTCTGCCTACAACGCCCTTGAGGTCGCCGCGCAACTGGCCCAGGCGCAGGCAACCGAACAATCAGGTCCTGTATCAGGGCACGACTTCAGTCGTGCCGAAAAAGCGACCAAAAATGAAGGGGCTTTAGCCCCTGAGGAAGATCAGGTTTTGAAAGGGCACGGCTTTAGCCGTGCCGAAACCGCACCAAAAAATGAAGGGGCTTTAGCCCCTGAGCGAAACCCCACACGCCGCATCACAAAAACAATCGCCACCGAGGCCCTCCAGCAACGCGTCCTCATGTACGACAAATCGGGCGAGGAGCACTTCAACCTTATCTCGGCGCTGCACAAATCCGTGCGCAACAGCGACCCCGACGCGGCGCTTTACTGGCTGGGCCGCATGTTCGCCGGCGGCGAAGACCCGCTCTACCTCGCCCGCCGCATCGTCCGCATGGCCATTGAAGACATCGGCCTGGCCGCACCCGAAGCCATGAATCTCTGCCTCTCGGCCCGCGACACCTACGAGTTCCTCGGCTCACCCGAAGGCGACCTCGCCCTTGCCGAAGCCGTAATCTACCTTTGCCTCGCGCCCAAGTCGAACGCCGTTTACACCGCGTACGGCGCCGCGCAGCAAGACATCGAACAGACTCGCCAGGAGCCCGTCCCGCTGCACCTGCGCAACGCCCCCACCCGCCTGATGAAAGATCTCGGCTACGCCAAGGGCTACCGCTACGCCCATGACGAAGAAGACAAAGTGGCCGACATGGACTGCCTGCCCGACTCACTGCGCGGCCGCAGCTACTACCACCCCACCCAGGAAGGCCGCGAAAAACAGCTAGCGGCGCGGATGGAGGAGATACGCCGCATCCGCTCCGGCAAGCACAGCCAAACCTGAATCGCTTGCGGAGTCTGCCCAAGATTGGTGTACAATATGTACATACGAAGAGGCAAGAATGAGCTTCGAGTGGGACCCCGAAAAGGCCGAGATCAATTTTCGAAAGCACGGGGTTCGCTTCGCTGAGGCAGAGCCGGTTTTCGGGGACGATTTTGCCCTTACCATCGTGGACGATGAATCGGACCCAAACGAGCAGCGGTTTGTTTCAATCGGAATGGGCGTGAAAGAGAGAGTTTTAGTGGTGGTCTATTGCCATCGTGGCAGCAATATTCGCATCATCTCCGCGCGGCTGGCGGAAGCGCATGAGCGTGCGCAATATGAGGAGCACAGATGAAGCAGAAATACGATTTCAGCAAAGGCAAGCGCGGACGAATCGCCCCGCCGCTACCCGAGCCTCGCGGCAAAACGCGCATCACGATTCGGCTCGACGAAGACCTTGTGAATCACTTCCTGCGCGAGGCCGATGCATCGGGCGGGGAGACGGGCTATCAGACGCTGATTAACGAAGCCTTGCGTCAGCATGTGGAGGGCAAAGCACCGAAGCTCGAAGAGACACTGCGCCGCGTCTTGCGCGAGGAGTTGCGAACGGCAAGTTGAGAAAACTTGGGAAGCACAAGGTCGAGACGCAATTGGCACCCCGAAAGGAATGAAAACGTCGCGCGCATAGCAAATAAATTCGAGAAAGGAGGAAGTATGTTGAGCACAGTGCTTGAGGTTGTTAGAACTTGTTGGGGTTTCTTCAATAATCGTTCACGGCTTCGGATCACACTCAAACAGGAACCCTGCGGACCTGATGACCCACGGGGCTCTTACTTAGTTACCTCAGTCAGTTACAGGGGGCAACGCCCTATCACGCTTCAAGGCATCGGCTTTCTGTATCCCAGCGGTTTGCGGCATCCAGCAAAGATTTTCTGGCCAAAGAACGTTAGTTGGCCCCTGACCCTCACAGACTCCCAACTGGTCAAGGGTTTCGTCTCGACGGACACACTCGGAAAGCACGGCCACTATCGGGGCTATGCCGAGGACGCCGATGAGAAAGTCCACATGGGTAAGCGGTACACACCTTAGGGGTTGAACGGATAGGCTGCGCACGTCAGATCTCGATTCTGGGACCTGGGAAACCACACCCCTCACCCACCCGCTTTTTCGTTCCCTTGTTCCCTCGTTCCCAGTTTTTTGTCACTCCCACGGATTCACAACTGACTTCGCAATGTCCTCGAAGTGCTTGACGTTGCGCGTGGCGAGCGTCGCGTGATTGGCCAGCACGATCCCCGCGATCATGGTGTCTCTCAGTTCCCCAGGTCTTCCCCTTCTTTGCCTGTCCGCAGCCAGTTCCGCCGCGCGCCTTGCAGCCGTCCCATCGTAGTTTGCGATCCGCTCTTCGACAATCTTCCCAAGCCAATTCTCAAAGCCCGCCATGAGCGCGGCACGGCGCTTGCCCAAAGGCATCGTCTCAAGGCCAAACCTAATCTCAAAAATCGTAACGGAAGTTGTCCAGACAGAAGCGCGAGGCTGCCGATCGAGCCAATGCGTAATGCGTGGGTCCGGCCTCGTTCGCATGATCTCCGAAACCACGTTCGTATCGAGGATGATCATTCGTCAAAGCTAATCGGTTTCAGAGAAAAACCGCGCAGCTCGGGGATCTCTTCCCCTTCTTTCAGGCCGATCCCCTGCCCGCTGAAAAGCGCAACAGAAGCGGTGCCAAATCCAACCGCCGGCGTTTCCTCGGCAAGAGATGCGTTAGTGAGCATTTCGCGAGCCTCTGCCTCCATGCTGCGGCCATTGCGCTTGGCGCGGCGCTGAATGCGCGCCTTCACCCGCTCATCGACTTTGCGGATGAGAATCTGGGCCACGGCTTCCCTCCATTGCTATCATGATAGCACGGGTCAACCGAACACCTGTGGAACCGGCTCGCTGTTCCACAACCACTTATTCAGTCCCTGTACTTCACCGAGCACCCGTACGGCCGCGTATACGCAGTGGCCACGGCCTTGCCCGCCATGGCCTCGCTCAACGCGTCGGAGACGTAGTTGTCCGCGCCCTTGATGTCTTCCACATCCGGCGTCGGCCGGTTGTCGATCGCGCCCTCGTAGATCAGCCTGCCTTCAGGGTCAATCACGTACATCTCCGGCGTGGTCTTCGCGCCGTACAGCCGGCCAACTTTGCCATCCGGATCGAGCAGAGCGGCCGTCGGATCGGCATGCATCTTCGCCAGGTAGGCGTTCTCTTCCGAGTCCGTCACGTAGCCCTGCTCGCCCGGCGCCGACGAGATCACCGTGAACCACTCCACGCCCTTCGCGGTCCACTCTTTCTGAAGCGCCTGCATGTTGCCGCTCACGTAGTGCTTGCGGGTGTAGGGGCAACCCTGGTTGTGCCACTCCAGCACCACAAACTTGCCGCGGAACTCGTTGAGCGAGACTGTCTGCCCCCGCGAATCCGTCGCAGTAAACGCCGGGGCTTGCGCGCCAACGCGCGCCTCGTCCACTTGGGCGCGGGCGGTGAAGCGCAACGTCGCATACAGCGCCGCGCAGACAAAAACGAAAGCGATGAATGAGATTTTGAGGTGTCGGGAAGACACGGCAGTCAACCTCCTGAGGGGATTCAGACGATCAACCTGACTTAGGAATTGCCGGACTTACTGCCCGTTTGACGTTTGTGCGGGCGAACGGGTTGCAGGCAGACTGTTAATCGCATCCAACACTACCCCCGGAGTCAGCACCTCGGGCAAAAGCCTCGGGCTCGTTTCTCCCGGAACATAGAGTGCATAGGCCGGCACGCCGTCGCGTCCCAGCGCCGTCAGCGCCTGGGTTATGGCCTCATCGTGCCGCGTCCAGTCAGCTTTCAGCAGAATGACGTTTTTCGCCGCAAATGCGTTCATCACCTCAGGCTGGCGCAGGGCCACGCGCTCGTTCACCTGGCAGCTCAGGCACCAGCTCGCGGTAAAATCCACGAACACGGGCTGCCCCGCTGCAAGCGATTTTTGTACTTGGTCCGCCGACCAAGGTTGCCATGCGGCCGAACCGGCACTTTGTGACGAGCCAGCCGTACCCGCAGTCGCCGGCGCTGCTTCGCCTGCCAGTTTCTGCCCGTATACCGCGAGGCCCACCACGCTGGCCACAATCAGCACTGCAACCACTGTGGCCCATCGCTTTGCCGGCCAGCGACCCAGGAACCACCCGGCGATCGCCAGCAGCAGGAACCCGCTGAGCAGCGCCGCCAGGGCTGCCGCGCCGTAAGCTGTTGCGAGCACCCACGCCAGCCAGATCACCGTCATGAAGATCGGCACCGAGACCGCCTGCTTCAGCACCTCCATCCACGCGCCTGGCCGCGGCAGGAAGCGCGTCCAGGCCGGCTGCAGCGTGAGCGCCAAATACGGCGCAGCCAGCCCCAGCGCCAGCGCGGTAAAGACGGCGAAGGTGACGGCAACCGGCGCGCCGAGCGCATAACCCAGAGCGGCTCCCATAAACGGCGCGGTGCATGGTGTAGCCACAATCACGGCCAGTACGCCGGTAAAGAAGCTGCCCGCGTAGCCCTGCTTGCCAATCAGGGACCCGCCCGTGCTTGTCAGCGAGAGCCCGATCTCAAACTGCCCGGCCAGCGACAACCCAAG
Source organism: Occallatibacter sp. (assembly GCA_035504315.1). Classification (GTDB taxonomy): domain Bacteria; phylum Acidobacteriota; class Terriglobia; order Terriglobales; family Acidobacteriaceae; genus Telmatobacter. The sequence continues at coordinate 23,556 of DATJSB010000014.1, forward strand.
AAAGAACAGCAGCCCGGCCATGAGCATGAGGAAGATGGGCGACTGGAACTGGAAGCCCCATCCGAGGCTCGCGCCCGCCGCACGCAACGTCAGCAGCACACCCACCAGCAGCCAAAACGAGACCAGTATGCCGGCCGTATAAACGAGGCCGTGCGCGCGCAGCCTGTGCCGCTCTTCGGCTCCGGACTGCACCAGCGCCAGTCCTTTCAAAAACAGCACAGGAAATACGCAAGGCATGAGGTTCAGGAGCATTCCGCCCAGGAAGGCCAGGCCCGCTGCGCGGAAGATTTGTGCGGCCGACACAGTCGGGGCGGGGGGGGGTGCGGCAACCGTACCCGGCAGCGCCGTTAGCTCGTAATTGCGTCCGCTCGAGAGTTCAAGAACCCCTTTCAATTGAGCGGGATTTGCCTGCAGATTCGTGTCCTTCTTTAACTCGAGTACCAGCCCATCCTTCGTCGGTGACAACTTCTGCGGCGAGGGATTGTCGATGATGTTCTGGTCCTCGGGAAAGAAGACGGCGGTGGTCTCGCGCCGTCCGGTCGTCACTCCCAGCCGGAATCCCGTCGGCGTCACCGCGAACAATGCCTTGTCGGCGGTGGGCAGCGGCGCCGGCAGCAATCCAATGCCGCGCTTCCACAGGTCTTCATCGGCGGATGAGGTTGTAGGCGAAGCTGGCGCGCTCGCGGCCACCATTAAGCGCATGCCGAGCTCAGCCTTGCCGGGGATGCACACCTCGCGGCAAACAAGCCAGGAGACCTTCGCGTCCAAAATGGCCAGTCCCGGCCTGGCGGACTTCGACACATCGAAAGAAAACGGGAACAACACTTCGTCTTCGTAGCCGAAGTCCATCAGCGGCCCAAGCGGCAGCCTTTTCGGCGCAGGAAACTGCAACGGGCTCGCGGTGATTCCCTCGGGCAAGATCCAGTTAATTCGAGGCGGCTCACCGGAGTCGCCGGCATTCTGCCAATAAACATGCCATCCAGGTTCGAGCTTGAAGTAGAGGCCAGCGCTGTTTGGCCCGCCGGGGTAAAGCTCACTTTGCGGAACCACCAACTGCACGTGAAGATGCGCCACGTCTGCATAACTCTTCGCGGTCTGCGCAGGCAGACTCACTGCCAGCATCAACAGCAACACGAGAGCGAACGGAAGAGAGCGCACGGCAAGCCGGCTCCGGCAGATCATAGACACTTCCAGTTTACCGGAGCCGATACCACCGAGCTGTTTCATCAATGCGCCGGCGCCGACTGAGTGGCGTTGCGCGGGTCGCCAAGATCGTCGACGCGGAGCGTGAGCACGGCGGCGACGATGAAGAAGACGCCACCGGCCACTACAGCTGCGAGACGGTTCTCGTGGAGCAGGTGAATCATCACCCAGCCGAAGCCAAGCGAGGCGATGATCTCGGGCGCGACGATGAAGACGTTGAAGATGCCCATGTAGATGCCATTTTTGCCTTCAGGCAGTGAGTCCGCGAGCATGGCAAAAGGCATTGAGAGCGTGCTGGCCCAGGAGATGCCGACACCGGTCATGGAGAGCAAGAGAAGGTACCTGGAGTGGATGACGGCCACCGAAAGCAGACCTAACGCGCCAGCCAACAAACAAAGACTGTGAGTGAACTTGCGTCCCAGTTTTGCGGCCAATGGCGGCAGCGCGAAGGCGAAGAGGAAACAGACAGCCGAGTAGACACCGAAGCAGGCTCCGCCCCAGGCTTCGCCCTCGGCGTAGAGCGCTGAGGTGGTATCGGTGGCACCAAAGACGTTTCGAGCCACGGCCACCGGGAAGTAAAGCCACATACAGAAGAGTCCGAGCCAATTGGCCAGTTGCACCCAGGCCAGTTGGCGCATGGTACGGGGCATGTTCACAAAGTCCTTACCAATCCCGGCGAGTGTGGCGGCGACACCGGCGCTACGGATCTTTTCTTTGCGGAAGGCCTCGAGATCGTCAGGCGGGTACTCAGGAGTGGTGAAGATGGTCCACAGCACGGCTCCCAGGAAAGCGACGGCGCCGATGTAGAAGCTGAAGCGCACCGTAAAGGGAATCGCACCAGCGGCAGCCGTGCCGCTCACGTGGAAGGCGTGAATCATGACGTACGGCAGGAACGAGGCCATGACTGCACCCAGGCCGATGAAAAGGCTCTGCATGGCAAAGCCCTGCGTGTTCTGCTCGGCAGGGAGCAGGTCGGTGACAAAGGCGCGATAGGGCATCATGCTGATGTTGATGCAGCCGTCGAGAACCCAGAGCAGGCCGGCTGCCATCCAAAGCGAAGCGCTGTGAGGCATGAGGATGAGCGCGGCGGAGCTGAGCAGGGCGCCGGCGAGAAAGTAGGGGCGGCGGCGGCCCAGCCGGCACCAGGTGCGGTCACTGGCGCGACCAACAAGGGGTTGCACAATGAGGCCGGTGAGAGGCGCGGCGAGCCAGAGGATGGGAATCTGGTCGGCGCGCGCGCCAAGGTACTCGTAGATGGCGCTCATGTTGGCCATCTGCAGGCCCCAGCCAAACTGAATGCCGAGAAAACCAAAGCTGAGATTCCAAATCTGCCAGAACGTACGCGGCGGTCTGTTCATCGGGAGTGCATTCCTCTTATTCGTTGTCAGCGTTCATAGAGCGTGGCGAGCTGGCTGAGACGGGCGGCCAAAGCAGCATCGAGCACGTGCGGCCGGCAGCGCCATCTCCAGTTGCCGCTCACCGTTCCCGGCAGGTTCATGCGCGCGGTGCCGCCAAGGCCCAGAACATCCTGCACCGGGACGATTACGGTGTCGGCGACGGAGCTGAAAACGGTGCGAATCATCGTCCAGTGAATCTGCGATTCGTCGGCGATGTTGAGATAAGCGCGCGCGAAGTCGTGTTCCTTGCGCACCTGTTCTTCGGTTCGCGTGGAGTCGGCGCCGCCTCTGCTCGTCCACCAGCCCTGCGCCGTGTCGTTGTCGTGGCTGCCCGTGTAAGCCACCAGGTCGCGCGTGTAGTTGTGAGGACAGAATGAGGGCGCCTGCGGATCGGTGCCGAAGGCGAACTGAAGGATGCTCATCCCGGGCAGATTGAAGCGGTGGCGCAGCCGCTCTACGGGCGGCGTAATCACCCCAAGGTTCTCGGCCACAATGGGCAGCTCGCCGAACTCCTTTTCGAGGGCGGATAGCAGAGCCTCGCCAGGCGCCTGTACCCAGCGGCCGTTGATTGCGGTGGTCTCGTTGCCAGGGACCTCCCAGTAGGCTTCAAAGCCGCGGAAGTGATCGAGGCGGACGAGGTCAAAGAGCGCCAGGGCTGAACGGAGGCGCGCGATCCACCAGGCAAATCCATCCTGCTGCAATCGCTCCCAGCGATAGATCGGGTTGCCCCACAACTGGCCGGTGGCGCTGAAGTAGTCAGGAGGAACGCCGGCGACGACGGTGGGCTGGCCAAGAGCGTCGAGTTGAAACAGATCGGGCCGGGCCCACACATCCGCGCTATCGTGGGCCACATAGATCGGGATGTCGCCCATCAGGCGTATGGAACGGGACCGGCACCATTCCTTCAGTTCCCGCCATTGGCGGAAGAACTCAAACTGCCAAAATCGATTCGTCTGCAATTGCGCTTCGCAGGACTGGGCGAACTCGGCAAGCGCACGAGGCTCGCGATCGCGCAGCGACGGCTCCCAATCGGTCCACGCGACTCCCTGGTGCGCTTCCTTGAGGGCCATGAAGAGAGCGAAGTCCCCGAGCCACGAGGCCGACTGGCAGAAGTTCTCGTAGGCGGCGCGGTCTTCGCTGGAGGCGTCAGCGAAAAAGCGATCGGCGGCGCGGGCAAGCAGCGGTATTTTGAAGCGCGAAGCAGCCGCATAGTCCACCACATCCAGCGGGAACTCGGGCGGGTTAGCCAGGTCGGCTTGAGTCAGCAGGCCGCGATCGCGCAGCACCTCAAGGCTGAGCAGCAACGGGCTGCCGGCAAAGGCGGAGAAACACTGATAGGGAGAGTCGCCGTAGCCGGTCGGATGAAGAGGTAGAACCTGCCATAACTTCTGGCCGGCAGCCTGGAGGAAACGGGCAAATTCGCGCGCCTGAGGACCAAGATCGCCGATGCCAAAAGGGCCAGGCAGAGATGTGCAGTGCAGCAGCAGACCGCTCGAACGTGGGAACTTCACCCGGCAAAAATACGCTGCTCTGCTGTCCGCGGTCAAGGACGGCGCACATACAAATGGGCGCTGGTCACGCCTGAAGCTGAATGCAGTCCTTCAGCCTGTCGACTTCTTAACTCGCTGCCTGGCTGCCTCTCGCGGCATGCTCACGGAAGATACAGTCGTTTTGCACACACTTGACACCTGCGGCGCGGGCGCGGGCAACAGCCTCGTCGTGCATTACCTCGTCCTGCAGCCAAAGATAAGGAATGCCGAGGCGGATCACGTCGTCCACGATCGGCGGCACGTTTTCAGAGGCGCGAAACACGTCGACAAGATCAATTCCGTTGCCTGTCTGCGTGCGTGCGTCTGCGTATGCTGTTTCGAGATCGGTGTAGCAGCGCTGGCCCAGCACTTCAGTCAGGGCGGGATTCACCGGAAAGACGCGATAGCCGTGCGCTGCGAGGTACTTGCCAATGTTGTGGCTCGCGCGCCACGGTTTGTCGCTCATGCCGATGACGGCGATGTTCTTCGCCTCGCGCAACATTTCGTCGATTACGGCCGGATCATTATTCATAGAGTTCAGTGATAGGCGAACAGTTCTACGCCTTCACCTTTTGATGCGTCCCGTCGGGCATTCGAATCCAGCGGTTGCCGTACATGTCGAGCCATGGGCCTTCGGGCTCATCCTTCTTCGGGTCTGAACTGAAGCGCAGGATGTTGCCGTCCAAGTCCTCAACCTGCATCTCGAGTGCCCACGAGTAATTGGTCGGCGGGTTGCGAATCTTTGCGCCCGAGGCCTTGAACTCCTCATGCAGAGCTTCCACGTCTTTGCCGTCGATCCAAACCCAGCTTCCGGGATGACCCTGGTCGCCCATGCTCAAAAAGAGATCGCACCTGCCGCGCGAGATTGAGGCGAAGAACGACTCGCCGGTGTCGGGGAAACCCCAATTCACCTTGAAGCCAAGCTTCGTGGTGTAGTAGTCGATGCTCGCAGCCATGTCAGCCACGCGCAGGATCGGCGTCACTCCGCCAAATTCAATCGTCTTCTTCGTCTCCACGCATAACCTCCGTCGCCGTTTCCGCGTCAGTCGCTTTGTCCCTTAGCCCCTGTTCTCACACTTCCATCTCGTCGTCCGTCTCGGCAGCAACCGCCGTCCCTCTGCGCTTGGCCAGCAGATATCCGCGCAAAAATGGTTCCAGATACCCGTCGAGCACCTTGTCCACGTCGCCCACTTCAACCTTGGTGCGGTGGTCCTTGGCAATGCGATAGGGCTGTAAAACGTAGCTGCGAATCTGCGAGCCAAAGTTGATGTCGAGCTTGGAGTCTTCGAGCTTTTTGCTCACCGCACGCTTCTTCTCGAGTTCGTATTCGTACAGGCGCGAGCGCAGCATCTTCATCGCCTTCTCGCGGTTCTTGTGCTGCGAGCGTTCGTTCTGGCACTGCACCACAATGCCGGTGGGAATATGCGTCATGCGCACGGCGGAGTCCGTTGTGTTCACGTGCTGGCCGCCCTTGCCGCCAGAGCGGTAGGTATCGATGCGCAGATCTTCAAGCTTGAGATCGACATAAATCGTCTCGTCGATCTCCGGCGAAACGTACACCGAAGCGAACGAAGTATGGCGGCGTTTGGCCGAGTCGAACGGCGAGATGCGCACCAGCCGATGCACGCCGCTTTCGCCGGCCAGCATGCCGAACGCATACTCGCCCGTGATGGTGAATGTGGCGGACTTGATGCCCGCCTCTTCGCCGTCCTGGTAGTCGTTCATCTCGGTCTTGAAGCCCTCACTCTCGGCCCAGCGCAGATACATGCGCATCAGCATCTCGGCCCAGTCCTGGCTCTCGGTGCCGCCCGCGCCGGGATGCACGGTGACAATCGCGTTGAGCGGATCGGTCTCGCCGCTCAGCATGGTGCGCGCTTCAAGTTCCTCGGCAAAGGTGCGCAGATCGTTGATGCCCTTTTCCAAATCGAGAAGAACATCTTCGCCTTCGCGGGCCAGCTCGAAGTAGGCGTCGATGTCGCTGGTGCGGCGCAACAGCTCTTCGTCGTCGGCGACCAGCTGCTCCAGGCGCTTTTTGTCGCGCATCAGGGGCTTGGTGGCGTTTGGATCGGACCACAGCGCCGGATCGGCGAGTTTGGTTTCTA
>DATJSB010000015.1:0-54353 GCA_035504315.1 Occallatibacter sp.
AATACCAGGGAATGATGAACCAGCCGGGCTCGCTCGCTTTTGCTGGATCTCAGGCATCCACGCGGCTCTATTCTGATTACGTCAAATGGATGCGCGGGCTGCGTTAAGGCCGGACGGGGAAACAAGGGTGAGCACGGCCCATTCCCAAATTGCTGTATCTGCCGCACCGGCGAACATCAAGCAGTCTTGCTTCAATTCCTCGACCAGTAGCTGGCCTGACCCGCTATGGCAGTTGAAGATCTGTGTGGCGTTCAACCGGCGTTCTCACTAGCAAAAGCTACTGTCTTCTTAATGTCGCCTGTTGCGTGACCAGACCCGCTTGAGGGTAATGGTGAAATCGCCATTACCCTCAGTTTATTGCGGAGCCCGTTGCTTATTGCACCGTGAGCGAGACTGTGCCTGCCTCCGTGGTTGTACCCGACGTGCCGATCACGGTGATGGTGTAGGCTCCCGCAGTTGTTCCGGGAGTAGCTTGAGTTTCAGTAATGGAAGTGGTCGTCCCACCGCATGCGAGTACACCGCTACCAGCGAGAGCCACCAGGAGCAACAGCATTCCAAGAGTTGTGCGCCAGGAACGCCGCTTCGCCGGGATGCCGAAGAGCAGGATACAGGCCAGAGTTGCGCCGCCTGCCGCGTACCAACGACCGGGACCTTTAGGATTGACCAGACCGCTGGTGGTTTTAGTTGCTGCTACAGCAGCCGTGGTTGTGATGGTCAGAGTGGTCGTTCCTGAAGCACTCACCGGGTTGGTTGAAAAGCTCAGCGTCGGCAGCTCCACGGCTCCGTTTGGGCTGGCGGTGATTGCGGCGATCAGCTGCACGTTGCCGGTAAAGCCACCGCTGGGAGTCAATGTGATGGTTGAGGTGTTTCCGGTGGTAGCCCCGGCTGCCACAGTGACAGCAGAACCACTAATGGCGAAGGCCGGAGCAGGCGGCACAACCACCGCAGACACGGTTACAGCGGCCGTCCCAGATGCACTCGTGTAGATCGGCGAGTCAGTCCGATCCGGAGCATAGCTTGCGGTCAGCGTGTCGCTGCCGACTGCCAGTCCGCCGGCAATGATGTTGATGGTCGCGCTTCCGTTGACCAGAGTTGCCGCCGTGGAGGTGTATCCGCCCCCCGTCAGCACAACTGTGCCGGTGGGTGTGCCGATTGTGCCGCTGACGGCAACCGTTACAGCAAGATCCTGCGCCGAGGTGATGCTCAATGCGGATGGCGTCACTGCTATTGCGGGCGTGGTCTTGACTGTAGGTGGCTTGTATTCCCACATATCGTTGAGAGAGCCGCTATTGTCAGCGGAATCCAGGCCCTCTCCACCGAACAGCCAAAGATTGCCGTAGAAATCGGTCACGCTCGAGCCGGATTGGCGGCTTCCAGGCGTGCTTCCGACAGTAGGTATACCCAGCGTGCCGTAAACTCCCGGCAATCCCGTTGTACCGCCGGCGATGCCGAGCGTGGTGCTTCCACCCATCCAGGTCCACATTCCGGTGGAAGGAGTGAACTCCCAGAGGTCGTTGAGGAATGCGTTACCGCCGATGTTTCCCCCGAAGAGCCAGAGATTGCCGGTACTGTCGGTCCAACTCACTGTGTTATCGCGGGATTCGGGGACGTTTACAGTTGAAGGCACACCCAAAGCCCCGTACACGCCGGTGCTGCCGGTTGTATTGCTTCCGCTCACCCATGTCCAAAGACCCGTGGAAGGCGTGAACTCCCACAGGTCGTTGTAATCGGCGTTGATGTTGGCGTTCTCGCCCCCGAAGACCCAGAAGTTGCCATCGGCGTCAATCCAGGCGCTCATGCTATCGCGCCCCGGGGGAACGTTCGGGGTTCCGACGGCCGAAACACCCATGGTGCCGTAGTTGCCGGGTGACTGGTAGCCGCCATTCTGGTTGCTGCCGCTCACCCAGGTCCACATTCCGGTTGAAGGAGTGAACTCCCAAAGGTCATTCAGATCGCCCCAATTCCCGACGGAGTCGACGCCATATCCACCAAAGAGCCAGAAATTGCCGTTGTTATCGGTAACTCCGACCTGGTTTCCGCGGTATCCGGGGATGTTGGCAGCATTTGGCACACCCTGCGTGCCGTACACTCCGTTTTGGCCGGTGAAGCTTCCGCCCACCCAGGCCCACTGGCCCAGGGAAGGTTTGTACTCCCACATGTCTGTGCCTAAGGCCCCCCAGCCCCCAAACAGCCAGAGATTTCCGCTGAGATCGGTCCAATTCGAACCCATAAAGAAGCTCTCAGGAATGTTTCCGGCAGCAAAATTACCGAGGCCGCTATTCACCTCGGTGCCGCCCGCAGTGTTGCTTCCGCCCTCCCAGGTCCATAGACCGGTTGAGGGGGTGAATTCCCAAAGGTCGTTGAGACCGCCATTCGTGCCCACGGAGTCAAAACCAGCTCCCCCGAAGAGCCATATATTGCCGCTGTTGTCGGCCCACAGCGCTGGCGCTTCGCGGCCTCCGGGGAAAATCCCGCTGGCAGCCGGTGGTCCTGGTTGCGCAGGGTACACTCCGTTCAGACCCGATGTGGTTCCGATCGTGCTGCTCCCGCCCATCCAGGTCCAGTCGAACTCATTGTCCGGCCCCTGGATGACGTTTTCCATTGTCACTGGGGAAGACACACCCGCGGCTCCGAAGTAGATCGACGAACTGGTGGAGTCCGGGGTAAAGGTGGCCATCAGCGTATCGCTGCCAAGGGCCAACGAACCCGCGGGGATGACGATGGCTGCGCTGCCGCTCGTAAGAGCCGTTGCTCCGGAGTTGTAGCCGCCGCCGCTCAAAATAACAGAGCCAGTGGGTGTGGGATTGCCGGTTCCACCATTAACGGCGATGGTCACCGTCAGTGACTGCGCCGGCGTGATGATGGACGAGGACGTTGTCACCGTCACCGTAGGCGTTAGCGTGGGAAGGCCTGGGCCTGTAGGCGCATTGCTCAGAAGAATTGCCGCGCAGTTGCCCGACCCCGCCTGGTTGATCGTAGGGCATGGCGCAAGGTCGACATAGCTCACGGCGGCATAGTTGATCTGGCCCGTAGGAACCCCGTCGGCAGGAACTACACCCTGGTTCGGATCAGGATCGTTGACAGCCATGTAATACGTCTGGCCCAGATTGATCAGGCCGGTGTCGCTGGCCGCGGGATTGACCAGGACGATTCCGTTTGAATAAGCGCGCTGATAATAGGTAGCGCCGCTGCCTGAGGTCATCTGGAATCCGGCCACCGCATTGGTGCTGGTGCCGGTCGTGCTGGGAAGCGCCTCAATCGGCGTTCCGATGGGGATGTTGTACTCAGGCCACCATTGCACCGGTCCCGTAGCGTTCATATTCAGATACGAGTAGTTTCCCTTCACCAGCAGGTAGCTTGCTGCGTCAAACAGCCGCTCGTAGCTGGCGCTCGGCGCCGCGCTGGGGTAGTCCTGCATGATCACGATCTTGTTAAGGTTGGCGAGCGATATATCGCGGCTCATCTGCGTCGCCCAGTCGGCCGGAGCCAGAAAGCTGGGGGTGCCGCTCCCGGCGCCGTACTCCGCAAAGAACTCAATCATCGCGCCGTCGACGTTGGTGTAGTCGGTGGGATCAGAGGCGTAAACCCAATCTCCAACATTGGGAATCCATAGGTAATTGCCGGCAAACTGGGTACGCATGTAGTCAGTAAAAGCATGCATGTTCGTCGCCCAGGTTTGCTCGAAGGCCGGATCCGTGCCTTGCAAGGGCAAGCTGGGGGTAAAGCCTCCGAAGAGAGTGGGAATGCTGAATGAATCCGCAAAGACGCCGTCGTCGGTGTTGTCCTGCATCTCCTGGAGGACCAAGCCACTGTAAAAAGCCGGCCAGCCCGAGGGGCTCAAATCGCCGATGTTCATGAGGAAATGCTGTGATCCACAGGCGTAGACCCACGGTGACCCACTATACGTGTATGAGCCTACCGGAGCATTCGCGCCAGCGTACCATGAGAGCTCCGAGGGCGCTCCTCCAGGCCAGGGAGTAGTGATTGTTTGTGGGGTGGTTGTATTGTCTGACCAGGGCCACTCTAAACCCCAGTCGCCCGTGGGCGTGTCCACAATGGGGAGGGGGCTGTTCGTTGTCGGGACCGGGGGCGTTGCGCTACTGCACGTTCCATATCCCAAGAACTCCGACAGACGGTAGTGCAGCACCAGGAAGTTTGAGTTGAGTGCTCTTAAAGTGGCCGCTTGTGCGGCTGTTTGCTTCTGCCCGCCAACATAATTTGTAGCGAAGAATTGAAGCTGGGCATTGGTGAGCCCGTCCATATCAATTTGATCGCTGTAGGTGAAGATGCCATTCGTCGTATTGGGAAAGCATCGTCCACTCGAACTTCCGGGACAAATGCCGGTCTGAGCCATGAGGCCGACGCCGCCGAATGCGATCAGAGCGGTCGCTACGATTGCCAATCCAATGCGAAACAATGCCATACCAAGATTCCGGACCAGGTGAAATTCCCTTCGCGCTACCGGCCACATAGTTCTTCCTCCCACTTTCGTTTGACGGTGTATCCTTGCGTATCTGAAAAAAATGTCTGGTGCTTTTGATGGGAATGATACTATGTTTGTCGTCTTTTGTGCGATCTTTGTTATTTTTATTTGCGTAAATCTCTCACTCAATCTTTCTTATTGTTTCTAATCGGATCATATTTATTGCGTAAACGTTTGAATCTGAAGGGAATACCTAAGCGGTGACAGCATGCGCCAAGGACGCATTGCCCTGCGCCAGTAACGCTACAGCGGATCCGCGTTACAGTGCCCCGATGCCACAGCGACCAAGTTGAGTTTCCTTAAGAAAAATCCACCGCGCACTGAGATCGGAACCTTCTACAAAAACTGCGGAACCGCTCCAAGTAGTGTTTGCGCAGTTTTTGTAAAGTGATGTCCGGCCGGGTCGGAGCCGCCTGCTGTATTCTCGACGAACGAACCGGAACAGCCAATCATGCCGGGCGCGATTGGAAGCACATGATTCGTGACAATTGTTAGCACGCATTTCTCACATGCCGCTCTAAATGTACTCGCGGTCAACCGCCAGGCTGCCGCCTTCCTCCCCTATCACTCTCATTCAAAATGACTTAAATCGCCTCTCCTTTCTGCCGTTTAATTCCCCCGCCCGTTCTATTCTGAATGCAGATAGCGATTCTTCGGGCCGAAGTTCGGCAGACCAGCAGATCCTAACCGACTGAAAACAATAGACCTGGCCGCCAAGTCTACCCTCTATCGCAATGAAAACAATAGATTTTGAGATTTTTCGCAGGGGGCGGGGGTATCGGATATGGGTGGGGTGGGGATATGTCCTTCGCGCCGTTTGTGAGGAATGCTGGTCAGTGTCTTAGCCAATCGTCCAGATTCTCACTCACAAACTCATCGTCATTGAGATGAGGATAGGCCGCATAGGCGCGGTCAATCTCTTCTTTCTGTCCCGGGCCGAGCGTCTCATCTGGATCCAGGCACCAGATGCCTGCGAGCAATCCCTGACGCCGCAAGACTTCATGCAAACCGCAAATGCACCCGGCAAAGCGATTGGCGGCGTCAAAGAATGCCGCGTTGACATCGGTCACTTCGACGCTCCTTTGCAGCAGTTCTCTGGGGACATCTTTCGTGCTGCCTGCGGCCCTTTGGCAATCGCGATGCAGTTCCACCGCCGCGTGGGTCCAAACTGACCACTGTCCGAGCAGGCCGCCCTTCATTCGCAGTTCCCTGCTCGTGCCGTCGACCGAAAAAACATACGGAGTCAGCAGATCAATCACAATGTTGTCGTCATTCCCGGTGTAAAGCGGAATAGGCCGTCCCGAATCGGCAACAGCTCGCATCACATCCAGAGTCCGGTATCTATCGAATGGCGCAATCTTGATGGCTGCCAGATTCTCGATTTCAGCGAATTCGCGCCAGAATCGCCACGAAAGCGGGCGACCGCCGACGGATGGCTGAAGATAAAACCCCACCACTGGGATGATTTCGGAAACAGAGCGGCAATGGCGCACCAACGCCTCATCGTCCGCATCCCCCAACGCGGACAAGCTAAGCAGGCCGGCGTGATAACCGAGGTCGACCAACAGCCGGGCCTCTCGAAGGGCCTGTTCCAGTTTCCCGCAAATCCCTCCAATCCTGATCAATGGAGTCGTACGGATATGATCGGCACGGTTCATCTCTTCCGCGGCCAGTTGCAAGACTGGCTCATAAAGTCCAAAATGCGGATCGCGAATGGCGAACTGTGTTGTATGGACCCCGACGGCAAGTCCGCCAGCGCCGGCTGCGATGTAGTACCGGGTAAGGGCCCTTTGACGCTTCTCATCCAGTCGCCGTTCTGAAGTTAGAGCAAGCGGATGTGCTGGAATCGCAACTCCACGCGCCAATTCCTCCTGAATCTTCTGATCAAGCATACAATCGATTCATCTTTCTTTTAGAAATTGCCGGCGCGGTTTTCAAAGTGAGTCGGTTTGTCGAAAGTCTCACGACCCTGCCCGACCCACTCTGCGATCCAAGACAACACTCTGCCGATGCTTACATTGGGTCGGCCGAATGACTGAAATGCCTTCCCGGCGTTGCTCAAAAGTGCATCACCGGACTCTGTCCCCTCAAAATGAACCGGCTTGTGAAGGAGATTGCCGAATTCCGTTGCAATGCGCGCTACAGACAAGAGTTCTGGTCCCGCAATGTTCACAACGAAAGGCGGCAAGGACGCATGGCTGAGAGACCGCAGAGTCATGGCCGAGGCATCGCCCTGCCAGATCGCATTAAAGTAGCCCATCTGAAGAGGGATTGGCTGCCCCGCATACACCCTTCGGGCGATGTCAAGGAGCACTCCATAACGCAACTCCACGGCGTAGTTCAATCGCAGAATAGATAACTTTGTTTGATAAGCCCGGCTGAAATGTTCAAATATCCGCTCGCGCCCAAGACAACTGAGTGCATACTCCCCAGCAGGATGGAGCGCATCAGTCTCGAGCGAACCGCCGCTAGCCACCGGAGAAAGACCATAGACGTTTCCCGTTGAGAAGACGGCAATCCGACTGTCTCGATAGCGGTGGCTGACCAGTCCGGGTATGAAAGTATTCATCGCCCAGGTCAGCGGCTCCTGGCCCGTGGAGCCGAATTTCATTCCGGCCATGAAGATGAGATTAGCGGCATCGGGCAATTGCGGATAGGAGTCCAGGTCCAGCAGATCGCAGCGATGGGTCTCAATTCCCCAAGAGTGCAACTTATCTTCAAGCTTTGGCGAACCTGAAAACCTTGAAACACCAATGATGCGACGCTTCACTCCGGCAAGGTCGGATGCTCGCTTCGCCATTCGAGACAAGGTCGGACCCATTTTTCCACCGACGCCAAGGATTACGATGTCCCCATCGAGGGAGGCCATCGCTTGGATGGTGGCATCGTTTGGTTCGCTCAGCATTTTCTCGAGTGCGTCGACATTCCGGACCGCACATTGCTCCCGTAATTCTTCCACTTCACGTCTCGCAATTCTCGCCTAAGCCGGCGCAGTTAATAATTCGCTCTGTCCGACGGCACGTTTGCATCAACTAAGCTAATCGGACCATAACTCTCCGCTCTTTTCTCGATTTACGCGGTCTCATTTCCGCATTCTCGCGACGTCCGCCATTGCACTCTCGGGCTTTGTGGACACGCGGTAGATAGCGATCGAACCCAGAACGGCTGCCGTCGCAAACATCTTCCATGCCGGGCCGTAACTCCCGTAGGTGTCAAAGAGCTTTCCGGCTGCCCAGGGCGCTATCCATTGTCCAAGCGAGTAACCCATGATAATGATGGCCAGCAATTTGCCGAGCGAGCCGATTCCGAAACAGTCCGCGGTCACCAAAGGAATCAGCATGTAATCTGCGCCCATTGAGAATCCGAATGCCCCCGCAAAAGCCCATGCGGCAATTGGCTGGCGAGCCAGAAAGAGCAAAGGAATGGTTACGCCCAGCAAGAAGTAAAAGAGGGTCATTATGTTTTTCCGTTGAAAACGGTCTGACAGATAGCCCACCAGTACTCTACCGATCAGGCTTACCGCGAGCAGCGTTGACAATAGGCTCGCGGCAGTGGTGGTCGAGTAGCCCTGATCCTTTAAAAACAGAATGAAATGTTGGATTACGGCATTAACTGCGCCGATGACAAGGCTGGAACCGAGCAGAATAAGCCAGAAGTCTACGGTGCGCAATGCGGCTACCACGCCAATTGACTCACGTGAACGGGATCGAGGAGCCTGTTCGCAGATAGGATCCGCCCCATCGGGGGCAAGGCCCATTTCAGCCGGTGTTGACCGTGTAATCCATAGCTCCACAGGGAGCAATAGCGCGAGAATCGCGATTCCCGTCGCCCCAAGAGCATGACGCCAACCAAAAGCATGGATGAGGTAGTTAACCAGTGGAGGTGAAACTACGCCGCCAAATCCGAGCCCCAGATAGGCGTACCCCATTGCACGTCCACGCCGAAAATGAAACCACTGCGCGATCAAGACCTGATTCGCAATTGGACCGGCGAAAGTGTAGCCCAGAACCTCGACCATGCAGAGAACTTCGTACTGCCAAAGACGCGTCATGAAACTCATGAGCACGAGGGGAGCCCCGATAAAGCCCACCCCGGAAAGGATCACGGGGCGAGCGCCGATTTTGTCAATGAGGACGCCGGCTAGAATACCAAACGGTACGCCGATGCCGAGAAAGCCCAGCAGGAATCCTTGCGCAACCTGTGCGCGCGAGAAACCCAGCGCGCTGACGAACGATGGATAAAAAACGGGGAATCCATAATAAATGACACCGACCGAAACGAACAGGTTCAGGAATGCGGCAGCCACGATCCACCACCCATAAAAGACTCTCGTGGTTGCTGAAGTGCGAGATTCTTTCGCCTTTGATCCATTTGCAGCCGGCACCCTCTCCGGATCACGTCTGACTGTGAGCCCGTCTTCCGTCGAATCATGCATCGACTCGATCATTGCAGGTTCTCGCTCGCACGGTATGGCGCATCAGGCGCGCAAATCTCTACGCGAGTTCGCGTCGCAAGAGCTTGATTGCCAGCCAATGCAACCGTAGCCGAAGCCAGCGCACGTTCAGGTCCGCACAAGAGCGGCGTGCCCTGCCGAATTGCAGAGCAAAAATGGAAGATCTCCGATCGGTAAGCAATGTTCCAATCAGCCTTCCACGGAACCACTTCGTCATCACCGTCAAGTGTCGCACTCGTCTCGCATTCGTTCTGCGAGGCGAAATACATTCCGCCGTCGATGTCAGAAAGAATCAAGCTCCCTTTTGAGCCGAGGAACTCTTCGTAGAGGCCGCCATAGCTGTTGCTAAGAATGTTCGACAATTCGACCGTGCATTCCTTCGGATGTTCGAAGGTCATGTGTATATGATCATTAACCTCGCGGCTATCTTTGTAACAATCAATGCCGCCCGATCCGTAAACCGATTGAGCCGTCGAACCCAGGAACCATTCGGCCAGGGAAGTCTGATGACTCCCTAACTCCGCAACCAGGCCTTGGGAGTACCGGCTGTAAAGTCGCCAGTTGGCCAGATACTCCCATCCGGGGTAGCCCCATTGGCTTGGGTCAAAACCGTTGTAAGGTGGCTTTTCATCCCAGCGCCAGGAATTGTTTCGATGCGTATGAAGGCGCACATAGTGGATATCGCCAAGCAATCCGGGACGAATGATATTCTCGTAAACGGCCTGATAGAGGGGCTCGTAAAAGCGCGGATAACCGATCTCTAACAGCTTTTTTCCCATCCGGGCGGTTTCAAGCATCCGCTGACAGCTCGCGAGGTCGTAGGCCATCATCTTTTCGCCAAAGACATTGACCCCAGCCTGTAAAAAACCCACTGCGATTTCAGCATGCGTCCAGAGCGGTGTCGCGATAAACACGGCCTCCAGCTTCTCTTTTTGCGCCATCTCCTGCCAGTTCTCGTACTCGCGCGGTGCTTTTCCACCAGCCTTCGAGAGCGCTTGAATGGCTCGGGCGCGATGATCAGGATTAATGTCGCAGATGGCACAAATCTCAATGAATTCCTTGCTGCAGTTGCCGAGTAATGGGGCAAAGCCTTGCCGCCCAACTCCGACAATTCCGGCCTTGACGGGGCCTCCCGGCATGGTGCGCGGCACGCAGGTCTCAAGCTTGAGCCGCCGAGGATCGACACCGCGAGATGCTGCTCGCCAGAAATTCCGGCGACCTGCGACCTTCTGCTCCGGAGTCAGATACATCCGCTGTCCTCTCCAATCTCACTCATCGCAAAGCGCGCAATCGACATGTAGCACATTTAGCGGGCCTCAGGTTTAGCGTCGCGCCATTTTTTCCGCCGCGTGAAATAGAACAGGTCTAGGCCAGCGCTTCGGCCAGTTTGAAAAAGCAGTAGCACAACAACCGCGGCCAATTCGATCAGGTTCTTGTTGACGATCAAGTAATTCCCTTCCATGCCGGTGTGCGGCGCGCCGTTTAGTGGGATTGCCGTGACGTAGAAAAGCGCAAGCATGGCGATCGCCCCGTAGCACCCCATCTGAGTAAACAGGCCCAGGACGAGCGAAAGACCAATTGCACATAACGCGGCAATCACGGCGATATCAATCAAGTGCCCATAACGAGTGTTGAATAGCGCCTGGAGTAAGTGCCCGATGGGACCGGTGGCATCATTCAAATAACTGGCCGCGCTCCATGGCCCGAGATGGGTCCCATCGGCAGCCCAGGCGGGAAGTATGAGCTTGAAGTAACCTTCATAAAGAAAATGCCAGCCTATTAATGTGCGCAGAGCAACCAACGAGACCTTCTGGGGCATGGAAAGATGCGTTGAGGTGGAGTTAGTCATGTGTAACCTCTACCGATGCCCTGTCGTTTGAGCCAATCACGATTGGATGGGATGGGTTTTCTGCCATAAGTATCACTGCAATTACGCCTTGATGACGACCGCAATAGTCTGTAGCAAGTTCCGGCCCACTAACACAAAACGCCGTCGCCAGCGCATCAGCATGAGCAACAGAATCCGCAATTACACTTACGTTCAAAACGCGATCGGCAGGAAATCCGGTCTTCGGATCCAGGATGTGACCGTAACTTCGGCCGTTCTCCAGGAACGACTGCTCCTCCTGTCCACTTGTTCCCATAGCGCATGAACTGAGGCGCACGGTTCCCAAGCGACGTTCTCTTTGCACTGGATGGCGAAGGCCAACGAGCCAGCCGGCGCCTTCGGGGCCTGCACCCACGGCCAAG
Source organism: Occallatibacter sp. (assembly GCA_035504315.1). Taxonomy (GTDB): domain Bacteria; phylum Acidobacteriota; class Terriglobia; order Terriglobales; family Acidobacteriaceae; genus Telmatobacter. The sequence continues at coordinate 11,187 of DATJSB010000015.1, forward strand.
ACACTACTGTGGCCGGCGCTCAGTAAGGCTGTCTTGATGCCGCGCTCCCGCAACTTCACAGCTCCACGATCGAGAGCGTAGCCTTTCCCGATTCCTCCAAAATTGATTTGGACACGGAGAGAACTAAAGGAGACAGTTTGATTTCGCCGAAGAGTGACGCGATGAAAGCCCGTTTGACTTAGTGCGTCCCTAAGTACCGCAAGCGCTGGAAGGCTTGGCTTGCGCTCTTGAAATCCCCAGCATTGACTTAGAGCGCCTGTGGTTATGTCGAATGCCCCTTTTGTTTCTTGCTGCAGAGTTGCGCAAAGCTCGAGCAATTCAAACATTTCCGGTCCGACCGGAACTGGATGTCTTGCCGCGCCTAGGTTAAGAAGAGTAGCTTCACTCGCGGAACGGTATATCGAAAGAATTGATTCCAGTCGATCGACCTCATCGAGGCATCTTTGCGCGCTTTCAACAGCGTGGTCGTTCTCCGCCTCGACGATTACCTCAAAGCGGCAAGCCATCGCAGGGCGTGCGACGCGTATCCATTGGCTCGCGGAGTCTTGCTGTCTCCGACTGCTTCGCCAGGGGGCGTCGAGTGAGAGGAGTTCCCTCCTGCTCAAGAGATTGACGAGGGGTTGATTCGCCGATGCGAGGCTACATCGTTCTTGCATGTCAGACCAGCATTCCTTCGTGGATATCGCGAGACCGGCTGAATGGATTCAAAGCTTGAGGGCCTGAGTGCTGGTTTTGCTCCACAGCCTCATCGACAGCAAAGGATGTGCGAGCTACCTCGAACGCATGGACTGGATCACAACGTAAAGGAGCGTGCGCGCGAATTGCCCCGCAAAATGCGGCAATTTCTCGTTGAAAGGCTTCTCTACCCTGAGCGAATTCAGAAGTCTCTCCCCCGGCGAGAACAGAGTGACTTGAAGCTTCCGCGCTACGGCTTGCCGATGTGTCGAGAACGGGCTGCGAGCTTTTGAGTTCCAGCGCTCCAACCTTGGCAGCCCGGCTTCCAACTTCCGTAAATAGCAACGCTTCGTCTCTGCCGATGATCAGCGTGCCTTTGGTTCCCAGGAACTGAATATAGCTTCCTTCGAATCCGTTGGATTGAATGAGAGAAATGGTCGCAGTTCTGCTGTGCGGATATTCAAGGGTGGTGAAAACATGATCTGCAACGTCACGGCCATCCCTATAGGAAAAGACGCCACCGGATGCTTTGACGGCAACTGGAACCGAGTCGAAAAACCAATTTGTCAGAGAAACGAGGGCTCCTCCATGCTCGGTCATCATGCCTTTCGAGTAACGACGGTAAAGTCGCCAATTCAGAAGCTCATCCAGGGAAGGGTATCCCCAAGCGCGCGGGTCGAAGTTTCCAGTGCCCGACGTGGTCTTCACGCGTCCCGAGGTTGCAACGTGCCAGGCTCCCTCAACGGTGTAGACATCTCCCAGCACACCTTTCATCACGATATTGCGATACGCCGCCCAGTAATGAGGTTGGTAGAAGTCCTGATACCCAATTTGAAGGAGACGCTTGCTTTTTTCCGCAGCCTGCAACATCTGGCCGCAGCCAACCACATCCATTGCCATTGCGGTTTCGCAAAAGACGTGTTTGCCCGCCTGAAGGCAAGCAGTCGCAATTTCCGCGTGAGTGCTAAGCGGCGTCGCAATCAGTACTGCTTCGACGCGCTCTTCTTCCAGCATCCGCCGCCAATCCCTGTGCCACGTTACGCCAGCATCATTCGCACCTTTATTCGTAGAGGGACTGATGTCGCAGATGGCCGAGATCGTCATTAGCTCGGGATCGATGTTGTCGAGCAGGACCTTGCCCTGCTTTCCATATCCGATCAATGCAGCGCGAACGGGACCGCCCCGGACTGGGCCGCGCAGAGTTGCAGTTGTGCCCAGCGCGGCTAACGCTGAAGTTCCGGCGACAGCTTTCAGAAAGTTCCGCCGTCCTACCATCCGCGCTTCAGAAGTCAATTTCATCATTCGTGCCAGATCCGAAATTGGCGCCCACCGATTCCTCTACTGCTCGTCGTGGGCAGGCGCGGAGTTGCTGCTGACCACCTCTAGAACACCGACAATTTCGCCCAGACTGTTGCGCACCGGCGCCAGCACTGAGACCATCCCCGGCTTCTCCGCCACCGTTACGCGGTCTCCGGTTTTCAGCACCTGCTGCACCGGCGCCGGCATGGGCTGCTCCAAGTCCCCATTCCAGAACTGGCTAAGGTCGTATTTGTTTCGAATTACTATATGGACGTCTTTGGTAGTGGGCACCGGCATCCACAGATTTACATCTACTGGAAACGGCGCGATCATGGCCAGACGGATAAGTGTCTTCTTGGTCTGGATAAATGCTTCGTTATTGACGTCGTAGTTATCGCCAGCCTGCCAATCGTCGCGCGGGTCATGCTTGAGCATGTGCTCCAGCGCGCGAGGGGTCAGAATGTGCTGACAAACATCTCCATCGACCATGATGGTAGCTACTCGCGCGATTTCGTCGAGTGTCTTCTCGGTTTGAGCAGGAGCGCCTGCCCGGGCCGGAGGGACGGCGAGCACAAGGCCAAGAACAAGCCAAACAGTTGCCTTCATTGCGCACCTCCGAATTGCTCAACTGCGAAGTCGTGAACGCTCTGCCAGGCGTTCGGATGAGGTGTTGGGAACTGCGCATCATACGGCTTCAGCGCGTCGCCGATGTCAGCGTTTGTCCAATCGAGTACCGGGCCGGCAGGAGGAGGCGCGGAAGAATGGCTCCATTGAGCCAGACTGGTGTTGTCAAATAGACGCACAACCTGCGCTTTGATAGCGTCGCGATCGCCGCGCTGTGCTTCAACTTCAAGCAGGTCGAGATCCTGAACCACATTCCGTTGCAACTTCAATCGAATACTTGGAATGGGCCCTTCCACTCCGAATCGCTCGCCCGAATAGACCAACGTCTCAGTGCCGCCATCGGAAAGCGATTGAAACGGAGTGGTACCTGGATCGACCGCGAGCCAACGCTCGAAACCGTCTACACCTCGAATCCAGGTTCGCAGTGGATCGAAGGCGGTGGACACCGAAACGTCCTGGACCGAGGGTGTTCCTCCGTAGTTCCAGACTGTGTCGCCACGCTGCCTCAACTCCGGCAACTTATCTGAAGACCAGACATACATTCCACCGCTTGCGCACCAAAGATCGATGGCATTCTTGAGTATGTCCATCTGCTTCCCCATAGTCCAGCTCACGTCGGCACGCATGATGAAGTGGACTGGAGTGTCCGCCGGCAACGACTTGATAAGAAGATCGTGGTAGGCGAGCATGTAGGAATAGTCCGCTGGAAATCTTTCTTCGTCGCCATCCCATTCGAATCCTTTATAGCGCTTCTTCTGGTTGAAGAACATCTCGAATTGGGTAGTTGTCCATTTCTTCTCGCGGAAGTGACGCTCCATCTCTCCCATTACATTGGTGAATTCTGTCTGATAGCCGGGCTCTCCCCACCACAAATAATTTGCCGGCCATTCGGGATTGATCGGTAGATACATAAACGGAATGGGGCTTGGTCCTCGGCGTGTATCGGCAAACGCTGAGCCATCCAGAAGAGGGCCAAAGAGGCGGTCGAATTTGTCCCAACTGACAATGTGCTTTTGGATGCCTGAACCGGCTAACTCAGGCGCGAAGCCTGGATCGACGTATCCCGCATGGCTATAGCCGAGGATATGAAAGGTCGTGCGATTCTCATAAAAGATTATGTAATACTGTTGAACCAGATGAAACTGTTCATCTTCGTTGGAGCGGTCTGAACCATTCAGCGCCTTGGGATACTGTTGCCGCAACCATCCAAGACCGTAGGTATTTGAGTCGATGGAGACAACATCCTGCGCGGGTATCTCGGCCGAGGTCACAGAGACAATGAACGGTATCGCTTTGGATGACGCGCCTTCAAGCAGCCGCGCGTGGCCATGGTACAAACCCGGTTTTGTGCCAGAGGCGATCCAGAGATCAACCCAGAACGCGCGTGCTGTTTGGCCGGAGATTGCATTTTCCTGATCGGGCATCTGGAAGGTGTAGGGAAGATTTACCGGAACGAGCGCGTCAGGATAATAGTGCTTGTCGGGAGTGTTGAAATGAAACCACTCGCGATACACTTCCACCGGTTGTGAGAACTCGATCGAGAGCTTGCAATTGCTGCATGTATGGTCGGACTTGACCACAAGCTGGAACGAAACATATCCTCCGCGCGCCGCAATCAGTTTGATCGCATGACCCCAATTCGCTCCGGGCTGATCGCTTGCAACAATGCCTCCGAAGGGATCGGGGCGATGATACGCAGAAAGGGCCGCGAAGTCGGATGCCCAGCAACAGATTCCGGGCACAAGCAAAAGCAACAACAGTCTAGATCCAAGTTTCCTCAACTTACCGGCCCCTTTCATTGAGCAGCCTTATCAGCGTTTGTTCGCGTCCCAACCGGATCAATCGTGTCGCCGCGTAACTCGTATCGCGGTTCGAGAAAATCGGGCAATGCCTGAAGCGAATCATTCATGTACTTGCGCGCCATCTCGCCATTCCCTGCGTTTTGCTCAATCAGCGCAAGCAGGTAGCGCGCCTTACCGCGTGGCGACGGGCTCGCGTAGTCCATCTCGGTTCTCGCAAAACCTTCAAAGCGCGGAAGCAAGTCTTTGGCCTTGTCTGTCTCACCGAGTCTTTCCAGCGAAAGGACCGCAAAAAAGTTTTCACTGTTCCAGCTGTCGCGGTCGCCTGAGAGAAGATCGATTCCCGTAGTGCTTTGCCGGTATGCGCTGGCTGCCTCGTCTTTGCGCCCTAATGCTTCCAACGTGCGCCCGATGTAGTAATAAGCCCTGGGCGCCGCTTGAAATTGAAAGTCATCGAGATGGAGTGAGACTGGCGGCTTGAGGGCGGACTGATAGATCTCGAGCGCCTGCGCATAGTCGCCACGGTTGAAAGCGACTGCGCCCATCCCATAGCGGAGGTTGCGATATTCGTCGCGGAGAATTGTGGAGCGGTGCCGGGGAGCAAAGTTGTGCGTTCTTACGATGCGATCAGCGTCATCGTATCGTCCCTTGATCAGATCGGCGTTGAGCAATGCCATCGTCAGGTCGTCATTTGCAGGAGACCGCAGCAGTGCTTTTTTGATCAGTGCGATCTGATCATCGAATCTCCCGGCGCTTGCGTAAATTGAGCTGAGATCGTTGAACGTATCAACGTGGTCTGGTCTAAGTTGAATCGCCTTTTCAAGCTGTTGGGTTGCTTCATCTGTTTTACCCTGCGCTGCGTAAGCCAGGCCGAGTTCGCGCCGAGCGCTGAAGTCATTGGGATCAAGCGCAACGGCAGACCGCCAGTTCGCGATAGCCTCGTCCTGCCGGCCGAGGTAGAAGAGCAGGCAGCCCAGATTGAATCGCGCCACCGCGTCGTGCGAATCGGCATTTGCTGCTTCGGCCAGAGGCGCTTCGCTCTCGCGGCGATAGGGAAAGCGATCGACATTTCCTGCCGCTGCTTGAGCTTTCTTGCGATATTCGGCTACAGTTGCAGCACTCTCGCCGGAGCGCTCAAGAAAGTACGCCAGCGTGTAATTGAACAGCGGCGACCTGCTCCAAGGATCTCGATTGGTCTGCTCCACCAGACGCAGAATCGCGGCCGCTTCGCGCCAACGTTGAACACCGCCATAGAAGATGGCGACATCGAGGGCCTCCTGGCTTTGTTCGCCCATCAGGCGAAGCAATTCACTTTTCGCAACGGCGTCACCGCTAAGAAAGAACCGCTCAGCGTACGCAATTCGGTTGGTGGGATCGAGCTGCAACAGTGAAGTCAGTTGCGCGAGAGCATCGGTTTGCTTGCCCTGAATTCGCAAGGTAAGAGCGTAGAGGGCCCGCGCATTAAGGTCGTAACCGTTCGCAAGGACGGCACGGTTGAAGTGCTCGTTGGCGTCCTGAAGTTTATTTGCCAGAAGCGCCAGTTTTCCAAGCTGGTACTCGCGCTCTCCGAAGTAAGCGCTGTCTGGCCCGACGAAATAGAGATTGCGTTCGGCGTTTTCCTTGTCGCCCAGAGCCAGTTGACTGATGGCCAGATAGTACCAGCCTTCGCCAAGATAAGGATCGCGTTCAGTGGCTTTCGAAAGCTCATCGACCGCTGCTTTGTAATCGCCCGCGTTGTAGTGGTAGACGCCCAGCAGCAGATGTGCCTGCGAGTAGCCGGGATCGAGCTTCAATGCCCTGTCAACCAGGTCCTGAATCGCGCCCGGATCCATTTCCTTGAGCTTGAATTCCGCCGCCTCGACCAGTTCTTCGGCGCTCATTTGCTCGGGTGATTTCTCAGGGTTCTCAAGGCCTTTGGCAAGCGGCGAGTACTCTTTACGGCCGGGGTCTTCGTCAGGACGGATGTAATGCATTACCTCCTGGCCGGAAGCGTCGGTGATGCGAACCGTCAACTCCTTCAACCCGTCTGCGTTCGCTTTAATACTCGATATCGTTTTTGAGATTGGAGTGCCGGGAGTGAGATCGAGCGAAGCCTTGAGCAGTTCGCCGCACTTTGCCGAGACAACCAATCGTGCTCCAGGCATCGCACGCGAGGGAGATAGAGCCAGCTTGACCTCTGAATTCTCTCCAGCCGCATCGGGTTCGACCGTCAGATTAAGCGCGACATCGCGGGTTATGGTGGTCAAACCCCCGATACCGCCCACGGGAATCCACCACTCACTCCACGTTTCCACCTTATGGGGCGCGACCCACTCATAGTGGCCATCCCAAACGTAACGGCCGCTCTGCACTTCTACGTACGGACCAGCATCGTCGGTGTAGGCTTGCTGCTCCTCGGCGCCGGGGCCATAACCGAAGGTCCACAGCTTCATGCCCTGCACGATGCGCCGGTCGGCGTAACGGAAAACGCCATAGTCATGGTCGAACTGGTAGGAACCCGCAAAATTGTCGTAAGAATCGATACCGAAGACGCCGAGCATGTGCTGGTTGTTCCGGTCCCAGCTCAGGTCGACACCGTTATAGAGCGGCCAGTCGGAAACCATTCCGGATGTGTGGCCAACAGTGCGCGTCATCGGGTAAATGAAGCGTGTCTTGTCAGTGGATGGGAAGCCTGCATTGGTCCAGAACATCTGCGGCATCTGGCTATCGTTGGCGTTGTAGCAGAAGACGCTGATCTGCATCGCTGCGATGCCTGGATAAAGCGTCGCCGACAGATTCACCTTCATGTGGTAAACAGGGTCGGATTCGCCAAGCACCAGCGAGACGCTGCCGTCGGGGTGGCGCAGGATTGTATTTGACCAGAACGGCTCTCCATGAAGCGTAAGGGTGTGCACATCGAAGGGCCCTGTGAGCTCGATACCTGACACCGGCCAGCTTTGCCGCGGATTGAACATGGTCGGCTTGATCACATCGTTGCGATAGAAGACCTCGCGCTTACGCGCTTTGTCGTAAAGAGAAAAAAACCGTCCACCAAACTCGGGAATGTAGGTCAGCTTTAGATATTCATTTTCGAGAAGAATGGTTCGATAAGTTTTCGGCTTGGGAGAATCGCCCTGCGCCAGCGCAGCATATGTCGGAAACGGGTAAAGTCCTTTCACCGTGGAATTCGGGAACAGAGGCGGTTCCAACTCACGCGATGAAGGCTCGTAGGTTGGGATGGTAAGAGTGCCTTCGGACACGCTGACCGGGAATCCCGAAGCTGGGGACTGCGCGGCCACGGAACAGGTAAAGCCAAAAAGCGCCGTAAGCGCAAGACTGAGGATCGACCATGCTTTCATTTCGTTTTTCATCTCTTTCTTGCGATTACTAGAGATTATGAAGCTATTAGTACATGGCGATTTAGATTTCGAAGTGATTTCCGTCACCCGGCAGAGGTTGAGCCGCGATTCCAGAGCGAGTCGCAAACATGCGAGATAGCCGGCTTGCCGGCCAACGATTTCATTTGTCTGCGCCGGCTAGAGCAAGGCGAGCGAGATGGTAGGCCATCTGACTATCGGACATCAGCAGGACCTGACGAAATCCGGCTTCTGCCGCGCTTTCGTCTCCCAATTCACGATGAAGCATTGCGGCATTCCAGGCGGCCAAACTGCTCCCGGCGCCATCTTCCGCGGCAAGCGCGAATTCAAGCTGCGAACGCCATTTCGATTCGTCGATGTTGCCAAGTTTTTGGGCGGCAAGATAGGCCCAGGCCAGTTGGCTTGCGTCCACGGTGCCGGCCGCCTGCTCGAATCGCTTCGTGGCCTCTGTCTTCAGACCGCAACCTGCGTTCAACTCTCCGAGGAGATAGTTGCTGCGAGCAGAGTCGAGAATTGCCTGCATTCCATCCTGTGTAAAGTCAAGGCCTGGCTCCGCAGAACCCAGATGCGAAGCTATCTGCAGCGCTTTCTCACGTTCCCCTGATCCAGCGAGGCTCAGAGCTTGTTGCAATCGCACCTCAACCCACACCTGCCGTACGTTCGTTCCACCTTCGGCGCGCAAGAAGAAACGATGATGAAAGAGCGCAATCGCACGGTCAAAGTCTCCCGCCTCTGCCAGGTTCAAGGCGAGTTCGTACACCAGAGCCGTTGGCATGTTCTCTTTGTCTGGATAATGACTGATGGCAGCCACACGCTCAGCCGCCGGGCGATTCAGCAAACTCAACGCCTCATCTACACCAAAGTAGTTTTCGAGATTATTCGGATCATCGTGCGTAATTCCGCGCTGGAATGCGGTTAGGGCTCCATCCGTGTCTCCAGCGATATGCAGAAGCGCCCGCCCCATATTTGCATCGAGGGCTGGAATCTGAGGGTTCAGACGCAGTGCATCCTCCCACTTTGCCAAGCCGGCGTTAGTGTTTCCCACGGAAAACTCAAGTGTTCCGAGAAGATAATTGGCATTCGCGTCGTTTGGATTGGCATGCAAAGCCGACTGCAAAACATGGTAAGTGTCTGCTCCACTCGGAAACACATATTGAGTCGAGAAGCTTGCGGCGGCAGCAAAGTCGTTTGCAGGAGATCGACCAAGTTTTTGTGCGCAGTATCCGCGGTAATACGCTACGAGCGGATGATTCCCGGGTGTTGGCTCGCCAGGCTCACGCTGATCGTCTGCAACCGGAGGATAGGTTCTTGAAAGTACGTCGAGCGCATTTTGATACAAGCCAAGGTGCATATATTCTGCCGCGACATTAAGGACGCGGTTCACGTCCGCGCCCAGATGCGCGTTATCTGGGTCGCCCAATTCCTGGCGTAGCATATAGCTCGTGGGATAGCGTGCAAGCCATAGTTGCGCCAACGCTCCGGCTGCGTCCTTCTGGCCCAGCGCATTCTCCAAAGCGACCAACTCCTCGGCGCCACGCAGATCGTCAGGGGCGCTACGCAGCTCTTCCTTCAAATCGTTGACTGCCTGTTCAAGCTGGCCCTGCCGGGCTTCGAGTTCGGCTAGCCGCAAACTTGCCGCAGCGTGAAACTCCGGTGTCTGCCGCGCTGCATCAAATGCGAGACCTGCCGCGCGCTCCCGGCCCAGTCCGTCATAAGCGATTCCGAGGTAATAGGCGGTTTCGGCGTTCCAGGTTTCGCGGCTTCGAACTGGCTCAAGATACTTAACTGCGTCGTCGTAGTGCAGCAGGTCAGCGGACAAACGGCCAGTTGCCTTTTCGAGGGTGAGGCTGGTGGGAAACTTCGCGAGGGCCTGCTTGTAATCGCTCAGCGCCGAAAGGCGCGCTCCGTTTAGTTCTTCATCCTGGCCAAGCTCGACCCAATCGTCTTCCGATCGTTCGGCAGCTGCGGGCATCTTGTACGGTTGCTGCGGGCCAACTTTAACTTCCGATTTGGGAGTCCAATCGAATTCGCCTTCTGTCTGATGCAGAAGAACGGTTCCGTTCGCGTCCAGTAGGTCGAAGGTGTATTTGTTCGCGGTGTCAGCCGGCACAATCTCGTGAGCCCAGATCCGCTCTGGAGCGAGGTCGAGTTTCTGGCTGAACACCTGATTGCTTCCATCGAGAATACGCACGGTCGCGCCAAGGATTATGCGATTCACATTGAGTGCAGCCTTGAAGGCGTTGTTCTGCCGGCTCAGATTCGCTACTCCGTTCAGGTTGGCGCGGACGATGCCGCCGATTCCGCGCGCCGGCATCCAGTATTCAGTAAAGTGGATGGTCTGGCGCGGCTGAAGGAATGCGTAGGTCTCCTGATTGCGGAACAGGCCTCCTTGCACTTCCATGTAGGCGCTGTCATTGTCAGAGAGAACGCGACGCCAATCTTTTCCGTCCGCGTCATCACCCCACGACCAGATCTTCTTGCCGGGCAGGTCCTCGTACTCGGAATAGTGAACAATGCCGGTGCCGGTCCGCGGGTGCCAGATGCCCATGAACGGTTCCTTGCTGCCATAGATGAAAAGCGAAACCGGTCCCATGGTCTGGTTCTTCAACAAGCTAAGATCGATTCCGCCCATATCCACTGGCCAGGTATCGATCTTCGTGAATCCGTGACTGGCAGTGAATTGCATGGGATATGAGATTTTCGAATCGTCCCAGACCTGCACGCCTGCATTGCTCCACCAGTAAAAACGGTGACGTATGTCGCCGCGATTGCTCAGCCTTACTTTTAGCTCAAGAACCGTCGATCCGGGATGTAGAACGATTTCGACATTCCACTGCATTCCATAGACGCGATCGATGTTTCCCACAAAGACCGAGGCACTGCCGTCGGCGTTCTTCGCAAAGGAATAGTCGACCGGCGAGACCGTAACCCAGTTGTGCGATACGGGAAAATTGAATTCAACTCCAAACGCGGCCCAGCCGCCACGGTAGCCAATCTCCGCCTTCTTGATGGAGGGATTGGCATAAAACATGGGCTGGTTGCTGAGCTTGTCAATACATGTATAAATATGTCCGCCGAGATCAGGCAGGATGGAACATTTGAGATACTCGTTTTCGAGATACACCACGCGCCAGGGATGATCGGCTCGCCGATCGGTCATCTGATTGCGCAGTGAATAGGGGTAATTCGTTTTTTCGGAATACTGGTCGAAGGCCGGATTCAAATCCGGTCGTCCCTCTTCATAGGTGGGCAGAGTCAAGGTGCTTTCCCACACCCGAACTTGAGCCGTAGCCATACGCAGCCCCAATCCAAACACGAAAACCAAAAGGAGCAGGCAGAAGGATCTTCTATTCGAAACCATTCGACAATTATAGCAAATAATCAATGTAATTCTAAAGAATAATAGAGGACTCGATAAGCATTAACGGAAGGGGCGGCCTTTCACGATTCCCACGCCCTCCTGAATGGTCACAAGTTGGCCGGCGGCAAGGCCCGGGAACTTCTCGACCGCGCCGAGCGGCCAATGGATTTCGAGGTCTGCGGTGGTTGCGGCGCCCAGTCCGAAGTGAATACGTGGATCGTTGGAGGAGAGAAAGCCGGACTGGCTCAATACCTGCTGAACCTGCACCTTGCCGCCGTAACGCGCCAGAACGCGCGCGCCGATGGCGCTGCGATTGCTTTTTGTACCTTCGAGGCGAATCTTGATCCAGTGATTTCCGGCCGGAGCGTCGTTGCGCAACAAGCTGGGAGGCTCATTCACATTCATGATCACCACGTCCATGTCGCCGTCGTTATCGAAATCGCCGATGGCGGCACCGCGGGCACAGTGCGGCGCCGCGATGCCTGGGCCGGCTTCGTCGGCGCCCAACTCGACGAACGTGCCATCGCCCTGGTTGCGGAAAAGGATGCACGGGCTGCGCGCCGGAAGTTGAGGGTAAACGCGCTCGAGCTCCGGGTACACGGTGCCAGTAGTGACCAGCAGATCGGGATAGCCATCGTTATCGAAGTCGACCAGCGCCGGCGTAAAGCTGACGAAGCGAGTTTCTTTATTGAGACCGGTCGAAATGGTCACGTCTTCGAAGTTGCCTTTTCCGTCGTTACGGTAGAGACCGGTAGGCTCGGCACGGAAATGAGTCTTGGCCAGGTCGATATGCCCATCGAGGTTGTAGTCCCCTGCACTGGCGCCCATGCCGCTCAATTGCTGGCCTGCGCTGCTGACGGCGACGCCGCGTATCAACCCCTCCTCGCGGAAGGTGCCGTCATGGTTGTTCATCAGCAGCATGGAGGGCGTTGAATCGCAGGCCACAAAGATGTCGGGCCAGCCGTCCTCATCGGCGTCGATGCTGATGGCGGTGAGTGAATACGAGCCGCGGAAGCTCGACACGCCGGACTCGTCGGAAACGTCAGTGAAAGTGCCGTCACCATTGTTGCGATAGAGAAAGTTGCGAGTCTTGGGGAGGCCGGCAGGACCGCAGTTGACCGGCACGCCCTGGTATTTACAAAAAGGAACGTCCAATGAAGGTTTAGGCGCCGTCGCGAAATCGATTTCGAGATAGTTGGAGACAAAAAGATCGAGCAGGCCGTCGCGGTTATAGTCGAAAAATGTGCAGCCGGTGCTGAATCGGGTCGTGGGGTAGAGCAAACCGGCCTTCGCGGCAACGTCAGTGAAGGTGCCGTCGCCATTGTTGCGATAGAGGCGATTCTGGCCATAGTACGTGAGGAAAAGATCCTCCCAGCCGTCGTTGTTGTAGTCGCCCACGCAGACGCCCTGCGCCCAGCCGGGATCGGCGAGTCCCGCCTTGGCGGTGACATCGGTGAATGTTCCGTCGCGGTTGTTGTGATAGAGGCGGTTGCCTGCGCCGGGAGGAACGCCGGCCAGAGTTCTTCCACCGAGAATAAAAATGTCCATCCATCCGTCGTTGTCGTAATCGAAGAACGCGCAGCCGGTGGCCATGGATTCGACGATGTATGTAAAGCTGCCTTGTTCGCCGTAGAGGATGGGTTCAGTCAGGCCGGCAGCGTGTGCGACATCCACAAAGCGAGAGAAAGGCGGAGCAGGTTTTTCCGGCGCAAGCGCACCCCGAAGCCGGCCGGGGATGAGTATTGGAGCCAGCGCTGCCGGAATCGCATGCAACAGGTTGCGGCGCGTCCAGACAGTGGATGGCTTTTCGCTCATAGCAGGCAGCATACTCCTTGGGCGAAAGAATCGGTCCTGAATTACTGCTGGCGCTGTACGGCGGAAAGATTCCTGCCAACCTCGATTGCTTGAGGGTTGCCGGGGTCAAGTTTTATAGCGTTGTTCAGGGCCTGCTGAGCCTCCGCGATTCGCGATTCCTTGCTGAGAACAAATGCCAAAGCGATCCACGCTTGAATGTTGCCTGGGGCAGTCTTTAAAGCCGACCGGAATTGCTGTTCGGCCGCGGCATATTCTCCGGCCTGAGATTCCAGGTAGCCAAGATGGTATTGAGCTGGGGCAAAATTCGGATTGTCCTTGACGGCCTGCTCATCGGCTGCGCGCTCACCCGCACTGTCGCCCAGTTCGTGCAACGCAAGAGCCAATCTGTAAGGAAACTCGGCGTTATCAGGCTGCGCGGCGCAAGCCTCGCGATATAGGTCTGCAGCCTTCCGGTTGTCTCCTGCCTTGATCGCCTGCGCGGCTTCCGTCGACTTCAGAGTGGCCAGCTCGTGACTCGACTTTTCCACCTGCTTCTGCTGGTAGATCTTGAGTTGCTGCTGTGCTTCTTCCGACTGTCCCAAGTTGCGCAAAACTTTGGCCAGTTCGAAGCGGATTTCAGGCCCGGATGCGCCCAGCTCGATGGCCTTTTCAAACTGCGCCTTTGCCCCTGCGGCGTCCCCGAGTTGCGCCAGCACCACCCCAAGATTGTACCGAGTGTCGTTCCGATCGTGATCGAGAGCAACCGCTTCCTCGATATTTTTACGCGCCTCTGCATAGTCACCTGCGCGACGCTCCAAAATACCGGACATGTAGAGAATATTGATGTCATGAGGCGCGAGCATCAGCAGCTTGCGGGCAAGAGGAGCCGCCAATTCATCGTCTTTGTTTTCTTCCAGCATCCAAAGATAGGTTTGCTGGGCCGCAATGTCGTTGGGTTTCCGGCCCGCTAGTTTTTCGGCAAGCGCGGTCGCTTCTTCGTTCCGACTTTGCTGGGCATCGATTGACACCAGCGCTTCTGTCAGGGTGTCAGAATCCGGATAACTCTTCAGCCCTTCAGTCAGCACCTGTGTAGCGCTGTCCAGATCGCCTGCGTTGCGGTACGCTGTAGCCAGATCGAGAGACAGGTTCTCGTCAAGAGATATGGAATGAAGACGGCGAATCACCGTCTCGTAGTCTCCGACTGCTATCAGAGACCGGGCCAGCCCGTCAATCGCCGCCATCGAAGTTGGATCGATCTTTAGCACTGCATACCACTCAGGCAGTGCTTCCTGGTTTCGGTTCAGGCTTGCAAGAGAAACACCAAGCAAAAGGTGCGCTTTTGTGTCCCCGGGATCACCCCGAAGCGACTTTCGGAAAGGCGCAACTGCGTCCTGCATTCGGCCAACTGTGTAGAGACTAAGTCCCAGAATATAATTCAAACGTGCCGAATCGGGCTCCAGTTTGAGCCCCGCTCTCACCGTCTCGACAGCGCAGTCTGTTTTGTATTGATCGTAGAACCAGGCGCCCAAATCCGCGTAAGCATTTGCATCAGGGTGGGCATGAAGGCGGGCCTCCAATGAGGGCAGGCCTGTGCACTCCGCTGCACATGCGGATGGGGACACGGCGAAACTGCCCATGACAAGGCAGGCTGCAATGGTGAAGGCTTTCACTGCGAAATTCCGACGCGTGGACATGCCGGAATTGAACTCCCCGAACATTAGGATACATCCAATCGATCCAGGCGCGAGCGTGCATCGACGGGCTCTTCGAATAAAGCCGGCAACGCTGGGTTTGTGATTGCCGCTCTCGTTGCCCGGCAACGCAGGCTACAGCGCGAGATGCAATAAGCGTGCGGCATTCTCGTAGTAGACCTTCTTCAGAATTGAATCCGGCAGATCGATGCCCGATATCTGCCATCTTCCCTGGGGTGGAATGCGTGCCGGCGCATAGTCGAAACTCTCATCGTCCGTCTCCAGGAAGCGATAGTAGATTTCGTAGAGCCGGTCGCAAAACAGCTGTTGCGGATAGTCGTTTGCATGTGGAATTGCGTCTGTCCCGAAGAGGATCCGATCTTGGTATTTCTCAAAAAAAGCACGTGCAGCGCGCGGCTGCCTCCCAAGTTCCCCAACTCGGGCCGCAACGTCCACGCTCATGTTCGGGAATCGATCGAGCCTCGAGGCAACGTGGTTCAAGTCTTCAGCGAAATTGCCCACATGCAGGGCAATGAATTGCGTCCGCGAATGCCGGGCCATGACTCGGTCCCGCGCATCCAGGAGCTCATTGTTGGCCGGAAAACCTTGACCGTAGAACGACCAGTCGGGGTGATGGTTCAATTCCTCAAAACGCTCGTTGAAGCGGTCAGTCGGCTTGAAAAACGCGGCCGGATCTGAAACATGCATTGCTACGGGCATATCCAGATTGGCGCATGCTTCCCACATCGAATCGAAACGCGGGTCATCAATCTGGACCAGATTGCCGGTGGTAATACCCTCGCGCAAAAACAGTCCCAAGGTCTTCAGAATCTTCAAGCCCCTGGCTCCCGAACGCCTGGCCTGCTCCATAGCCTCAGCCTGAATCCTGGGGTAGTCCGGTTCCAGAAACCGGCTGAACCAGGGCTCGGTGAATGCGCAGAACCTTCCTGGATAGGCCTTGTCGTAACGGCTGATCGCCTCATCGAGGCCGCTGCCAAAGCCGGCAGTCAAGTTATTAAGCATGAGGATATTCTTGCGATCCATCACCGGGAGCAATTCTTCGGGAGATGCGAGATATTGCCGCTCCGCGCCTAAATGCACTCCATTCACAACGTGGTTGGAGAATGACATGTGCGCATGGATGTCGATGACCGGGAATCTGGAACGCTCCACATTTGTCTGCTTGACCGCAAGCATGCTCTGCGGTTCGAACTCCGACAGGTCGAGCGGCTTCGAGGCGCCCGGCGTCTCGATCGGGGAAGTCTTTGCGTCATAACACATGCTTCTTCTCCAGATGGATGCTTTTCCCTTTAAAGCTTTGCGTTCTTCAGCCCTCGAGTCCGTGCAGCCTGAATCCCTGCACCACCCGATTGATGACGCCGTTGGTCGATGGAGAGTCCGGTTTGAGTTCCTCCTTCATGCAGCGAAAGAACGCCAGCACTTGTCCGATGATTACGTCCAGGACAGGCAAATTCTCATCTCCCAATTCCGCCAGCCCGTCGCAATCGATGACTACGTCCTCACTGCGGACCAGGTCAGGCGGAACACCCTCCCCGAAGATAACCTTCGCCATGCCAAGCTGCTTGTCGTTCAACTCCCGAATCAGGTCGCACTCGTATGCCCGCACCAAAGGATCGCTGGCAAGACAACAGACAACCAGCGTGTCAAGATGAACCGCGCTCATGGGGCCGTGACGCAAACCCAGAAACGATTCGCTCATGGCCCAGACTCGCCCGGCCGTCATCTCTACCATCTTCAAGGCCGACTCCTTCGCCGCGCCGAGACGTGGACCGCTGGCAAGAAACACCACACGGGCAAAATCACGACGCGCGAGAGCAGCCAGAGTATCAAGATTCGTCCGCAGCATTTCCTCCGCAGTCCGGCTCAGGCCTTGAATGAGAGCAAGGTACCTATCCGGAGCGTCTAACATGCCCACAAACGCCGCGGCAATGACCATGTTAGTGAAGCTGCTGGTCATTACCAGGCTGCGGTCATTGGTTTGTTCGTCCAGCAAAATCACTTTGACGTTAGGATCATCGCGATAAGTCGTCGCCAACCGGCCTTTCGCATTGCAAGTCACAATCAGATGTCTGATTTCAGGCTCAGTGATCAGCATGACTGATACCGCGCCCGCACTCTCCGGGCTGTCTCCCGACCGGCCCAGCGAGATCAGCAACCCCGTTTCACAGGGCGCAATTGCTTTGCCCCCGTGCGTCAACAACTCGCCGCCCCCCACTACCTGCACCGGAATCGACAACGAATTCTGCAAGGGAAGGCGGACACACTCTCCTGCGAATTCTGAGCTGCCTGAACCAGTTAGAATTAACGCCTTGACCCCCATGATCGCCTGCCGCAGTTCGCCGCACTGCCTGGCCACATGCTCGCCGGTGCGCAACCATGTCTCCGGCTGTTGCAAGATCTCTTGCAAGGTAAAGAAATACCCCCTCTTGCGCTGCTCATCTTTTGCAACTTGAAGCAAATTCGCTGCCTCTTTGCTGTTCTTGATGATTGCGCCGAGCTGGGCGTGGCCGGTCATGGTTTCTTCTGGGATGACGAACTCATTCACGATCCCTCCTCATAAGACAATAAGCAATAAGAAAGCATGATATTATCAAACAAACAGAAACATTGCAACAAAAAGCGCTACAAACGAAAATATAAATGAAAGTAAATGAAACTATCGTGGCCTCGGCCGCAGACCATCGCCGGACGAGTTACCAGCATCGAGCCAAAGCGAGTTTCTCAGATCGAGAATCTGGGCCGGATACCGACCCCGATTCCAACTTCTGGCGTCCGGCTCCTGCGGCTTTCGCTGAAAGAGACGTGTTTGGTCAGCCCGTGACGAATCACGCAACCGAGATCCGCGCCCTGTGGACTCACGACAACTTGTACTTTCTATTCATATGCCCGTACTTGGAACTTAATCTGAAACCGGGTCCGCAAACCGAAATTGAAACCAACGAGCTATGGAAATGGGACGTGGCAGAGGTCTTTATCGGCTCGGATTTCGAGAACATCCGCCGATACAAGGAGTTCGAAATCTCGCCGCAGGGCGAGTGGGTCGATCTCGACATCGATCTGGAAAAGCCTCATGCGGAAGGGGGCTGGCTGTGGAATTCCGGTTGCCAGGTCGCGGCACGAATCGACCGATCAAAGAACACCTGGTATGGATTCATGCGCATTCCCTACTCTTCGATCGACTCCCGAATTGCGGCAGCCGGCAATTTGCTTCGCGTAAATTTCTTCCGCAGCCAGGGTCCGGAGTCGCATCGCGTCGAGATCGCCTGGCAGCCTACGCATAACGCCACATTTCACATTCCGGATTTGTTTGGCACTCTGGAGTTGGGTGAGCCAAAACCAAGATCATCCCACGACAACCGGTAATTCCTCAATGGCAGACGGTGCGCGGTAGCATACTGGTCTCTCGCTGCAGCGATCGAATTGACCCAATTTCCGAATGGAAGCCGAGTTTCGCGATACACAAGGTAGCTCATATCGACGGTGCGGTCGGGCAGGTGATCCTTCACGTCGTCCAGTTGGTGCAGAAACTGGCGTCCGTTGGCCTCGGGCACCCTCGGCAACCAAGACACACTCCAGGTAGTCACGGCGTTTTGCAGCACCTCGTTACGCTCTCTCCAGACGGAGGTTGCAGTGTCGAGCGCCAGGTCCACATACTTCAATGCAGCCTCGGGATCAGACGCCTTGGCATGATCGGCGGCAATGAAATAGACATCCATATCGTGAATCTCGGAAATCATCTCAAGATTCTGCCGGTATAGATCCACGATGGAGAGATAGACTTCAAGGTTATAGCGATTGAACTCAGCCCGCACAATGTTCTCCTTGAGGAGCGCACGAAGAGCAGCATTGGATGGCAAGGCATTCACTGCCAGTTGAGTCCGTCTTGCGTTTTGAGCAGACCACTCTGAATGGTAGGTGAGATCGGCTGACAAGGCAGGCGGAAGTGGCAGCGTCTGGTCAGTAGCTGGGATGGGTGTCTTGTAAATCTCGTAAGGCCCTCCCCATATTGGGGTGCGGGCATTTGACGGTCCCGTGTCCCATAAGTCAGACCATAACTGCGCCTGATAACTCATCATCCGATAAACGGTGTCCATGTCTTTTGCGCCCGGTCCATAGAAAAGTGGATAAAAAGTGTTCATCAGTTCTTCTGGACTCGTTCCGGGATGCCAGGCTGCTGCACCTCCGGCGACATATCCCATCCAGAAGGTTTCCGGATGAAGCCCCATATCGCCCCACCCACAATCGACGGTCCCAATCAGGCTTGCATTCACCCGAGAAGAATCGAACGAGATTGTCTTCATAACATCGGTCACGCGGGGGACTGCATTATCGGGATCGGGTCCGTCCTTGACCAGCGGATGCAGGCGTTCGGTTTCAGGTAGCATGAAATAGTCTGGAAACAGCTTCTCTTCGCCCTCGGTTGAGGTAAAAATCGTTTGCTTGATTCCGCGCCGACGGAATTCCTGATCAAAGGCCGGCCCATAGACCTCTCCATTCACGATGTAGGGCGGAAGGGCTCTGATGTCGCTCGGATTCAATGGGTATTCTCCCCAGATCATGACTGTCCGCCCGCGTTCATGCAGATACCCCGCGGCTTCTTTCACGAAGTGAGCAAAAACCTGCCCCACCGATCCAAGCGACTTCGCCATTTCGGTTTCATTGCACTGGGAATTATTCGCCAACCCAAGATAGTAAGGTTCGTCTGTAGACAGGAAGAAGTGCTTGACGCCGCGATTGGCATCCAGCAGATCCTGGTACATGCCCTCCAGCAGTTTGTACGAGCCCGGATTAGTGGCGCATATTTCGAAATCGCTATCAGGAAACTCTCGCAAACTGGCATATTCCGGATGCTTAAGAAGGAATGCAATGTGAGCCGGTCCGTCGAGATAGGGGATAAGTTCAATGTGATAGCGCAGACCATAATCGGTAAGTTCCTGTAACTGCGCCGGACTTAATGCGTATGGTTCGACGGCGGCAGGAGCGCTCTTATATTGAAAGTGGCCATCGAGCTTGATGACAAATCCGTTGATCTTGTAAAAGGCGGCCTGCTTCATAGCCCGTTTAAGTTCAGCCATCTTCTCCAAATGATGTGCATCATCCCAATAGATCTGCCGCAGTTGAAGGTCGGGCCAATCCTCAATCGTTCCCTCTGGCAACCACAAAGTTCCCTTCTTTGGACTTAGCATCTGAACAAGAGTATCTACGCCGTAGAAGAGCCCTATTGGAGCATTTGCCGTGATGGTTACATCACCCGGATGGAGTTCGATCCTGTATGCCTGTTCTTCGATCGCATTCTTGTCGTTGTCCTGTGCCTGACCGATGCGTACGCTTCCTGCGGCGATGCGCAGTGAGAGCACCCCAAAAGGTTTTCCGCCCGGAGCCAGGGTGACGTGGAATCTCTCCGAGAGCCCTTCGCGCAGAGATTCCACCGCCACACCGTTTGCCGAGACGCCGGAACTGAGACGGAGTTGCCAGCCATCTCCAAATGAAAGGTCTTCAGCTTCGAGGGATACCTTCTGCGGCTGGGGAATCACCGTATATCCGCGCGCCAACAGCGGAGAAATTGTCTGTGCCAGGCCGCTCGAGCCAATGCAGCCAAGCACCAGAGCAACAAACAGGGATTTCATGCTATTTCGCCTTTCGCCAGGGCTCTCCGCGCGTAGACTAATGAACCTTGATTCGAGTTAGAACGGTTGCCTAAAGCGACCAAAGCCGGCGCTGCTTCCCTTTCGGGAAAAGCTGCACCGGCTCCGGATAGGTTGATGACAGACGGTAAGTTCACCTTAGAAGGTGAGCTTGCCTTGGAATTGCAGTAGACGCGGAGTGCCTTCTCCAGTACTGATCACGCCGTTCTTGGCTCTCGGAAGTCCAAGGTTGGTGTGGTTGAATACGTTGAACACCTGCATTTCAAGATCGAATTTCATGTGTTCACCGATAGGCGTTACCTTGTAGAGGCTTCCGTCGGCATTCGAGAAGCCGGGGCCAGTCATATAGTTTCTTGGAATGCCGTTCAGATAGTCGCGGTCAAGCAGGTTATCGCGAACCTCGAAAGTCTGTCCGGCGTACGCGACGCCTGAGGCAGGATCCCACTTGCTGGAATCGAACCACTCTGCAGCAGTGCGCTTGTTGCGCGGAAGGATTCCGCGATTGGCGGAGCCCGGTGCCAGAATATATTCGTTGCCGAATGGAGCACCCTGACCCGCGTACCCAGGATCGGAAGAATAGAACGGCGAGAAGAACAAACCGCTGTGCCACGTATAGAAGAGCGAACTGTTCCAACCACTCACCGCTTCATTGACCAAGGTATTGGAATTGTTGAGGAACTGCTTATTCTTTCCCAGGGGCAGTTCATAATGTCCGTTGGCCACGAAAGTCTTTTCAGGCATGTACGAATCGGGTGCGTAAATGTCCCGCAACCTTTCAGACAGCGGAGCGTTTTGGGTGAGAGCAGCAGGCTCAAGCTCCAGGCCGCCGCCGGCGCCGAGTGTATCTTCTGCGGTAGTCAGAGATCTTCCGTAAGTAAAGAAGCTCTGAACAAGGAATGAACCTTTGAAAGTGTGCTTGACCTCAGCCCGCGCCTCGTTGTGATTCGAATAGCCGTAGAAGCCGATCCTGTCTCCATTTCCCTCACCTCCCGTGTTGTAGATCGGATACGGGGCGATGTTCCAGGAATTGCCCTGGGCAGTTGACGGTGTGAGGGCACGTGGAAGTGGCGCGTTGATCGGGTCGTAATCGGGCAGATTGGCGCCATGATTGCCGACGTAACCTACGCTGACAGCCCAGTCGCCGGGCAGGGTGCGCTCGACGGTGAGGTTGTACTCCTGGGCCCGCTGCGCATGGTAGTTTGGATCCCAGGAATTCAACAACCAGCCGCTCGTATTCTGAATCGATGCCAAGGCCGTCGTGGCGAAATTCGTGCCCAGTGAACGCGGGTTTACATAATTCGCCGGGAGGGTCGAGCAGTTGCACTGGCCCTGGTACCCGTTGGGAGTTGATGCAACGCTGGGTCCGAACGGGAAGCCTAGCTCCGCCGAGGGATTGCCGCCGTATCCTTGCCCGATGCTGGGGTCGATTACGTCGTAGATTACTTGCGCAAACGGAGCGTTGTTGCGCGTGTTTCTTTGGTACTGCAGCAGCGGTATGGACCAGTAGTACATTCCGTATCCGCCACGGACCACGGTTTTGTCGTTGATCTGATAGGCAAATCCAAGCCGCGGAGCCCAATTATTCTTCGGCATGTTCCAAAGTGAATTCGGAATGCCTGCCTGCGACGCAGTTTCAAGCGGCATTCCAGCTGCCGCAAAGGCCGCGAGCAGGGCGGGATTCTGTCCCTTTCCACCGTTAGGGATAACCGTCATAGGAGTCGACTGCGAGAACCACGCCGGAAATCCCGTTGACCCCAAAGGCACGCATGGAGTCCCAGAGGCATTGCCGAGGGATGCCGGGATGACACAGCTTGCAGAGTGATTCAGGTCGATGGTTGACGCCTGGCCACCTGCATCGTCGAACGGGCTCCAGTACTCCCAGCGCACACCCAAGTTCAGGGTCAGGCGCGGGCTCAACTTGAAGTTGTCCTGTGCAAAGGCGTCGTAATCTGTTTGCCGCGTATGGAAGATTGGGTCGATATTGAGTTGTGCCACGTCTACGTCGCCTAGAAGCATGTCGGCAAGAGCGGCGCCGGTATCTGCCGCTGCCTGGCTGGGGAGGTCGGAGGCATTTGAGTACAGCGATGTGCCCGCGGGCTGCAGGCCGGTATAGCCGCCTGCGAACTCATAGTCGCCGGAGGGGTTTTGCTGATCGAGCGTATTCACCCTGGAGTTGACAACCTGGAACCCGAATTTCATTTCGTGCCGGCCGCGAGTCCAGGAATAGTTGTCGCCGAGAGTTGCGTTTTGGTTCGGTGACCATTGCGGATTCTGCGACTGAATGCCGTTGCTCAAATAAGGTTGATTGACGTCAGTCCAGTAGAATTGCGGCCATCCCCCAGCCCCAGGATATTTCGGCAGGCCGAGAGACCACACAGAAGACGGCGCCGGTTCCGATCCAATATAATTCCGGAACATCTGAATGCCGACCCGCGCTTCGTTGACCATGTTCGAGTGGATGGGAGTCGTGAACGAAAGGACTCCATTGTGCCCAAGCCTGGTTTCCAGCGAGGGGTCGAGCAAGCCTGCATATCCGCCTTGATCCGGTTCCACCACCGAATCGTTGACATAGGTGTACCGCGCAGAGAGCAGGTTCTTTCCCATGATCTCGTCGACTTTACCGGTATACCGCATGGTGCTGTCTGACTTGAACGACATTGGATTGAGCCAATCGTAGCCAGAGTTGATCCCCTGCAGGCTCACAACTCCTGAAGAGTTCACATTTTCATTGGGCGCGGGCAAGTAGCCTAACACCGCCGCCGCAATCGGATTTTGCAGCGCCTGCGGAATTTTGTTTCCCGGAAATGCTGTGCGAGTAACTACGTAGTTGCCGCTCGCATCGATGCTTGGTACGCCGCTCATCGGGTCGTAGATAGTAACCGGATTTCCGTTCGTATCCGTATAGTCTGAGAAGTCCCCCTTCGTCCAGTCCGTCTGAGGAACATACTCCTCGTCTCCAGCGAGACCATGTTGGATTAATTTCTCAGCGTCGAAATAAAAGAAGGTCTTGTCTCTGCCGTTGTACAGCTTGGGGAGCAATACAGGGCCACCCAATTGGCCGCCGAACTCGTTGTGGACCAGGTGAGATGGATACGCGTTGTACCCCTGGGCTTCAAGTCCACCCGTCTGATACAGTTCGTGAGCTTCGCCGTGGAACTGGTTGGTGCCGCCTTTGGTCACCACATCCACCACGCCCGGCGTCGAATATTCTGCACTGCCGTTCGAGGTCGTCACTTTGAGTTCCTGAATGGTCTGCAATGCCTGCGGCGTCTGTTGAAGATCGTTGGTGTAGCGATCGTTCATCGATTGGCCGTCGACCTGGAAGGTAATAGATCCACCAGGGATTCCGTCAACGCGGGTATACCCTCCGCCCGCTCCGCCATAGTTGCCTGCTACCACGCCCGGACTGAAATTGAGCAGGTTGACAAAATCACTGTTCTCCACGGGCAGAGTGTTGATTTGCGTCGCGTTTTTAACGTCGGAAACGGTTCCGTCTCCAGCGTCAATAACCGGCGTGACGTCAGTGACCGTAACAGTTGAGGTTGCCTTTCCGGGCTTCATTTGAGCGTCGATCACTGCTTCCTGTGCTACCCGTAACGTCAGCTCACCCTTCCACGTGTCGAAACCCGGGGCCACGACCTGGATTTCGTATTGCCCAGGACTAAGCGCGGTAAAAGTGTAGTACCCTTCCTGATTCGATTGCGTGGTAAATTGTGCTGCCGTTCCCTCATTCGTGAGGGTCACGCCAGCCTGCGGCAGTACCGCGCCCGTCAAATCACTGACGGTTCCGCGGATCGTGCCATTTGAAATCTGAGCAGTGCCGGATTGGCACAAGAAAAATACAAAGACTGCGGCCAGCAACAACGCGTTTGCAAGCAGTTTGCGTCCCATGAAGACTTCCTCCAATTCCAAACAACTACAGGCCTCTTTGAAAAGTGAGCAAATTATCGAACATAAACGAAAGAAATGTCAATAATAAAATTACAAACACAACTATCCATCTGTGACGTATGCCGCTGAATTATGCCGATACCCTTGTTTATCATTGACTTTCCAGCGATTCTAGCATCGACAAAACTTTACACGGGTGATCTAGATCACTTGACCGCAGCCTATGAGCTCGCGCGAAATTCACACGAAGCACGCTTCAGGTTCAGCAATGTGCGCAATGTATTTCGGCCTGAGTGGATGCCGGGTATCTTGAGGGATTTGTTGATCTGCCACCTTGAACCTTTGATAATGAACCTTTGATAAATTGAGGTTCACGGCCAACGGAATTTCATGCGCGAATGGCAGCAACGGCGTGGTGTACGAGGACATTCCAAGCCAATCGGGAGCTCAACAAACGCAAAGGGTGCGATTATGATTCAAAAAACGAGATCCCTGCTTGAAGCGGAAAAGAATCGAAAGAGGAAACAGTAGATTCCCCTCCCCATCTATTGACTCCTATTTAGCATTTCCTTACACTTGGACGAAATGCGGCGATCGAAAAACAATAAGCCGTTGTTAGCCGAACAGCGGCGCCGGAAGATCCTTGATCTTCTGGAACAGGAAGGGCAAATAACGGTTCAGGAACTGGTTGAGCGTTTCGGGATGTCGGCGGTAACCATCCGCTCCGATCTCGATGCCTTGGGTGCTTCAGGGGCGGTGGTGCGTTCCCATGGCGGCGCGGTTCGCCGCCTTGAACCCACTCATGACTATCCGCTCAGCCTCAAGGCCTCAGTCCATCGGGCGGAGAAAACCCAAATCGGCCAGGCGGCAGCCAACCTGATTCAGCCCGGAGAGGTAATCATCCTCGACTCTGGCACCACCACAGCTGAGATCGCCCGTCAACTTAAAGTCCGCGGCCTGTCCGGTGTCACTGTTATCACAAATGCTGTTAATGTCGTTTCGGAGTTAATGGACGCTCCCGGAATCTCCGTCATCGGCATCGGCGGCATTTTGCGGCCGGTTTCAATTTCCTTTGTCGGCCCTCAGGCCGAAACTATGTTGAAAGAGCTGA
This sequence comes from Occallatibacter sp., assembly GCA_035504315.1. Classification (GTDB taxonomy): domain Bacteria; phylum Acidobacteriota; class Terriglobia; order Terriglobales; family Acidobacteriaceae; genus Telmatobacter. The sequence goes on from DATJSB010000015.1 coordinate 36,454, forward strand.
ATGCCGACCGGCTGTTCCTGGCCGTGGACGGATTCGACCTCGAGGGAGGCGCAAGCACGCCCGACGTGCTCGAAGCCCAACTGAACAGTTTGATGATGAAGGTGGCAAAAGAAACAACAGTAGTCGCCGACTTCAGCAAACTCGGCCGCCGCAGCGTCTCGCGCATCGGCTCCGTCGACCAGGTTCATCGTTTAATTACGGATTCGAAAGCCCCCGAGGCATTCGTCCAGGCTCTGCGAGCCCGCGGTATCGAGGTGATTCAGTCCTAGGGCCTGTTAACACTATTAGGGCGGACAGCGTTGCGCGCGAAAATCGGGCCAGACGAGGCGGAGGCCGCCGGCTGTGGCAGGCCCCCAGTCAAGGCCGACAACGAAGTATGGCCCGATTTACGCCGCAACCCGAAGGGACGGGGCGGATTTTCCCGATTGCTTTGTCGCTCGTCGCTAAAATGTCTCGACATTTGCCACTCCTCGCTTCGCGCACTCTGCAAAATCCGCTCCCGTCGCTGCCGTCCTAATAGTGTTAACAGGCCCTAGCGGACGTGCTGCCGAAAGAAACTTTCGCGGTGCCCACAATCGCGAAAGGCTTCGGTGCCTCCAGCCCGGGTTATACACAAGGCGCCAGCCAGGTTTCCCTTGAACAAGCAGGCCTCCAGATCGGCCCCACGAACAAACTCGCTCAAAAAACCCGCATCGAAGCTGTCCCCTGCACCTACGGCATCCACCATGTCCAGCTTCACCGCCGGGACGTAGAGACGCTCGTTACCCCGGCAAGCCACCGCGCCTTGCCCCCCCCGCTTGACCACGACCAAAGGGACCTGCTCGGTTAAGCGGACAAGCGCCGGCTCCAGGCTGTCGCAGCATGCGATCTTCATAGCCTCGCGTTCATTGGGCAAGAGAACATCTACCAAGGGAAGCACTTCGTTCAAGCCGCCCTCCCACAGATCGTCCGGATCGTCGTTGGTGTCGAGAGAAATGGTCAGGCCGGCTGATTTCAGCTCTTTCAGCAGTTCCGGGACCTGGCCCTGCAATCCTTTTTGCAAATAATACGACGACAAGTGAAAGTGCCGGGCCGACGATAAATACTCCATGTCCAGGTGCTCGGGCTTCAGTGCGGCGATGGTGCCCGGATAAGTGAGTATGTTTCGCCATTTCTCATGGGCCAGAATCACGGTAAGGCCGGTCCTGGCTGTGCTGCCGAGTTTACGAACCGTTGAGATATCAACACCAGCGGCGCCTAGACGGTCTATTGCAAACTGGCCGAAAGAATCCGCACCAATGCAAGAGCTGAAGCCCACCTTGCAGCCCAAAGACGCCAGATTGTGGGCCACGATGGCCGAGGAACTGCCCAGCGTCAACGCCATGTCGCTGGCCAGGAGTTCGCGTTCAGGGGGTAAAGCCTCCGGCAGGCCGTAAAGAATCAGGTCAAGATTCAGTTCGCCCGCAATGGTTATATCAAACCTGGCCATGGAAAAACCTCCAGCTACGCAAGCAGCGCCCTTTTCCTTCTCATTTTACGATTTTCTTTTATTTTGTCTATCGACAATAAACGCAAGAAAGTGATATATAATGACGTAACATGGCAACAATAACGCTGATGCCGAAAGATCACGGCCCTGCCTTGCCAGGCGAGTTCCTGCGCGAAATCGTCAGACGCAACCGGCAGCAAGAGGTGGTTGGCACTTACGCGATCTGCTCTGCGCATCCGGCGGTGCTCGATGCCGCAATTCATCAATCCCTGACCGACGGTTCGGTTCTACACGTCGAATCCACTTCAAACCAGGTGAACCAGTTCGGAGGATACACAGGAACCACTCCGGCACAATTCGCACGCAAAGTTCTCGCCGCGGCTGAAGATGCCGGGCTTCCCCGCAACCGGGTATTGCTGGGTGCCGACCATCTTGGCCCCTATTGCTGGCGCTCCGAACCGGCGGCGATTGCCATGGCCAATGCTCGCGAACTCGCTGAGCAATCCGTGGTCGCCGGCTACCAGAAGATTCATCTTGATGCGAGCATGACTTGCGCTGACGACCCTGCAGTACTGGCCGAACAAGTAGTGGCCGAGCGCGCAGCGATGATTTGCCAGGCGGCTGAAAACGCGTTTCTATCGATGCCGCCCGGCTCTTCTCGTCCCCTCTATGTGATCGGCACCGAGGTACCCGTACCGGGTGGAGAAGTGGCTGAAGGCGAGTGTCCCACGCCAACTCGACCTGAAGATCTTCAATCGACTCTCGACGCTTTTCGAGCGGCGTTTTCGGCGCGTGGACTGGCAACGGCCTGGGAAAATGTGATTGGGGTCGTCGTGCAGCCCGGCGTGGAGTTTGGCGAGAGCTCGATATTCGAGTATGACCTCCGAAAAGTCAGGGATCTGGTTGCAGCTTTACCGCAAGGCCCCGAAATGGTATACGAAGCTCACTCCACCGACTATCAATCGCCCGCCAGCCTGGCCCAGATGGTTAGAGATCATTTCGCCATTTTGAAGGTCGGTCCCCAGCTTACCTATGCGTACCGCGAGGCCGTTTTCGCGCTGGAAATTATTGAGAGCGAGATGCCGGAGCACAAAAGAGATGCGTCCCAGGTACGTGAAGAACTGGAACTCGAAATGTTACGAAACCCCGCACATTGGCAGCCGTATTATCACGGGAACAAGGATCAACAGCGATTTGCTCGCGCGTTTAGCCTCAGCGACCGCTGCCGCTACTATTGGCCTCAGGCGCCTGTGCAGCACGAGGTGGAAAGGCTATTAAGCAATTTGAATGGCCCGTTGCCGCTGGCGCTGCTCAGCCAGTATCTGCCATTCGAATACGAGGCCATACGCGATGGCAGTTTGCAGAACTCCGCCCCTGCGATCGTTCGCTACCATATCCAGCGCGTTCTCAAGGCATATGCCGCGGCCTGTGGGACTCTTGCTCCAGTTCAGCTCGCCTCGGAGATTTGATCGAATGGCATCCGCAGTTGCAGAACCGGCATTGAAGCGCATCCTCTCAAGGAAAGATCTCATCCTGTATGGGCTGGTTCTGCTCACGCCGACCGCCGCGTATCCGGTTTTCGGAATCGTGCAGCAGATCTCGCAAGGGCATACTGCGCTCTGCTATCTGGTGGCGATGGTCGCGATGCTGTTCACCGCCGCAAGCTATGGCAAGATGTCGGGAGCCTTTCCCGCTGCCGGATCCACGTACACCTACGCGCAAAAGGCTCTCGACCCCCACATCGGCTTCATTGCCGGTTGGGCAATGATCCTCGACTATTTTCTTATCCCGTTGCTGAGCGTGGTTTACGTTGCGCTTACAGCCCACCGTTTATTTCCGCAGATTCCTTACGCCGCCTGGGCAATTCTTTGCACCGTCTCCATCACCGCCATCAACGTCCGCGGCATTCGCGTTACCGCCCAAGCCGGAAACGTCATGATGTTTCTAATGACCGTGTGCGCCGTTCTGTTTGTCTACGTATCCGCCCGCTGGGTAATCCTGAAGCACGGCGTATCTGGGCTGCTCGACTGGCGCGGCATCTTCAGGCCCGAGACCTTTTCGGTCCACGCATTGATGGGCGGAGCAGCCATCGCAACCATCTCCTATATTGGCTTCGATGCCATATCGACACTGGCAGAAGATACCATTCATCCGGAACGCGACATCTCGTTCGCAACCGTTCTCGTCTGTTTGATCCAGGCCGTCTTCTGTGGTGTCACAGCTTATCTGGCGGCGCTGGTTTGGCCCGATTTTCGCACCTTCCTGAATCCCGAAACCGCGATTCTCGACATCGGTCGGCTCGCCGGCGGTGCGTGGATGATGGGCTCACTCATCTTCATTCTCCTCGTTGCCGGCCTGGCCAGTGCACTTACCGGCCAAGCCGGCGCTTCCCGACTCCTGCTGGGGATGGGAAGAGATGGAGTCGTCTCGCGCCGTATTTTTGCGCATGTCGATCCACATTTCTCCACTCCGACGCGGGGCATCTACCTGATGGGAATTGTCTCTCTCGCCGGCTCGCTCCTCATGCGTTTTCAGGAAGTGGCCGAGTTGCTGAACTTCGGCGCCTTTATAGGCTTCATCCTTGTCAACCTCAGCGTCATCCGGCATTTCTATTTCCGTTTGCATCAGCGCAGCGGCTTCTCTCTCTTCTCCAATCTCATCTCTCCCCTGGCGGGAGCCTCGGTGTGCACTATTGTTTGGCTTAACCTCAGCCTGAAGGCATATGTGGCCGGATTCTGCTGGCTCGGCATCGGTGTCGTCTATCTGGCCATAATTACTCGCGGATTCCGTCTTGCCCCCAAGACCCTGACCAGTCTCTCGCAGGTCGAGTAATCCAGGACGCCGTCGTTTTGATGAAGCTTCGAGGTCAGGGAAAGGAGAAAGCGCAATGAGTTTTTTGCCGTCTGCAAACTCCAAGCGTGCAATACCTGAGCACGCCATCCGTTGGCTGGTGATCGCTCTCGCCTTGCTGTCACTGGCTGCGTGCCGACGACAGGCATACAGTACTTCCCCGCACGAATGGAGCCACGGCACGCATCGCGCCTACTCTACCAATTTTCCCCACGCTGAGAATCCCGTTGCCGAAGGTGGAAACTGGATCGATGGAAAAACGCTCGGCCTGGACTGGTCCGATGTGAGAACCACGCGCGGATTGGCCTTCGGCACGCAGGTTCCTCCCACCGGTCCTCCCTTTAACGATTCCATAGCCGTGCTCACGGGCGACTGGAACCCGAACCAGATGGCTACCGGCAAGGTTCATTCCATTCAACAGCAGGATGGCGACACCTATGAAGAGGTGGAGTTACTGCTGCGCATGTCCATTGCACCGCATAATGCAACCGGCTACGAAGTCAATTTCCGGTGCTCGAAGGGAAGTCGAACCTACATTGGGTTTCACACCTGGAATGGCCACCTCAACGACTACACCGACCTGGCCCTGACCACAGGACCGGGACTCTCCGATGGAGACCAGGTAAGTGCAAGTATCGTGGGCAATGTCATCACCGCATGGATCAACGGAGTCCAGGTACTTCAGGCCGCAGACACCCAGAAACGCTTCATCTCGGGAAACCCCGGCATGGGGTTTTACTATCAGGGCTCAGCCGGCTCCGATTCAGACTTTGGATTCACCGCCTTCACCGCCTCCGATGAAGCTCGGGTGGCGCCGGCGCAGTAAACAACTTTGCTCAGACGGGGGCTGAGTCACGATGAAAATGACGAGAAGAGATATGCTGCAGGGAACGATGGCGGCGCTGCCCGCCGTCGCAATGGCGCATTCAACCTTGCTGAAGGCCGCGCAGCTTGAAAAGGCGGCTTCCGCCCCCACGGTCCTCCTCCGCGACGACTTCTCGAAATTGCCCGCGGGGTGGCTGACACTCCCGGTCGGCGTTCAAAACACCGCCATCCAGGAAAACCATTGGATCGACGCGCGGGCACATGCCTTCGGCGCGTGGAGCAATGGAGTTACAGACCAGGATGCCTGGCTTGTTTCGACCGAAGCAGCAACTGGCAAGTCCTATATGATGCAGCACTGGTCGCATCCTCCCAACGACGTACGCGCGGTTTTGATAGCCGGCGAAGAGGAGTGGACGGATTATTCCTACCAGGCGATGGTCAAGCCTCTCGCATATGATGGCATCGCAGGAATTGCCTTTCGTTATCAGAGCAGTCTGCAGTATTACCTCTTCGGCCTGTCCGACGGAGATACTATGCGGATCGATGTGCAGCATCCAATCGCTGACAAGTTTCGGGTTCCCAACTGGGATACAGTGGCGAGCGCCCGGTTCAAGTACAACACAGACGAGTACTACGTGCTGAAAGTGGAGAATCAGGGACCGGGAATCCGCGCCTTTGTAAACGGAACTCAAGTGCTCGAGGTCGGCAATGCAGAGTACCCGGCAGGCAAAATCGGTTTGAGCGCCAACGTCCCCGCCCGCTTCCAGGATGCGCTCGTCGAAGTCACTCCTGCCGCAGGGCAACAGATATCGAATCGCATCGGCAACCGCAACGCAAAGCTTGCGCGCCTCCGGGAGGACAATCCGCAGCCCCGGTTGTGGCGCAAGTTCTCTGTTGACGGATTCGGCAGCGGATCCAACGTTCGCTTCGGCGATTTGGATGGAGACGGCGAAATCGAAATGCTCCTGGCTCAAAACATTCAAACCGTCTCGCATGACTCCTACGACATGATCAGTTGCCTCACTGCGGTCAAGCTTGACGGCACAATCCTCTGGCAGGCCGGTAGACCGAATCCCGGCAATGCTCTGCTGACCAACGACAATCCCTACCAGATTCATGACGTCGATGGTGACGGAGACAACGAAGTGGTGACGGTTCGCGATTTCCAGTTGCAGATTCTGGACGGTCGCACCGGAAAAATCAAAAAATGGCGCTGGATGCCGGAGACCCCGGCACTGCCACCAGATCATCCTGATAACGCCATTCGTCCCTACCAGCGCGAGCTCGGAGATGCGCTCTTCTTCGTCAACGTCTCAGGAAACCGTGATCGGCGCGACATTCTTGTAAAAGACCGCTATCGGCACTTCTGGATTTATAACAATCAACTTGAGCTGCTTTGGACTGGCGAAGGCCAGACCGGCCACTGCCCTTATCCATTCGAAGTCGATGGATACGATCGCATCATGATCGGCTATTCGATGTGGGATCATACCGGCAAAAAGCTGTGGTCGCATGATACCGATTTACAGGATCACGCGGATTCCATCGCCGTAGTGGACTGCAGCGGGGAGCCCGGCGAACAGCCGCGCGTCTATTCGACCGGAAGCGATGAAGGTTTTCTTATGTTCAGCTACGACGGCCGCATCCTGAAGCACCTCCTGGTGGGCCATGCGCAATGTTCGAGTGTTGGCAAATACAGAATCGATCTTCCCGGCCTTCAATTCATGATGGTGGACTTCCACTGGAATCCCGGCGTCATGCTTCTGTTCGACTGGGAAGGCAACATACTCCAGACGGAAGAGCCCATTCACAACGGAAGCAAGCTGGTTCCGGTGAATTGGCGCGGCGATGGCGAAGAGTTCGCTCTTCTCTCCGGCGACGCCAAGTATGGCGGGATGATCAACGGCCGATTTGAGAGAACGGTGATGTTTCCCGACGACGGGCACCCGGATCTGGCCTGCTTCGCACTCGATCTCACCGGTGACGGCCGCGACGACGTCATCCTTTGGGATGAGAAGAGCGTCTGGATTTACACGCAGGACCGCCCCTTCCGCGGAGAAAAGATGTATGCGCCGATCAGAAACCCGCTCTACAACATGTCAAATTACTCTTGCATCGTGTCCAAGCCCGGATGGCGAAACGTTTGACGGCAGGTGCGGCCATCGAAACTCCGAACATGTTTGGGTTTTATGTGAATGGTGGGTTTCGTAAGTCAATCGGAGCAGTTTTCTCCGCGGTACCGCCGGCCTATGCGCTCTTCCAACGCTCCTGGACACCTCTTCAAAAGCGGCTGGCTCCAAAGATGAGTCATTGCCGTTGTCACAATTTCCACTGGAATCCGATTCTCCTCTTGCACGGATCGATCTGATGCCCGCGCGTTGGATCTGGTATCCGATGGAGCGCTGTTTGCCGAGTACGATGGTTTTGCTGCGTCGCGAAATTAGCCTGGATTCCATTCCGCAATTTGCGACCGGCCGCATCCTGGCCGACAGCCGCTACAAGCTCACTGTCAACGGATCAAGAGTGCAATGGGGACCGGCGCCATTTGATCCCCGCTAGCCCGAAGCTGACCCGCTCGACCTTAGCCCGCATTTCACACATGCCGCTCTATAAATATACTCGCGGTCAACCGCCAGGCTGCCGGATTCCTCCTCTATCGCTCTTATTCAAAATGACTTAAATTGCCTCTCCTTTTGCCGTTTTATTCCCCCGCCCGTTCTATTCTGAATGCAGACAGCGATTCTTGGGGCCGAAGTTCGGCAGACCACCAGATCCTAACCGCATGAAAACAATAGACCTAGCCGCCAAGTCTACCCTCTATCTCAATGAAAACAATAGATTTTGAGACTTTTGGCAGGGGGCGGGGGTATCGGATATGGGGGGGTGGGGATATGCCCTTCGCGCCGTTGGCGAGAAATGCTGATTAAACCTTATTTGCACAGTGGAGAAAATGTAATTGGCGTCAGCGTGCTTTATTACGGCCAGGGAGATGGAACATGGGTGATGGGCAAGCCCGGACTTCTATTCCAGCTCAATCTCGAATGGTCCGGCAATCGCAGTGAACAGGTCGTTTCCGACCAACACTGGCATGCTCACCTCGCACAAAGCTGGGCTCCGGGTCGAAACAGGCGCTGGTACCTGCGAGCATTTCAAGAGCAGTTCGATGCGCGCCTGTATCCGTTCGGCTGGGACAAACACGGCTTTAAGCCCGAATGCGCGCGGAGAACCGCAGCAATTTATAGCACTGGCGGTGACAAGCCATCAGTGTGCGGCACCAACGCAGACATGATGTAAAGCGAGGGCAATACGATGCAACGGTGTTTCAACAGCAAGAACAGCGCAGACAACTGCAGAAATCAGCAAGACTCCATGCCCAAGCACGGGAACTCAGCTTCCAACTCGTCCCCATGAGAGTTGTTCCTTAGGAGAGCCGGGGGAACTCCCACTTCGTATTAGGGTGACTTCAACAAGGAACGGAGCGAAGACGCTCGACATATCGTTGTTGTCGCCGCTTGAAAATCCAGTGATCGTCCCGACTTCACTTGTGATCTATATCACCAATGAAAGTGATTCAAACATTTGCCAGATACTCACGCCTTCGACGAGAATACCTCGGATAGAATCGCCGGAAAAACCAAGGCTGCGTGAGACGGCGGGATCTCCGGAAGGTCGAAACTATGTCATCCGCCGGTCAGATCGACGCTCAAAGGGCCTGGCGTCAGTATGTCGATGAAGATCGCCTCGATATTCAACTGGTCAGGCCGGAAGTGGCGAGTTCCTGGCAGCGTTGCCGCAATCTGAATCTCAATCCATTCCTGGAACCGCAAGCTGCGGTCAATCGCGTAGAATTCAAGGATTACTTATCCCGAAAACAAAATCTGGTGAACTTGGCGCGCCCGTTCATGGACAATCTCTATGCCTTTGTCCGCGGCTCGGGATTCCAGGTCATTCTCACCGACGAAGCGGGAGTTTTGCTGGAAGTCCTGGGCGATAAGGACGTGCTTGAAAAAACGCAGAGGGTGCAACTGTGCCAGGGCGGCGACTGGAGTGAACCGATCAAGGGCACCAATGCCATCGGCACTGCCATCGTGGAACGCAGGCCGGTGCAAGTCTACGCGTGGGAGCACTACTGCCAGGCCAATCAGTTTCTTACGTGCTCGGCCTGTCCCATCTTCGATACCGACGGTGAAATGCTCGGTGTACTCGACATGAGCGGAGACTACCATGTCGCCAATCCGCATACATTGGGAATGGTGGTAGCGGCTGCCAATGCCATTGAGAACCATCTTCGCCTGCAGAAAGCGACGCACCAGCTATACAACGCATACCGTTATTCCAACATTCTCCTTGAGCACATGTCAGACGGGCTCATCTCGGTTGACACTCGAGGTCTGGTTACGGAGATCAACGCCAAAGGAGCTGGGATCTTCGGCGTTGATCGCAACCTGGTCCGTGGCAGGCATGTCAGCCTGATCCGCAATGCGGCCTCCATGATCCTGCCCGTACTCAAAGAAGGTATGCACTGCGAAAATCGCGAAATCGTCATTGAAAACAAGGGGCGATCGATCTCCGGATCATCCGCCATGTTGCGGGACGAGGAGGGCGGCGTGATCGGTGCAGTGGCCGTCTTTCGTGAACATCAGCGTCAGGCAGCAGGCCATTTTCCCGCGGCGCACGCGAATTCTTATACGTTCGATGACGTCGTGGGGACAAGTCCGGCCATCGTGGCATTGAAAGAGTGGGCCCGCATGGCTGCGGCCAGCCCGTTCACTGTGCTCATCAGCGGGGAAACAGGAACGGGCAAAGAATTATTCGCGCAGGCGATTCATAGCGCCAGCCCGCGGCACAACAGGCCCTTCGTCGCCATCAACTGTGCTGCCCTGCCTGAGAACCTCATTGAGAGTGAACTGTTCGGTTACGAAGAAGGTAGCTTTACCGGAGCCAGGCGAGGAGGACAGGCGGGCAAGTTCCAAATTGCGGACGGGGGAACGATCTTTCTCGACGAGATTGGCGACATGTCATTGGCCGTTCAAATGAGGTTGCTGCGCGTAATTCAAGAACGAAAGGTTTTGCGCATAGGCTCGGCTCGTGAATCGGACGTAGATGTTCGCATCATTGCAGCCACACACAAGGACCTTCGTGCCGCGGCCGAACGTGGAGACTTCCGGTTCGATCTCTATTACCGTTTGAATGTGCTGGAGATTCGCATTCCACCGCTGCGGGAGCGGACAGAAGACATTCCGCCGCTCGTAATGCATCTGGCCGAGAGAATTGCATCGAGATTCAACCGCAAGTCCATACCGATCTCCGCCGAATTCCTTGATAAAGCAAAGTTATATCATTGGCCGGGAAACGTGCGCGAATTGGAGAACGCGATTGAACGGGCCATCATTCGCGCCGGGGACAATTGCAGCCTCACCGCCGACCTGTTCGACTTTCCCGGCAAGCCGCTTGCGCTGGCCGCCACCATAATGGCTGACGCGTTGCCTCTTAAGGACACCGAGCGTCAGTCCATCGCTCAGGCACTCCAATCATCGAATTGGAATGTGCGGCAAACAGCGCGCAAGCTCGGCATCGGACGGAACACGCTGTATCGCAAATTGAAGAAATATGGGATAGCAATTCCCAGATCTCCGCTCAATTCCTCCCCCACCCGGTAGGGATCTTGCCGGCACATACCTTTCGTCATATACGGTACATGTTCCAAATCGGACCACCTGCGATGTCTCGCAATGGAACATCCCTGTTCTCCGATCCCTCGGGTCCCCTCGGCCCCTTCCGCGCTTAAGCCTTTTAAATCAGTCAACAGAATTGTGGCCGATGGAAATCGTCCTGACCCGGAGATTTGGCCCCATGCATGCATGATCTGGGCCGGTTGGGGAGCGATGATTTCTCCGCTCACTCAACCCCGGCAGCCTGAGCGAATGTAACTCCGAGGCTCATTTGGCGCTTGGCTGCAAGATTCATCACGATCTTCGCCGATGTTCGCGCAAAGGAGATATTTGTCATGTCAGTAGCAACTGTCGTATCTGAACTCACGGTTCACCATGCCCTCGACACAATTCACAAAGTCTGCGCTCGCCGGAAGTTCGAAAACTTCATTGGCGGGCACTGGATTGCACCGATCAAAGGGAAATACTTCACCGACTACAGCCCGATCAACGGCGAGCCAATTGCCGAGATTGCGAAATCGACACCGGAGGATGTTGAGAAGGCCCTCGATGCCGCACACGCCGCAAAAAATGCGTGGGGACATACTTCGCCAGCCGTACGCGCTGAAATACTACTGAGAATTGCCGACAAGATGGCAGAAAACCTCGAGATTCTTGCTCTTGCCGAAACCATTGACAACGGCAAGCCGATTCGCGAGACCCGCGCCGCCGACGTTCCCCTCTCCATCGACCATTTCCGCTATTTTGCTGCCTGTGTGCGGGCGGAAGAGGGCGCGCTGGGCGAGCTCGACAACGATACCGTCGCCTATCACTTCAAGGAGCCGCTCGGTGTGGTTGGACAGATCATTCCCTGGAACTTTCCACTGCTGATGGCAGCCTGGAAGCTGGCGCCTGCAATTGGCGCGGGAAACTGCGTCGTCATCAAGCCGGCTTCGAATACTCCACTTAGTCTGCTGGTGTTCGCCGATCTGGTTGGAGACATCGTTCCCCCAGGCGTTTTGAACGTCGTAACCGGACCCGGAGGCGAGATCGGTAAAGCGCTGGCCTCGAACCCGCGCATTGCCAAGATCGCATTCACCGGCGAAACCACCACCGGCCGCCTGATCATGCAATATGCATCCGAGCCGATCATTCCGCAGACACTCGAGCTCGGCGGCAAGAGCCCGAATATCTTTTTCGCCGACGTCATGGACCAGGACGACGATTTCTTCGACAAGGCGCTGGAAGGCTTTGCGCTCTTCGCATTCAACAAGGGCGAGGTTTGCACCTGTCCCTCGCGCGCGCTCATTCAGGAGTCAATCTTCGACAAGTTCCTGGAGAAGGCAGTGACTCGCGTAGCCAAAATCAAGGTCGGCAACCCTCTAGATCCCGCTACCCAGATGGGCGCTCAAGCCTCGCACGATCAGCTCGAGAAGATTCTTGAGTACATCAAGATTGGCAAGGGAGAAGGCGCCAAATGCATGACGGGTGGAGAACAGGCCCATCTAGGCGGCGAATTCGAGAAGGGGTACTACGTCAAGCCGACCGTCTTTGTTGGACACAACAGAATGCGCGTCTTCCAGGAAGAGATCTTTGGCCCGGTGCTCTCGGTGACGAAGTTCAAAGACATTGACGACGCCATCGAGATCGGCAACGACACGGTCTACGGTCTTGGAGCGGGCGTTTGGTCGCGCAACGGCACCAACACCTACCGGGTGGGACGTGAAATCCATGCCGGCCGAGTGTGGACGAATTGCTATCACCTCTATCCTGCGGGCGCGGCGTTCGGCGGCTACAAACAGTCGGGATACGGCCGCGAGACCCACAAGATGATCCTCGACCACTATCAACAGACCAAGAACCTGCTGGTCAGCTACAGCCCGAAGGCGCTGGGCTTCTTCTAAACCACGCAATGATGCCGCAGGACAGGCAGCGATGCCGGTCCTGCGGACTTCCTGCGCCAATTCAATTCAAAAAGGAGGCAGTTGCAATGAAAAAGAGGGGAGGAATTTTGAGGATCGTCCTTTTCCCATGTGGTCTGACGCTGATCGTTTTGGCTACGGCGTTTTACTGCACCCCCGCCAACGCCCAGGCGCTTGGATGGGAAGGTGAAACGGGCGTCTTTGTGACACCGATGGCGTACACTGCTTCGGCTGAGGGGCAGAAGCTCCATGCCGTGGCCGCCTATCATTTCTTTGACGCTGGCCCGGTGATTGGCGATTTTCACGAGGCTTCGATTGAACTCGGAATCGGAAAACGGTTCGAACTGGGCTATACGCACGAGTACCACGTATTTGGCGGCGACCCGAGCTTGAGCCCACTGTGGCAGAACGGTTTTGAAACTTTCAATGGCAAAGTCAATTTGGTGCCGGAAAACTACCAAAAGACAAAATGGGTTCCGGCCATCTCCACAGGCTTCCTGGCCCGCACAGATGTCCGCAACGTCGGCGACTATGAGCCGGCGTCCACGGGGACAGGCATGAATCCCTTCGCGTCGGGAAAGAACAACGGTGACTTCTACCTCGTCGGCACCAAAGTTGTTCCCGTCAAACCCGTTCCGATCGTCCTCAATCTTGGCGTGCGCGGCACCAACGCCGAACTCTGGGGAATGGGCGGAAATGCTCCCGATTGGGAAGCCCGCAGTTTCGGCGCCATCGCATTTGTGTTCAAGGGTCCAGCCAAGAGCACCATAATCTTCGGTTCGGAGTACGCGCAACAACCGCATCACCCGTTGGGATATACCGAAACGGATGTACTGCCGCTTAACATTCCCACGACGCTGACGTACTGCGCCCGTGTTCTGCCCAGCCCGAAGCACAAACTGAATATCGACTTCGGCATTGCACAGGTCGCTGGAGAGATTGCACCCGGCGTGAATCTTAAAGCCAGGCACCAAGCTGGCGTGCAGCTGACCTACGGATTCTAGGTCGCTGGCTGCTTGATTTTGTTCCAATTCCGTGCCCCATCCTTTCGCTTTTGTCTGGCGAAAGGGTGGGAAACCGCCGAAGTCAGAAGGCCGATTCATTCGGTCGGAAACTTGGTTTGCACGCATAATTATCCTTCGGATTGGAGTGTTCCGGCTGTTGCACAGCAGGTGCCATGCCGGTCGGGCGCATTCAACCCAGGAATCTTGAATCGGGAGAAACCTTTGTCAGACAATGTGAGAGCTTCTGAAGCCGCTGCCCGCCTGATCCGGCGGCTTCAAGAACTTCACGGGCCCCTCCTCTTACATCTTTCGAGCGGTTGTTGCGACGGCACGGCGCCCACTTGTTTAAGGCAGGGCGACTTTCGCCTTGGATCCAGCGATGTGATGCTCGGTAATGTTGAGGGCGTGCCGTTTTATGCCGGGCCGCCCCTCGCGCCATTGCTGGCCTACGCCGAATTGTCACTCGATGTAATCGAGAGCCAAAGCGACAGTTTCTCCCTCGAAGCTGGAGATGGCCTGCGATTTATTGTCTACACCCTCAACCATGCCGGGCAACCGTGCTGCCCCAGGAAGTGAGTTGATTTCTATGTTTCGCGTCCTTCAAAGCACAGTCTTAGGCCACAACATCAAACTCATCGAAATTGAAGCGCCGCGCATCGCAATCAAACAACGGCCCGGCCAGTTTGTGATCGTGCGGCTGCACGAGCAAGGCGAACGCATTCCGTTGACGATCGAGGGTTCCAACTCCGAAGCGGGCAGTATCACCCTGGTTGTGCAGGCAATCGGAAAGACTACTTACCTGATTAACATGCTGGAGGCGGGTGATTTCATCCTGGATGTGGTTGGCCCGCTCGGTAAACCGTCGGAGATTCGCAACTACGGCACCGCGGTGGTGATCGGTGGCAGCGTCGGCACCGCCGTTGCTCTGCCCACCGCGCGCGCCCTGAAGCAGGCCGGGAATTACGTGATCGGCATTACCGGCTCGCGCAACAAGGGCTTGCTGATTCTCGAAAACGAGTTGCGCGCAGTAAGCAATGAAACCTTTGTGATGACCGACGACGGGAGCTATGGCGAACAGGGGTTGGTGACCCGCAAACTCCAGGAACTGATCGACAGCAGCCGTCGGATTGATTTTGTTCTGGCCATCGGCCCGGTGCCCATGATGCGGGCCGTTGCAGATATCACCAGGCCCCTCAACATCAAAACCATTGTCAGCTTGAATTCGATCATGGTAGATGGCACCGGCATGTGCGGCGGCTGCCGTGTGCTGGTAGGGGATAAGAGCCGCTTCGCCTGCGTTGATGGACCTGAATTCGATGCCGCTGAAGTCAACTTTCAGGTACTCGCCCAGCGCAACAGCATGTACCGCATGGATGAAAAGCGCGCCCTCGATAAATTCCTCGCACATCCCGAAGAAGACCTGGAACTGATTCGCAGCCTCCGTGGCAATCCCGATGCCGAGCCATACCAACTCGCCTCGCTGATGCCCGCCGATAAAGAGGAACCTGTCCATGCCGCATAATCCACTTCCCAATCGCGAGCGCATCAAGATTTCGCGCCAGAACATGCCCGAGCAGGATGCTGTAGTGCGCAGTCATAACTTTCAGGAAGTGAACATCGGCCTTCCTGACCACGCAGCGCAGCTCGAAGCTCAACGCTGTTTGGCCTGCGCCAAGCCCTCGTGTGTGGACGGTTGCCCCGTGGGCGTCAAAGTGAAGGAATTCCTCGACCTGATCCTGGCAAAGGACTACATCGGAGCAGCCGCCAAGATCCGCGAAGACAACTCGCTTCCCGCGGTGACGGGGCGCGTGTGCCCGCAGGAGGATCAGTGCGAAGGAAGTTGTAAGTTGTCAAAGAAGGGCGCATCGCTGGCCATCGGCTACCTAGAGCGATTTGTTGCGGACTACGAGGAATCGACCGGGAAGGTCGGTATCCCGCCAATAGCGCCGACAACTGGAAAGAACGTCGCCATTGTCGGCAGCGGTCCGGCAGGTCTCAGTTGCGCTGGCGACCTGATCCAAAAAGGGCATCGCGTCAGAGTTTTTGAGGCGCTGCACGAGGTTGGCGGCGTGCTCGTCTATGGCATACCTGAATTCCGCTTGCCGAAAGCCATCGTGCGCCAGGAGGTGAATAACCTGCGAAGCATGGGCGTTGAGTTTGAATGCGATGTGGTGGTCGGAAAGACCGTGACCATCGATGAGTTGATGCAGAAAGAAGGCTACGACGCTGTGTTTGTCGCCACCGGTGCCGGCTTGCCGCAGTTTCTCAACATCCCCGGCGAACACCTCAATGGTGTGTATTCGTCAAATGAATTCCTCACGCGCGTGAACCTGATGCGTGCTTACAGGTTCCCAGACTACGATGAGCCCGTCTACGACTGCCGCGACAAAAATGTCGTTGTCATAGGTGGAGGCAACACGGCCCTTGATTCCGTACGCACTGCGCTGAGGCTGGGCGCGCGGTCGGCATCCATTGTTTACCGCCGCACCGAAGCCGAGATGCCGGCCCGAAAAGAAGAAGTGGCGCATGCCAGGGCCGAGGGTATCAACTTCCAGTTTCTTGTCAATCCGGTGGGGTTCGACGGCGACGAAAAGGGTTGGTTGAAGAGTATGATTTGTGTGCGGATGGAGTTGGGCGAGCCCGACGCATCGGGCAGGCGCCGCCCCGTGCCCATCGCAGGCTCGCAATTCGAGATCCCGGTTCGACTTGCTGTCGTTGCTTTAGGAACGACCGCGAATCCCCTCATCCAGTCAACAACTCCAGATCTCGCCACTAACAAATGGCAATACATTGTGGCCGACCCGGAGACGCAAAAGACTTCGAAGCGAGGAGTTTTCGCCGGCGGCGATATTGTTACCGGCGGAGCCACGGTAATACTGGCTATGGGCGCCGGACGCAATGCCGCAAAATGG
The DNA here is from genome assembly GCA_035504315.1 of Occallatibacter sp. Taxonomy (GTDB): domain Bacteria; phylum Acidobacteriota; class Terriglobia; order Terriglobales; family Acidobacteriaceae; genus Telmatobacter. Next base: position 53,086 of record DATJSB010000015.1, read on the forward strand.
ATGCATGAGTATTTAGTCACGGAAGTGTTCTAAGGAACCTCTGAAAATCGCCGAGTTATGAAGCTGCCCGACTGTTTTATGGAGTGGTCGGCTCAGAATCAGCAGATTGTGCGGCTATTCGGCATGCTCTTTTTGCCCGCCGGAGGTTCACTCGGCCTCCGGCAGGCACACTACTCCCCTTGCGTGGCCATCTGTAAATTGATCTTCGCCAGCCTGCGCCGGTGCTGATAGATGTTGATCGTGGCGAAGGCCGCGCACAGCCATTCGTGGTTCTTCTTCAATCCGCGGTAGCGCACTTTCGTAAATCCGAAGACGCGCTTCAACACGCGGAAAGGCCACTCGACTTTGGCCCGCACCCGCGCCTTGGTCCGGTTCTTGCGTTTCTGCTCCTCGTCCACGCCATCCCTGTACTTGGTCCGGCGGCAGGTCATGTCCTGCGCATTGGGCGCGACTTGGCGAATGATGTCGCCCTGGCCCTGATAACCTCCATCGCCCATCACTTTCTTCTCGCCGCCGTGCAAAAGATCCGGCAGCATGTGAACATCGGAAACGCTGGCCGCGCTGGTGCACACCGAATGCACAACACCTTCCCGGGAATCGACGCCGATGTGCGCCTTGGCTCCGAAGTACCACTGCCGGCCTTTGCGCGTCTGGTGCATCTCCGGATCACGTTCCTTGTTCTCGTTCTTGGTCGACGAAGGCGCGTGGACGATCGTCGCATCGACGATGGTTCCGGTGGTGATGCGGATGCCGCGGCTGGCCAGATACAGATTCACCGCATCCAGCATCTGGCCGCCCAGATCGTGCTCTTCCGGCAGATGGCGGAAGTTGAGGATTGTCGTTTCATCGGGCGCCGGCGCGCGGCCCAGATCGATGCCGGCAAAGCGCCGCAGCACCGACGATTCGTACAGCGCGTCTTCGACAGCCGGGTCCGAGAGCGCGAACCACTGCTGCAAAAAATAGACGCGCAGCATGATCTCCAGCCCCACCGGCTTGCGGCCGGTTTCACCTTTTGAGTAGTACGGCGAAACCAGCGCCAGTAACTCGGCCCAGGGCATCACGACATTCATCTCTTCAAGAAACTGCTCCCGCCGGGTCTTCTTCGAGTAGCGTTGAAACTCTGCCTGCTGGGCCAACGTCATCTGCCGCATGCGTGATCGATCTCCTCACTCCACACTACCCGCTTCAGTTGTGGATTGCGGAGTTCTTCAGAGGTTCCTTAGTGATCAAACACAGAGAGAACCAGAGCATACTCAGATTCGAAAATG
>DATJSB010000016.1:0-3876 GCA_035504315.1 Occallatibacter sp.
TTTGAGCGGCATGCCCGCGTTCCACGGAACGCACACTGTCCCGCAAACCTGGCGCCTGGTTTTGTTCATCCGGCACTTGCCTCAGATCACGCCCGAGGAACTCAATGAAATGAAGGGGTGGGACCCGAAGAATGAGGCAAATCCGGCGCATTTCTGAAGGGCGGGTATCAGATCAGCTCCATATCGTGTGGTGACGACACGATGACCACTCGGCCCCAAAAACCATAACTCGAAAGGGCAGCCCAATGAAAGAACCAGACGACAGATCGCGCCGTTGCTTTCTCAAGGCGAGCTCGTTGTTGGGCCTGGAAGGCGGACACTATACGGCCGGGGAACAGCCGAAGCTCTTTTCAAAAGAAGTTCGCGCGGCTTCAGATCACTGCGCAACTAGAGTTAAGCGAAATCACCTATAGCGGAGTAAGAGGATATGACCCAAAGCGCATGGGTTGGCCCAAAAGTTGTCATGCTTGAAAAGCGGAAAATGCCAATGGTTGCGGAAACCAACCGCTGCATTGAACTCGCTAGTAGCTTTCTCATCCTGGCTGAAAAAGAGCTATCGGCCTTCATGTGCGCGGTAGATCAGTTATTCGGCGCTGAGCAGGCGCGCCAATCGGCGCTGGACTGGATTGAGGAACTGGAACGTATGCATTGGCCGTCTGGGGACTCGATTCCAGATTGGCGTCGGGCTACAGTGGGCGCAAGTGCTCGGCTTGGCGCTTCACGCATTTGATGGAATACATCGGCCTGGCGGTCCGCTGGGCATCTGGCGTCAAAGGGTCCGGGCGCCCACGAAGAGGCGATGCAAGGCGGCCACTTCTTCCCGTAAGAGAACCCCGACGAGACCGCCGCTCGCATCAACCTGTTCCTCGCTGCATAGCCAGTCACCGCGAGAGCCACCCGCCTAAGGAGATGAATCACATGAATGCAGCCGAAAAATACGACGTCCTCGTGCTGGGCGCCGGCACGGCTGGCAAATTGATGGCCTGGACGATGGCCGAAGAAGGAAGGCGAACCGCCGTGGTCGAGCGGAAGTATATCGGCGGATCGTGCCCGAACATTGCCTGCCTGCCGAGCAAGAATGTTATTTATTCCGCCAAGGTCGCCTCGCTCGTTGGGAGGCAGCGGGAGTTCGGGATCGAAACCGGGCCGATCTCGATCGACATGGCTGGAGTGTACGCGCGCAAGCGCGAAATGGTTGAAGGTATTATCCAGGTTCATCTGGACAAATTTCATGTAGCCCTGGACCAACATCGGGGTGATGAGCTCATCCTCGGCGAGGGCGCATTCGTCGCCCCTCGCACCCTTCGCGTCGTCTTGCGCGATGGAGGCGAACGTACGCTCACAGCCGAGCGCGTTTTCCTGAACCTCGGAAGCCGCGCGACAATACCCGACACGCCCGGTCTGCGGGAATCGAGGCCAATGACACATATCGAGGCGCTGGACCTGCAGCGGCGTCCCGAGCACTTGATCGTCCTGGGAGGCGGCTATGTCGGCCTGGAAATGGCCCAGGCTCTTCGCAGACTGGGAAGCCGCGTTACGCTGATCGAACGCGGCTCGCAACTTGCCTCCAGGGAAGATGCCGACGTTGCCGAGGCGATTCTGGAGCTGTTCCGCGACGAGGGCATCGACGTACTGCTGAGAACTCACGTCCTCCGAGTCAATGGCATTTCGGGCGAGCACGCAAGTCTTCAGCTCCAAAGCGGGAATGAAGCACGAACTGTGGAGGGGACCGACATCCTCGTGGCGCTGGGACGCACTCCCAACACCACGGGCGTCGGACTTGAGAAAGCGGGCGTCGCGGTCACGGAAACGGGACACATCCGAGTGAACGATCGCCTGGAAACAACCGCGCCCAACGTGTGGGCGATGGGAGACTGCGCGGGCAGCCCATACTTTACGCACGTATCGGAGGACGACTTCGGCGTCATCCATGAAAACCTGAACGGACGCCGGCGCAGCACGCGGGACCGGCTGGTTCCGTACTGCGTCTTCATCGATCCGGAGCTGGCGCGTGTCGGCCTCAACGAGTCGGAGGCGCGGGAAAGAGGTGTTGCCTGTCGGGTTGCATCTGTGCCGGTCGCCTCCGGCTGGAGGCCCTGGACCATTTCTGAGAAACGCGGGTTCATGAAGACGCTCATAGACGCACAGAGTGACCGGATTCTCGGGTTCACGGCCTTTGGGCCCGAGGCAGGCGAACTCATGAGTACGGTGCAACTCGCGATGCTGGCAGGACTGCCATACACAATTTTGCGAGACACCATGTTTGCGCACCCCACGATGACGGAAGGACTGAAGGCCTTGTTCATGGGCGTCCCCCAACGGCTGTAGAACCATGTCGAGCATTTTCAACACGCGCGAACGCCCGCGGATTGAGCCGAAGACCGACAAAGGTAGGTGGACGCTGCCGCCTGCGTCTTCACTGGCCTCTAAACGGCGGAGCAATAATGGACCACAAAGCGCCGCGTGAGCGGCGGTTTGTGGCGGTTGAAAAAGTAGACCAGCCTCGGAACGACTCCCAAACATTTCAATCAGGTTGTGTTTGTGACACACCGGAGAGGTGTACACGGTGGAGCTGTATGCGCGGGTGCGACGAGCAGTACAGATCGATGGACTGAGCGAGCGGGCAGCAGCGCGAGAGTTTGGGGTCTCGCGCGAGACCGTCCGCAAGATGCTGCGGTATTCGATTCCGCCGGGCTATAGCCGGCAGCAGCCGGTCCGGCGACCGAAGCTGGGGGCTTGGATCGGGGATCATCGATCAGATTCTGGAAGAGGATAAAACGCGGCCGGCCAAGCAGCGGCACAGCGCCAAGCGGATCTTCGAGCGATGGCGGGAAGAGTACGCCTTCCCGGGCGGCTACACGATCGTGAAAGATTACGTGCGGCAGCGGAAGCTGTGCCGGCGGGAGATGTTCGTGCCGCTGGCGCATCCGCCCGGACACGCGCAAGCGGACTTCGTTCAGTTACTTCGGTGGAGTGCCGCAGACGATTCTGTACGACAACACGAAACTGGCGGTAGCTCAGATTCTGGGAGACGGCACACGCAAGCGAACCCGAGCGTTCATCGAACTGCAGAGCCACTACTTGTTGGGAGAGCGATTCGGCCGGCCGGGCAAAGGAAACGACAAAGGCAAGGTAGAAGGGCTGGTGGGTTATGCGCGGCGCAACTTTCTGGTGCCGGTTCCACGCTGCGCCAACTGGCAGGAGTTGAATGCGCAGCTCGTGGAGCAATGCCGGAAGCGGCGCGAGCGGCGGCTGCGCGGACACGAGCAGACGATTGGCGAACGCTTTTGCAAAGACGCGGAAGCCTTGCTGCCCTTGCCGGCCGTTCCCTATGAACCCTGCGAGAAGCGCACCACGCGAGTGACCTCGCTGTCGCTGGTCCGCTATCGCAACAACGATTACTCGGTGCCGACGGCCTATGGTCATCGCGAGGTGTTGATCAAAGGCTATGTGCATGAAGTGATGATCTGCGCCGGCAGCGAAGTGATTGCACGGCATGTCCGAAGTTACGAACGCGAGGACATGCTCTTCGATCCGCTGCATTACCTGGCGCTGCTGGAACAGAAGCCGAACGCGCTCGATCAGGCAGCTCCGCTCGCCAGCTGGCAGGTGCCGAAAGAGTTCTGGGAGTTACGCCGGTTGCTCGAAGCACGTCTTTCCAAGCGCGGCAAACGAGAGTTCGTGCAAGTATTGCGCCCGCTCGAAACATTCCCGCTGGCAGAGGTCACTTACGCTGTGCGGCAGGCGTTGCATCTCGGCGCGATATCCTTCGACACCCTCAAGCATCTGTTGCTTTGTCGCATCGAACGGCGGCCGCCGCGGCTGGATCTGGATTGCTATCCCCATCTGCCGCTCGCTCAGGTGGCAACCACCGCC
>DATJSB010000017.1:0-21559 GCA_035504315.1 Occallatibacter sp.
TAGATGAGCTTGAGGGAGAACTGGATTTGGCGGGAGGTGCCGGCGGTTTTGCTGATGAGGCCGAAGCCGGAGCCCTCGATGGTGTTGGCGGGCAGACCCATGTTGACGATGTTGAAGACATTGAAGAACTCGCCGCGGAACTGGAGGTCGGCGCGCTCGAGGCCGCTGGCGCGGTGAGAGATAGGCGTGGTCTTGATGAGGGCGAAGTCGAAGTCGTAGTAGGCGGGGCCGCGAAAGGTGTTGCGGCCGAGGGTTCCGAAGCGGCCGGAGTTGGGACCGGTGCCGCCGGCAATGTTAATAGGTATAGAGAAGAAGCTGGCGTTGTTGGCGCCGAGGCCGAAGTAGTCGTCGCGGCTGCGCGTGGAGCTGTGGGCGGTGGAAAGGCCCGGGACGCCGATCTGGTCGGGGCGATCGGCACCCAGGGTGCCCGCGCCGGTTTGCTGAATGCCGGAGTAGACGGTGAAGGGCGAGCCGCTGGTGATGGTGGAGATGGAGAGCAGTTCCCAGCCGGCGGTGAACAGCCTGGCGGGGGCCGGCTGCGAGCCGAGATCCTGCAGATGTAGATCTTGCGCTGCGCTCACTGTGAAGGCGTGGGTTACGTCGAAGCTCGACGGACCTTTCTCGCGATGGGTGTCGAGGGGGTTTTGCGGGGCGAGCACACTGACCGCACCGGTCGAGCCGGTTCCGCCGATCACGCCACTGACGTTGTCGAGGGATTTTCCCCAGGTATAGCCAGCCTGGATTCCCGGACCGTTGTGGGGGATTTGTCCGGCGAGCGAGGTTTGCAGTGCGTGATAAGAGGAATGGGCCATGCGACTGATGACCGACTCAAAACCAAAGCCGCCGGCGACCGCTCCGCTGCTGGAGAAGTTTGTATATTGCGCAAATTGCGGGTCGGCGCCCGGATAGGCGTTGGGGTAAGAAGCCATGGGCAGGCGTGACGCCGCTGTTCCGACATACGCGGCATCGGCGGTGAGGCCGGCGAAGGAGCGCTCGAGGCCCAGAGTCCAGGTGTCAAGGTAGGCGTCGCCGAAGTGAGGGTCGACGGCGCTGAGATTCAGCAACGAGAGCTGATGATTGGGCGAGAGCGCGGCCAGATCGTTCTGATAGCGATTCACGTCCATCACGGTGTTGGCGGGGATTTTTTTGGTGTCGCCGCTGGCCAGGAAGGACACGCCCTGCGGGGTGTAGACCTGGGGCAACTCATCGGGGGTAATCTGAAAGCCGTAGGCGATCTCGCCGTTTGGCGCCGCGTTGATGCGGGGATAGACGGCGAAGGGGGTTGAACCGGTGAGGAAGTTATCCTGCCAGATGTTGGGCGGAATAATTGTGATGGCGCCGCCGGCATGGACCTGGACGGAGTGAGGCGCGCTCCAGCTCAACTGCACGCGGGGTCCCCAGCCGTTCCAGCCCATCTGGTAACCGGGCTGGGGATTGACGAGATACTCCTGCGGCGTTCCCGGAGGCGGAAAGGGATCCTTGAAGCTCGAGGTGCGGTGGGCGCGCTCGGAAATGGGAGTGTAGAGCTCGTAGCGAAGGCCGTAATTGAGCGTCCAGCGCTGATTGATCTTCCAGTTGTCTTCGAGGTAGGCATTCACGTCGTTGCGGTTGATGGCCGCGGGACCGATGTGCGCGCCGTTCGACATGTAGGGCGGCGCGACGGCGATGGCGTAGCCGTAAGGGTAGCCGAGGAGCAGGCTGGTGAGCGTGTCGGGCAAGGGATCTCCCGGCTGCACGTTGTGCTGCCCGCTTGCCGAGGAGATGAAGACCGGCGAGTACACGGTGCCGCCGCCAAAGTCGTATTCGCCGTTGGGGCTGATGCCGAAGTAGGTGGTGTCACGATTGAGGCGAACTTCAGCGCCCCACTTGACTGCGTGCGGTCCCTGGGTCCAGGCGAAGTTGAGCTGCCCGTGGAAAAGGTTGCCGAAGGCCGACATCACGGAGCCTGCCGCGGCGTTCCAGGGCTCGTAGAGAGCGTTGTTGAACTTGAGAGCCGGATCAGTGTGGTCGGGCGTTGGAAACGAGGGTGTGGTGCGCGTGATGCTGAGCGATGACGACCAGAGAAAGCGCGGCGACACGGTGCGCGAGTAAGTAAAGAGCACATTGCGCTGCCGGTCGACGTACTGAACGGCGAAGCTGGGATCGAGCAGCGTCTGGTCGGGGTTGGTGGTGGGACCGGTGAAATTGTCGTAATTGAAGCGGCCGAGGAACTGGCCTTTGGCGCCCAGTTTCTGATCGATTCGAATCGAGAACTGGTCGGCGTTGGTGTCGACGTTGGAGGGCGCGGCATAGGTACGCGGGCCGAATGCGCCGGTGGGGATGTTGGGCTGGGGATAGCGGGCGAGGATGGCGGCGATGGCGGGGTTGACGGGCACGGTGAGCGTGTCAGTGCTGCCGTCGGGATAAGTGACGGCGTCCTGGCCGGAGCGCTCGGCCAGGGTGGGCACGGCGAGCACCTGGGTGGTGCCGAGCACCTGGCGAAAACCCTGATACTGGCCGAAGTAGAAGGTGCGGCCGCGACCGTCGTAGATGTGCGGCAGAACAACGGGACCGCCGTTGGTGAATCCAAACTCATTTCTGCGGAAGGGAGGAATGCGGCCGGGGTCGGCGATGGAGGGATGGTCGAAGAAATTGCGCGCGTCGAGGGCCGAGTTGCGCAGGAATTCGAAGAAGGAACCGTGAAAGCCGCTGCTGCCGGAGCGGGTAACGATGTTGGTGAATCCCGAAGCGCCGCGGCCGATGTCGGCCGGCATCCAGCCGGAGCTCGATTGCAGTTCCTGAATCGCGTCAACGTCGAAGTTGGTGAAGGTGCTGCCGCCCATTTCGGGATCGCTGATATCGGCACCGTCCATGGCAAACGAAGCTTCAACGCCGCGCTGCCCGTTGACGGCAAACTGCTGGGTGAAGTTGGTGGCGCCGTTCGCGTCAGTCATGGTTCCGGCGGCGAGCAGAAGCAAGGTGCTGAAGTCGCGCCCGTTGAGCGGGAGTTGGCTGACTTCCTGGCTGGAGAGTTTTTCGCCGCCGGTGCCGCCGGAGCCGTTCGAAGGGTTGGCGGAGTTGGAGTTCGGCGTTTCCGCTGCGCCGGGCTGCTGTGCGGTTTCAACGGACAGGACGTTCTGATCGGAGACGGAGAGCGCGAGGGGCGCGGCGGTGACGTCGATGGTGACTAGGGATGTTGGAGCGTGGCCGGGGAGCCGGATGGAAACGGTGTGCGGACCGGCTGAGACGCCGGCAATGCCGAAGGTCCCATCGGCACCGGTGACTGCGGTGAGCGGCTTTTTGCCGGCGACAAGGGTTGATACGGTTACTGAGGCACCGGCTACAGGCTGCCCGTCGGTCGTGCGCACAACGCCGTTGAGGACCGTTGAAGTTGCTGTGGGTTGTTGCGAGCGGAGCGGGATCGCAGCGAGAACTGCAATCAGAAGGCAAGAATTCAGCGCGCGGAGAATTGAGAAAAGGGGCCCCACAACCGAGCGTTCCTGCGCATAGCGCAAGGCGTGTTCCAAATAGAAATTTTTGTTCACCGAAGAGTCCACGGATATCCCCGTTTTCGTCTGCCGACTCGCGCCGCCCCAACGTGCCGCGGCTCTGTGTGTGTTGCCTACCCAGGACTGCGTCCGGGACTAAATTCCTCGCCACCCTACGGGAGGCGGTGCATCGGCACAGATGAACTGGTGCCCTTTTCAAACAGTTGCATTTTTCTAGTTCTTCTGCAGCCCTGCAATGCCCTAATGAATCGCGAGGCTGGCGGTGAGCGGCGTATTGTCAGAGGACGGTCCGACGACAACTTGGTAAGCGCCCGGAGCCAGGCTCCAGCTTTCATTAGTTTCGTTGAAGGTCTGCAAAGGGCGCGTGTCGACGGTCACCGAAACACTGCGCGACTCGCCGGGAGCGAGTTCGACGCGTTTCCATCCGACCAGCCGCTGCCAGGGTTCATTGGAACCCTGCGGAAGGCTGGCGTAGACTTCGGCGATCTCAGTTCCCGCGCGGTGGCCGGTGTTTGTAACGGTAAAGCGCACTGTTTTTTCGGCGGAATCAACTTCCAAGCCGGAATATGCATAGGTTGTATACGAGAGACCGAAGCCGAAGGCGAAGAGCGGCTGCTTGTGCTGCGCCTCAAACCATTTGTAGCCGACTTCGGGGCCCTCGTCGTAGGTGACGGAATAGAGTGAGGCATGCGCGCCCGCATTCACTGCATTGCTGCCCTGACCGCGATCGCGGAATGAAAGCGGAGGGATGACGGGATGAGGCAGGTCCTGCTCGCTTTTGGGGAAGGAGATGGCGAGCTTGCCGGATGGATTGACCTCGCCGACGAGTACGTTGGCAAGGGCCTTGTGGCCGGCACTTCCAGCGAACCAGGCCTCAACCACGGCGGCAACGTTGCCAAGCCAGGGCATGGTGACGGCGGAGCCGGTTTCGAGCACGACGATGGTATGCGGATTGGCTGCGGCGACCTGTTCGATTAAAGCGTCCTGGTTGTCAGGCAGCGAGAGGCTGGGCAGATCCATGCCTTCCGATTCCCACTGCGAGGCAAAGACGATTGCGATATCGGAGCCGGCAGCGAGATTGGCGGCGGATTTGAGGTCAGTGCCGGGATCGAAACTGATCTTTGTATCGGGCAATTTGGCCTGCAGAGCTTTCAGTGGAGAGGTGGGAAACCAGATGTGCTCCTGCCATTGCGTTGCGCCCTGGCCGGGAGGCATGATGGCGTTGCCGCCCGGCGGATCGACCTGCGCCGATCCTCCACCTGAGATCATGCCGACGTCGGCATGGGCTCCAATGACGGCGATGCTGTGGATCCTGGCGGGGTCGATGGGAAGGATAGCGTTGGAGTTCTTGAGCAGAACGATGCTCTTTTCTTCGACTGCCTGCGCGTCATGCAAGCCTTTTTCGACGTCGACCGTGCCTTTTTGCGGCGGGTTGTCGACGAGGCCGGAGACGAACTCGGCGTAAAGGACGCGGCGGGCGTGGTCGTCAATTTGAGAGAGCGGGACCTGGCCAGCATCGACCGCAGTCTTGAGAGCCGGACCGAAGAAGTTGGCCATGGGCTGTTCCTGATCAAGGCCCGCGGCAGAGGCTTTTTGAGTGCTGTGGGTTCCACCCCAGTCAGAGAGCACAAAGCCATGGAAGCCCCATTGCTTCTTGAGGACCTGGTTCAGCGTGTAGGCATTTTCGCAGGCGTAATCGCCATTGACCCGATTGTAGGAGCACATGACCGCGCCGGGATTGGCGATGGAGATGGCGATATGGAAGGCGAGCAGGTCAGACTCCTGCATGGCCCGCCTGGAGATGATGGCGTTGACGATGTTGCGGCCGGTCTCCTGGTCGTTCATCACGTAGTGCTTGATATCGCCGACGACGTGCTGCGCCTGCTCGCATTTCATCATGTTTCCGGTGAGGGTTCCGGCCAGGAGAGGATCTTCACCGGCGTACTCAAAGGTGCGGCCGTTGCGCGGGTCGCGGTTGAGGTCCATGCCGCCGCCGAGGGTCATGTCGAAGCCCTGCTCCCGCAATTCGCGGCCAATCACCGCGCCGTAACGGCATTCGGTATCGACGTCCCAGCTCGAAGCCGCGGCCAGGTTGGAGGGCAAGGCTGTGGAGTAGCGGCCATTGGCGGCGCTGTCGCGGACGCCATAGGCCGCGTCGGAGATGATGAGGGGCGGAATGCCGAGGCGCGGGACTCCCTGAACGTATCCGGCGCCGCCGTTGGTGAATTTTGTGAGAGGCATTTGCCAGTTGCTTGCGTGGGCCATGCCGTTGCCGTGCAGGAGGGCCAGCTTTTCATCGAGGGTCATCTGCTTGAGGACGAGATCGGCGCGCTCCTCGGGCGAGAGCTTGGGATTCATCCAGGGGCGGCTGGTGTTCTGGGCCGCGGCATGGGCGGCTGCGAGGGTGATTCCAAGAACAGAGATGAGCGCAAGAATTGTGCAGAAATTCGAATAGTGTTTATGCATGGAATATGAACCACGAATCATGGTATCGCAGTTGAGAAGGACTTGCGCGTTCGAAGAGACAACAGAGATTTGCGGCTATTGCTGGGGCGGGGTGCGGGCGAGTTCGAGGAGGCGGATGAGCTCGGCGATATCAGATGGGGAGAGGTGGCCGAGGAGTTCATGAGGGGCACGGTCGATGACCGGTTCCATCTGGCGAAGGAGTTCGAGGCCGGCCTCGGAGATGTGAGTGATGACGACGCGGCGGTCGTGGTGGTCGCGGCGCTGGCGGACGAGCTTGAGAGTCTTGAGGCGATTGAGCAGGCGGGTGATATCGGGCTCGGCGGTGATCATGCGGTCGCCGATGGCGGCGCAGGGCAGGCCTTGGGGCTGGGCTCCGCGCAGGATGCGCAGGACGTTGTACTGCGTGGAAGTGATGCCCCAGGCGCGGGCGCGCTGATGGAACTCGCGGTGGAGAAGGTCGGCGGTGCGCATGATGTTGAGCAAGGCCTCTTCTTGGGCACTGGCAAATGGAGGTCCTTGCGCGATCTCGGTTTTCAGGTTGGTCATATTGTCAGCGAGTTAGCCGCGCTGCGCGCGTGTTGGCGAGTTAGCGTACGATGGTCAATTTTGCCGGATGACTTCGAGGTCGATTTCGAGTTTAACTTGGTCGCCGACCATGGCTGCGGGAAAGTTGCTGCCGATGCCAAAGTCGGAGCGCTTGATGGTGGTGGTTGCGGTGAAGCCGGCGTGGGGCTTGTGATCCATGCCGGTAATGGGGCCGGTGGGGCCCTCAGCATCAAGAACCACGGGTTTGGTTACGCCGTGGAGAGTAAGGTTCCCGTTGACGGTGAGGTGGTTGCCGGATTTTGAGACGGATGTGCTGGTGAAAGCGGCGGTCTTGAAGTGGGCGGTATCGAACCATGCCGGGCCGATGAGGTCGGTGTCGCGGCCGGATTCGCCGGTGTCGATGCTGGAGGCATCGATGGTGGCGTTGACGGTGGATCTGGCGATGTCGGCGTCGTTCATGTTGATGGTGGCGGTGACGTTGAAGTGGCCGCGAACGGTGGAGACGCTCATGTGGCTGATGCTGAAGCTGACGTCGCTGTGGGCGGGGTCGGCGGTCCAGGTGGAGGTTTGTGCGGGGGCAAGGGGCGCGGCGAGGGCGATGAGTGCGGCGGCGGTGAGAATTAGTCGGTCCATGCGGGAAGTCTCCTGCGATTCATGTGGGAATGAAAGGTTGAAGCCTGGGGCGAACGGGCCACGATTGAGGGCGACAGATCTCGGCAGCCGGCGCATTGCCCTCAGGAACAGGATGACGCAAGCTGGGTACTTGTTGCAACAAATAAATTGCCGCCGACGCAGGATGTGAGGTGGAGGGGGAACTGCAGGACAGGTTGGGCTTTGCCGGAAGGCGTGGTCTGCTATGCTCCGGGCTATGCCGGTGACAGCACATTTCAAGCGGCTTACGGCGGGGCAGCGGCGCGTCTTTATGGCGGCATTTCTGGGCTGGACGCTGGACAGCCTGGACTATTTCCTGCTGGTTTTTTGCGTGAAGGCGATCGCCGGAGAGTTCAGAACGCAGCCCTCGGCGGTGCTGGGCGCGGTGTTCTTGACGCAGGCGTTCCGGCCGCTGGGGGCGCTGGTTTTCGGCATGCTGGCTGACCGCTATGGTCGGCGGCCGGTGCTGATGGCGAACATCTTTGGCTTCTCAATCATCGAACTGGCCTGTGCCTTTGCGCCCACGCTCAATGTTCTGCTGGTGCTGCGGGCGCTGTTCGGGTTCGCTATGGGCGGCGAGTGGGGTGTGGGCGCGGCGCTGGCCTTTGAGTCGCTGCCGAAGGAAGGCCGCGGCGTATACAGCGGCATTCTGCAGGAGGGTTATGCAGCGGGGTCGATTCTAGCCTCGGCGGCATTTGCGCTGTTGTACGCGGGCGTGCACTGGCACGGAATTGTGGTTCCCGGGATCGGCTGGAGGGGGTTGTTCATCCTGGGTTCGACGCCGGCGCTGCTGGCATTTTATGTACAGGCGCGGGTGCCGGAGTCGCCTGTGTGGCTGGCCGGCGCGGAGCATCGCAAAAAGGCAGCAGCAATGGGGCGCGCGCGCGGGCCCGCGCCGAAGCAGTTGTTGGGTTTTCTGCCCACGTTTCTCTTCCTGGTGCTGCTGATGACGGCATTCATGAGCTTCTCGCATGGAACGCAGGATGTGTACCCCACGTTTTTGGCGGTGGCGGCGAAACTGACGCCGCAGACGATCGGGTTGATTGGCGTGTTGTACGGGTTTGGATCGATTGCGGGAGGCTTTGTATTTGGTCTGCTGAGCGAACGGTGGGGGCGGAAGCGTGCGATTGTGACGGCGGCGCTGCTTTCGATTCCGGTGATACCGCTGTTTGCGTACGGGCATTCGGCCATCTCGCTGGGAACAGGCGCGGTGCTGATGCAGTTCATGGTGCAGGGCGCGTGGGGGGTCGTTCCGGCATACCTGACGGAGCTATCGCCTGCGCCGGTACGGGCAACTGCGCCGGGGCTGGCGTATCAGCTTGGCGGGTTGATTACAAGCTGGAACGGAAAGGCGCAGGCGTTGGCCGCGGAGCGGTGGGGGAATTATCCGCTGGTGCTGGCGGTGACGGTGATGGTGGTGGCGCTGATGCTGGCCGCTCTGGCAGCGATGGGGACCGAGGCGAAAGGGCGCGAGATGATGGCGGCTTGAAGGGCCGCCGGCGGCGGATCAGGACAGTTCGATTTGAGTCAATACGATTTTTTGGGACGGAGTTTGGCCATGCTTGTGAATGGCTAGGGACAAAGGTGCATTGCCTTGGACGCGTGCCTGTGGGTGAGACGGAGTTGCTGGCGGCGACTTCACAATTTTACGGGTTCGGGGATACTATAAGCGCAACGAGGCCTTCTTCCCCGAGCCATCGGGTTTTGACCCACCTAAGTTTGAAGATCGATCAATTTGGTGAGCGGTTCAGTTTGAGGAAAGCGTCTTACGGGAACGAAAGCCCGCACTTAGTTTGCGTGGCCTCAATGTATGGGCTGAAGCCCGTATCCTTTCAAGACCGGTCGCATTGACCAAACTTCGATCAAGACACGGAAAGCACCTCGAGAATCGTGGAGAAACTCCCCATGCCGGATGCGGACGATTTGAAGCCGAACGAGAGCGCGCCGAGGGCGATAACACGGCGCAGATTCATTATGGGAGTGATTGCGGGCGGGGCCGCGGTAGGAGCGGCGAGCTATCACTTTCTGGCGCCGTCGCGACGTCATGCAACGGGCGCGGGTGAGCGGCTGATCACTTTGAATGTGAACGGCAAGCCGCGACGTGTTGAAGCCACGCGGCAGGAGACGCTGGCGTGGACGCTGCGATACAAGCTGGGGCTGACGGGAACCAAGCTGGGCTGCGATCGCGCCGAATGTGGAAGCTGCACGGTGCTGATCGACGACGTGCCGCAGTATAGCTGTTCGGTGCTGACGCATACCGTTCGCGGGCGCAAGGTGACGACGATTGAAGGGCTGGCCTCGCCGGAGGGCAAGCTGCACCCGGTGCAGCAGGCGGTGGTTGACACGCAGGGATTTCAGTGCGCGTTCTGCATGTCGGGATTCATCATGTCGGCGGTGGGATTTTTGAAGACCAATCCCAAGCCAACGCGCGAAGAGATGGCGCAGGGGCTTTCGGGGAATCTGTGCCGGTGCCAGGACTACACCAAGATTCTCGATTCCATGATGAATGGCGCGGAGTATATGAGGACCGGCGTTCCCGCGGAGAAGCAATCGTCTGCGGGATCGATGAGGAGGGCTTAAGCGATGGCGGATGCAGCATTGACCGACGCGATGAAGGCCGAAGAGTTGAAGCCGCGGCCGTTCGGCGAAGGATACAAACTGATCGGCAAAGATTTTTCGACCAACGACCTGGTGGCGAAAGTTACAGGCCGCGCGAAGTATGCCGAGGATTTTCGCGCCGAGGGAATGCTGTTTTGCCGCCTGGTGCTGAGTCCCATGCCGCACGCACGCGTGAAGCGCATCGATGCGCGGAAGGCGCTGGCGATGCCGGGAGTGAAAGGGATTCTTACGCCGTCGGAGGTACCCGGTCACGCGGACTATGTGAACGACAACGGCACGACGATCAAGGCGGATAAGTGGGGCGAGCTGGCGCTTGCGGACGAGCCGATGTACCAGGGCGAGCCGATTCTGGCAGTAGCGGCGGTGGACGAGCTGACCTGCGCGGAAGCGATCGAGAAGATCAAAATCGAAATGGAGCCGCTGCCATTCGCCATCGATCCGCTGGAGAGCCTGCGTCCCGGAAGCCCGAATGCGCGCCTTGACGGCAATGTCTGGGCGCTCGAGCCGCGCTCGCGCGAAATGACGCTGACGGAGCTGAAATGGACGAAGGAGGACTTTGCCGATTACGACCAGGGCCGGTTGCCGATGGGCCATGCGCCTGAAACGTGGTCGTATGGCGACGTGGACGCGGGGTTCAGGAATGCGGCGCTGGTGCTGGACGAAACATTTCTTACGCCCGATGTGAGCCACCAATGCCTGGAGCCGCGAACCGCGATGGCGTATTGGCAGAACGGCAAGCTGTTCATGTACACGGGCACGCAGAGCACGATTCAAACCATACCTGCGATTGCGCGATGGATGCAGATGAGCGAAGACAAAGTCGTGTTTGTGAGCGAGTACACGGGCGGCGGATTTGGCAGCAAGATTACGGGAGCGCAGACGCTGGTGATTCCAGCGCTGCTCTCGAAGAAGCTGAACGCGCCGGTGATGATGCGCATCAGCCGCGAAGAGGAACATTTTATCGGGCGTGCGCGGCCTGGCATAAGAGGGCGGGTGAAGATTGGTTTTGCAAAGGACGGGAAGATTACGGCGCTGGATATGTTCCTGGTTTCAGATGCCGGGTCGTACGGCTCGAGCGGCGACGGCGGCTCGTGCGGAGGTATTACATCGCTCTTGTATCAGCCGCCCGCGATGCGATGGCGGAACGTAACGGTGGCGACGAATACGCCGCCGCGCAGCGCGCAGAGCGCGCCCGGCGGAATGCAGGCGATCGCGATCATGGAGCCGATATTGGCGAAGGCGGCCCGCAAGCTCAATGTGGACCAGGTGGCGCTGCGGCGCATGAATTGTCCCGAGGGCAAGGCAGAGTACGGGCCGGTGAATCATAGGGGCGAGCGGTCGCACGTAACGAGTTGCTATTTGAAGCAGGCGCTTGACTACGGCGCGGAGCAGTTCAAGTGGCAGGAGAGAGTGGCCCGGCAGCCGAAGCAGACCGGAACCAAGGTGCGCGGCGTGGGAGCGGCGCTGAGTTGCTTCCATGGCGGGAGTTCAGGATTCGATGGACTGATCGTGATCACGCCGGAGGGACGCGTACGGATTCATACCGGCATCGGCAACCTGGGGACCGAGGCGTTTGTGGATGTGCACCGCGCGGCGGCAGAGGTACT
Source organism: Occallatibacter sp. (assembly GCA_035504315.1). GTDB lineage: Bacteria > Acidobacteriota > Terriglobia > Terriglobales > Acidobacteriaceae > Telmatobacter. The sequence goes on from DATJSB010000017.1 coordinate 11,378, forward strand.
GGATGTGCCATGGGAGGCAGTAGATCTTGTGTGGGGCGATACCGCGAAGAATCTTCCGTTCAGTTGCCACTCGGGAGGGAGCCAGACAGTTCATGCGATGACGCGGGCGGCCAATGCGGTGGGTCTGGAATGCAGGCAGAGGTTGCAGGAGGTGGCTGCCAAGTCGCTGGGCGGACGGGCCGAGGACTACGAGGTGGCTAATCTGCGCGTGGCGCGCAAAGGCGGCGGCGCGGGAATGAGTTTTGCTGAAGCGGCACAGAAGGCGATTGCGCTGGGCGGAATTTACGACGGCCACGACGTGAATCCCGACGTGAACCCAGTGACCAAGCAGGCGGTGACGGCGATGGCGGGCCAGGGACTGATCGCTTCGGCGCGCGATAAGTATCCGCATGAAGGCGACTCGTTTTCGTATCTCGCGTGTTTTGCCGAGGTCGAGGTTGATGTGGAAACCGGGGTCTACCGCATTGTGGATTACCTGGCTTATGCAGACGTAGGAACGGTGATCCATCCTGCGGCGTTGCGAGGGCAGGTTCTAGGCCGCTCGACTCTGGGGATTGCGCATGCAATCGGACAGAAGTGGGTGATTGACCCGCAGTACGGCGCGACGGTGGCGAAGCGGTTCTATCAGAACAGGCCCCCGACAATCCTGGATGTACCCGTGGACATGCAGTGGGGAGCGCTGAACATTCCCGATCCGGAAACGCCGGTGGGAGCGCGCGGATGTGGCGAGCCGCCGGTGGGCGGGGGATGTGCGGCGATCCTGAATGCGCTGGCAGACGCGGTGGGCGACGACATCTTCCAGCGAGCGCCGGTGAATGCGGACACGATTCTGGCTTCGCTTGAAGCGGGGCGGCCGATGCAGGAGCCACTGACGGCGCACATATAAAGGCAGGGACTGAGGGACTTGGGACTAGGGACTAGGGACTAGGGACTGAGGGACTGAGGGGCTAGGGACTAAGGGACTGAGGGACTGAGGGACTGAGGGGCGTGGGGACGGGAACGGAGAGGAGCTATGGCGGTATTTCGCGACGTGATGCCGGCCTTCGATCTGCTGCAGCCGAACTCGGCGGCAGAGGCGCAGAGGCTGCTTGAAGAGAACGGCAGTGATGCGTGGGCGATGGCCGGCGGGCTGGACAGCTTTGACTGGCTGAAGGATCGCATCAAGAAGCCGAGTGTGCTGGTGGATCTGAGCGGCGTGGATGAACTGAAGGGGATTCGCAAGACCGCCGACGGCGTTGAGATTGGCGCGATGACCACGCTTACGGAGATCGCGAATCATCCCGAGATCAAACAGAATTACAGCCTGCTCTCGGATGCGGTGTCGTTGGTTGCATCGCCGCAGATTCGCAACCAGGGCACGCTGGGCGGCAACGTTTCGCAGGATGTGCGCTGCTGGTACTATCGCGGCGGATGGCCGTGTTACCGCGCAGGCGGCAACATTTGCTATGCCGATACGCCGGTGGGGCGCAACCGCGAGCATGCGATCTTTGGTGCGGATCGCTGCGTGGCCGTACATCCATCGGACTCAGCGCCGGCGTTGATTGCGCTGGACGCGAAGTTGGTGGTGCAGACGCCGAAGGGCGAGCGAATCATCGATGCCGAAGATTATTATGTCGGGCCGGAGATCGACATTACGCGGATCAACATGCTGGAGCCAGGGTTTCTGCTGACGGCAATTCGCATTCCGGCGACATGGGCGGGAGCGAAGTTTTATTTCGAGAAGGTGCGCGACCGCAACGTGTGGGATTTCCCCCTGATGAACGTGGCCAGCGCGATGAAGGTGAGCGGCGGGACGATTCAGGCGATGCGGATCTCGGTGAGCGCGGTGGCACCGAAGCCGATGCGGCTCAAGAACGTTGAGGCCGCCGTGCTGGGCAGGCCGGCCAACGCGGAGACGGGGATGATGGCTGGCAAGATGGCTGTGGAGGGCGCGGTGCCGCTGCAGTTCAATGCCTACAAAATTCCGCTGATGCGCAATTTGGTGAAGCGGGCAATTGCAGGAAGTCCCGAAGGACAGGAGCAGGCATGAGATTCATAACCTGGGCAACCGATCCGTGGGGCAAGCATGTGCCGATTCACGCGGCGTGGGACTTGATCTGGGCCGCCGTGATTGCCGGTCTGGCGTTCATGATTGTGCACGCGCTTTACGTGGCCGTTGTTGCGGGGCCGAAGGTCTTTGAGAAGCACACAAAGCCGGCGGCGAACGATGCGGCGATTCCCGAGCGGGTTCCGCGGCACTCGCTGGCGGCGCGGCTCTTCCATTGGATAATGGCGCTGTCGATGTTCACGCTGTTGTTCACGGCGTTCCTACCCAAGGTGGGAGTGCAGTTCAACTGGGTGCTTTACCACTGGATTGCGGGCTTATTGCTGACTGTTTCAATCGTGTTCCACATTTTCCATTCGTTTTTGATGGACCCGTGGTCGATCTGGCCTGACAGGATCGATGTGCGCGATGCGATGCGGAGAACGCTGCGCTTTATGGGCAAGACTGCGCCCCCGCCGGAACGATTTGCGAAGTATCCGCTGGAAAACAAGTTTTACCATCTGTCCATTGTGCTCGCCGGCCTGGCGGTGACGGTGACCGGGCTGTTTATGTTGAAGAGGATTCAGACGCCCCTCTTCACGCGCAATCCGTACCTGTTCAGCGATATGACCTGGGGCCTGATGTATGTGCTGCACGGGCTGGCCGGGGTCGGGTTGATCGCGCTGGTGATGATGCATGTGTATATGGGTATAAGGCCGGAGAAGCTGCCCATCACCAAGTCGATGATCTTTGGATGGATGAGCAAGGATTTTTATCTTGAGGAGCACGATCCCGAGCGCTGGGTGGTGAAGCAGACGGCGGGAAAGAAGAGAGGCTACGCAGCCAGCGATGCCGACTGAGATCGAAGCGCTTTGCGACACAATTGAAGACTGCTACGAATTCACGCTGAGCTATGCAGCGCGCGGGTTGACCACCGATGAGGACAGCGACGCAGGCAGGCAACTGCGAGAGAAACTGGCTGCGGCGCTCAAGGCGATTCGCGGGCTGGAAGCCGCGTTCAGGGCTGTTGCGACGCAGATGCAAACGGGGCAGGGCGATAAGCTCGAGGCGTTTGCGGGGGTTCTGAACCGCGATGCGCAAAGCTCGTGCGCAGTGGTGGACCTGGTGCTGGCGCAGCCTGCAATCAGCTCGCAACTTATCGACAATCTGAATGCGTCGATTCATCTGCGGGCGCTGTTGACGGACCTGTTTCTGATCACGGAGATTGTTGCTGGGCAGCAGGCGCGGGCGGCAAGTTAGATACGATTGAAGGCGCATGTACTCAAAGGAAGTTCTCGATCATTTTGAACATCCGCGCAATGCGGGTGTGGTTGCCGATCCGGACGCGCAGATACTGATTGAGAATCCTGCGTGCGGAGACACGCTCAAGCTAACGATAAAGGTGCAGGCCGGGCGGATCGAAGAGATTCGCTTTCAGGCCAGAGGGTGCGTGGCGTCGGTGGCGTGCGGGTCTGCGTTGACGGATATGGTCTGCGGGAAGACGGTCGATGAAGCGGGCAAACTTCGCCGGGAAGAGATTGTCGAGGCGCTGGGCGGACTGCCACAGGCTTCGATGCATGCGAGCCATCTGGCGTTTGATGCGCTGGGAGCGGTGCTGAGTAAAGTAACGAAGTACTGACGGCTTGAGATTCGTGGTTTCCCAGGTCTCGGAATCGAGACCTGGGAAACCCATTTCTTAGGCTGGTCCAGATTGCGAGCGCGTGATCGTCGCGGCGTACTCGTCGGGTGTGTTCATGTCGGCGGCGAGATTGGGAATCGACACGGGGATAGAGACGAAACGCTCGAAGTGGGCGCGGCGGATCTCGCGTGCATTCGAAGTTGGCGGAGCGCCGAGAAATGCGTTTATGAGGGAACGCGACGCGAAGAGTGGATGACCGTTGCGGCCGTTGAAGGTGGGTGCGACGGCCCAATGGGCCAGGGCGAGTTTTTCCTCAAATTCCGTTCGGAGCAGAGAGAGGGTCTCAGGATTCAAGGGCGCGCAGTCGACGGGCGTAATCATGGCGGAGTCGCAGCCAAGGTCGAGGGCTTTGCCGAGGCCGATTTGGAGTGAACTGAATTGGCCGCGATCGGGAGCGGGATTGATAGCCAGGGTCGCGCCACTTGCAGCGACAATGGGCGCGAGGCGATCGACGTTTTTTCCGGCTACGACAACGATGGCGCGCGCGAAGGGTTTGAGCGCAGCAATGTGGGCGGAGAGCAGAGTAGAGGCCGATGAAAGCGTGGGCCAGGGCAGGAGGGCTTTGTCACGGCCCATGCGTGACGATGCGCCGGCCGCGAGTATGACGCCGCAGAGATCGGGCATGTTTAAAGTCCGGATTTACTTAATGAGGACTTGCCCTCCACAATCTCGTCGGGGCCAGCGGAGGAGTCCGCGCTCTCATCGGCACCACTGCCAGGTGCGACTCTACGCGAGAGAAACCAGCTCATGTGGGGCAAAGCGCGTTCGGAGTTCCGGCGGCTGGCAATGAGCTCGGCGACGATGGCGACGGCGATTTCTTCAGGGGTAACGGCGCCGATGTCGAGTCCGACGGGGGAGTGGACGCGTTCAAAGAGTTCGGGACGAAGCCCCTCGCCAACCAACTGGCGAAAGACGGTGATGGCTTTGCGGCGCGAGCCGATCATGCCGATGTAGCGGGCTGGAGTTTGGACGGCCCAGCGCAGGATGCGCATGTCGTCGCGATGGCCGCGGGTGGCAATGACGATGAAAGCGGAGTCGCTGGGCGCGAGTTCGGCGAGCGTCAAGTCGAAGTCAGTGGCGAGAATCTGGCGCGCGCCGGGGAAACGCTCGGCGTTGGCGTAGGCCTCGCGATCGTCGGCGACGACGACGTCGAAGCCCGCATTTTTGGCGGCTTTGAAGAGCTCGAGTGAGACGTGGCCGGCGCCGAAGATGTAAAGCAGCGGCGCGGGCAGAACGGGCTCAATGAATATTTCGAGCGTGCCGCCGCATACAAGACCGGTGTCGTACTTGGGATCCTGGTTGAGATCGAAAGTGAGGGTGCGAGGCTTTTCTGAGGTCATGACCTCGCGTGCGGCTTGCCAGACCTCGGCTTCAACGCAGCCGCCGCCGATAGTGCCGGCGATGGAGCCGTCGTCGCGCACCAGCATCTTTGCGCTTTTGAACGACGGAATGGAGCCGCGCACGTTGACGATGGTAGCCAGGGCTCCGCGACGGCCCGAGCGCTGTAAGGCAACGATCTCTTCGTAGATCTCCATCTGATGCGATTATTGGCTCAAGATTGGGCCAAGTCAATGAGGGAGGCCAGCAATGCGAGGCTCGGGCTCGAAACTGACAATCGAAGCGCAAGGCCTTGATTTGCTTGGCGCCGGACCAACAACCCCATTGCTCTAAGCGAAGTTTTGAATTAACTTCAAAGACTCACAGCTTTTCTGTGGAGGCGGGATAGCAATGTCACGCGTGATACGCTGTTCGATCATTCAAGCATCCAATGCCGTGCCGGCAACAGAGCCGTTGAAAACACAAAAAGACGCAATGATTGAGAAGCACGTGGGCCTGATTAAGCAGGCTGCCGCGGCGGGAGCGCAGATTGTGTGCCTGCAGGAGATTTTCAACGGCCCGTATTTTTGCGCGGAGCAGTCGGTGAAATGGTACGAGATGACTGAGCCGGTTCCCGATGGGCCGACTGTATCGTTGATGAGAGCTTTGGCTAAGGAACTGCGCATTGCACTGATTGTCCCCGTTTACGAGGTGGAACAGGAAGGAATCTTCTACAACACCGCGGCTGTGGTAGCGAGCGATGGCAGCTACCTGGGCAAATATCGGAAGACGCATATTCCGCACGTGGCGCCGGGGTTCTGGGAGAAGTTTTATTTCAGGCCGGGGAACCTGGGTTATCCGGTCTTCGATCTCGGATTCGTCAAGATCGGCGTGTATATCTGCTACGACCGGCATTTTCCTGAGGGCGCGCGCTGCCTGGGCTTGAATGGCGCTGAGATTGTGTTCAATCCCTCGGCGACGGTTGCGGGGCTGAGCGAGTACCTGTGGAAGCTGGAGCAACCGGCACATGCGGCGGCGAACGGATATTTCATTGCGGCTATCAATCGCGTGGGGACTGAGGCGCCGTGGAATATCGGCGAGTTTTACGGGTCGAGTTACTTCTGCAATCCGCGCGGGCAGATTATTGCGCAGGCTTCGCGGGACAAGGACGAGGTGCTGACGGCCGATTTGAACCTGGACGAGATTGCCGAAGTGAGGCGGACGTGGCAGTTTTTCCGCGATCGGCGTCCGGATTTGTATGGGCAGATTGTGGCGTCGTAGGGCGGTTTTCACCGTGTGGATGCATTGGTTGGACTCGTGCTATCCCACCCTAAAGCTCTCCGCTTCGCGTCGAACTTTAGGGTGGGGCACCCCAATAACGTTGTTACGATGGATGGATGCGAATGAAGGTCTGAGCCTGAGAAGTGCTTCCCTGAGGTCACCATGAGCACCGCGACATTACCGGATGATCCGAAACTGCGCGCGAGATTCAGCGAGCTTAAGCCGGCGTTGGGCAGCCAGGCGGCCGTGATTGAGGCCGACCGCTGCCTGAATTGTTTTGACGCGCCGTGCACCGCGGCTTGCCCCACACATATTGACGTGCCGGGATTCATCAAGCGGATTTCGTCGGGCAATCTTCGCGGCTCGGCCACGCGCATTCTGGATGCGAACATTCTGGGCGCTAGTTGCTCGCGTGTTTGCCCGGTAGACGTGCTGTGCGAGGGCGCGTGCGTGATGCACAGGTACAGTCGGGAGCCCATCCAGATTGCCTTGCTGCAACGACACGCGATGGATGCATACCACGCGTTGGATGAAGTGCCCGCGGTGAAAAGCGTTGCGGCGTCGGGGCTGCGCGTAGGCTGCATCGGCGGCGGACCAGCATCGCTGGCTTGCGCGGCAGAGCTGCGCAGGCAAGGCGCGCAGGCGACGATTATTGAAAGGCGCGCTCTACCGGGCGGATTGAATACCTATGGCGTGGCCGAGTACAAGTTACGCGCGGCCGAGAGCCTGCGCGAAATTGAAATGATTAGGCGCATGGGCGTGGAGTTTCGTTTCGGCGTGGGAGTGGATTCGGCCGCGGCTCTGGAGCAGATCGAGAAGGAGTTCGATTTCATCTTTCTTGGCGTGGGGCTGGGCGCGATGCAGCGGCTGGGAGTTCCGGGGGAGGACCTGGATGGAGTGATGAACGCGCTTGAGCTGATTTCCGCGTACAAGACCGGCAACCTGCGCGAGCTGCACGGGGTAGTTGTAGTGGTTGGTGCGGGGAACACGGCGATTGACGCGGCGAATGCAGCGAAGCGGCTGGGAGCAGAGACGGTGTATCTGCTCTACCGGCGCAGCGAGAGGGATATAAGCGCGTTTGATTTTGAGTATGAGCACGCCAAGCAGGAGGGCGTGCAGTTTTTGTGGCGCCGGCGTCCGCTCGCAGTGCGCAAAGAGGCGCATGGACGGCTGCTGCTGGAGACGGTCCAGGTGCGACAGGCCGAGGGCGCGCTGGAGCCGGTTCCTGATTCGCAATTCACGATTGCGTGCGATCTGCTGGTGCCTGCGATTGGACAATCGCCGCTGACGGCGCTGATTGAGGAACTGCGCGGCGTTGAAGTGCGCGATGGACGGATCGTGGCGGACCTTGCGACGGGGTGCACGGGAAATCCGCGCTACTACGCCGCGGGCGATTGCGTGAACGGCGGACGCGAGGTGGTTGACGCGGTGGCCGGCGGAAAACGCGCGGCACTTGCGATTCTGAAAGCTGCGGAGGCCAAGTATGCCTGACCGGAATCCAGATTTGGGCGTAACGAACTTCGCAGGCAAGATCAATTCACCGAATCCGTTCTGGCTGGCCTCTGCGCCGCCGACGAACACTGGCGAGATGATCATGCGCGCCTTTGACGCAGGTTGGGGCGGCGCGGTGTGGAAGACGATCGGCGAGCCGGTGATGAATGTGAGTTCGCGCTATTCGTCGGTGGATTGGGAGGGGCGGCGCGTGATGGGCTTCAACAATATTGAGCTCATCAGTGACCGGCCTGTTGAGGTGAACTTGCGCGAGATGCTTGAAGTGCGCAAGCGTTACCCGAAGCACGCAATTATTGCGTCGCTCATGGTGGAGTCGACGCGCGAGGCGTGGCACGATATTGTGGCGCGGGCCGAAGACGCGGGCGCAGACGGACTCGAATTGAATTTTGGCTGCCCGCATGGGATGAGCGAACGCGGCATGGGCTCGGCCGTCGGGCAGGTTCCCGAGTACACGGAGATGATCACCACGTGGGTGAAAGAGAAGGCGCGGACGCCGGTGCTGGTGAAACTGACACCGAATATCACAGATATACGCGCAGTGGCGCTCGCGGCCAAGCGCGGCGGGGCCGACGGGCTTTCGGCGATCAACACTATCAACTCGATTACGGGTATCGATCTCGATACGCTGACTCCGCGGCCCGATGTGGACGGCAAGAGCTCGCACGGCGGCTACTGCGGGCCGGCGGTGCGGCCAATCGCGCTCAACATGGTGCAACAGATTATGAGCGACAGTGAAAGCGCGCTGCCGCTTTCGGGCATTGGCGGCATAGGCACTTGGCGCGAAGCGGCGGAGTTCATGCTGCTGGGTTGCGGAACAGTACAGGTATGCACGGCGGTGATGCACTACGGCTATCGGATTGTTGAAGACATGGCCGAGGGGCTAGAGAACTGGATGCGCGAAAAGGGCTTCGAAACGATTGAGGATTTTCGCGGGCTCTCGCTCAATCGCGTGACGGAGTGGAAACACCTGAACTTGAATTACAAGATTGTGGCACGCATCGACGAGCAGAAGTGCATTGGCTGCGAGCTGTGCCACATTGCGTGCTGGGATGGCGCGCATCAGTGCATCCATCTCGATCGCGTGACGGGGCCGGTAGATGGACATGTGGACCTGCACGAGACGCCGGCGCACAAAGAGGCGCAGAGCCGCGCGGCCATTGCGGTGACGCCGGTGACGCGCAGAGAACGCGCTGAGGCGGCTCAAAATGGGCCGTATCCGACACCGCTGGAGCGGATTCCGCGGGTGGATGAGACGGAGTGCGTGGGGTGCAATTTGTGCTCGCTGGTGTGCCCGGTGGAGGAGTGCATCACGATGGTGCGCGTGGATGAAAAAGTTGCTCCGGAGACGTGGGAGGAGCGGACGAGACAGGGAATAGGGAGTGGGGAATAGGGAGTTAGTGCCTGCCCACCCCAGGCGCAGGAGCAATAACGTGCCGAGGGTGGGGCACTAATTCCTGTGTTGAGTTGAATGTTATTGATGAAGTTCATGCCTTCCCGGGTCTCAAAGCGAGACCTGGGGCACCCAGAGAGCAGAGAAGATGTCGAGTGTACTGATACAAAACGGAACGATTGTGAATGCGGACGGAAGTGTCAAGGCCGATCTGCTGATTGACGGCGCGACGATCAAGGAGATTCGTGCGGGGATTGAGCCGAGCGCGGCAGAGACGATTGTCGATGCAACGGGACTGTTGTTGCTGCCGGGCGGAGTGGACGCGCATACGCACCTGGATATGCCGTTTGGAGGCACGACTTCTGCCGACGATTTTTTGACGGGCACGCGGGCGGCGGCGATTGGCGGGACTACTACGATTGTGGATTTCGCGATCCAGGCGAAGGGGACGAAGATGAGGACGGCGCTGGACACGTGGTGGAAGAAGGCGGAGGGCAAGGCGTGCACCGACTACGGGCTGCACATGATTGTGACGGATCTGCCCGATGCGGGCCTGGAGGACATGGACGATTTGGTGCGCGAGGGCGTGGCCAGCTTCAAGCTGTTCATGGCCTACCCCAACGTGTTGATGGTTGACGATGCAACCATCTTCAAGGCGCTCAAGCAGACGGCGAAAAACGGCGCGCTGATCTGTATGCACGCCGAGAACGGTTCGGTGATTGACGTGATTGTACGGCAGGCGCTGGCCGAGGGGAAGACGGCGCCGATTTATCATGCGCTCACGCGGCCCACGCGGGCCGAGGCCGAGGCGGTGCATCGCGCGATTGCCATGGCTGAGATGGCCGGCGTGCCGGTGTACATTGTGCATCTGTCAAGCGAGGACGCGCTGAACCAGGTGCGGGAAGCGCGCGACCGCGGGCTGCCGGCGTTTGCCGAGACCTGCCCGCAGTATCTACTGCT
>DATJSB010000018.1:0-5543 GCA_035504315.1 Occallatibacter sp.
TGCACGGGCATGTTGCTCAGGTAGAGCGTGGGCAGGCCTTCGGGCGTGAATCCATTCACTGAATTCATAGTGATGCCGTAGCCGTGAGTGTAGATGAGTTTGTCGTTGATCCAGTTGCGGCTGCTCTCGGGCAGCTTGTCGATGTTGAGCTCGCGCACGCCCAGCATAACCTCGCGCATCGATCCGTTGATCTTGTAGCGGTCGATGTCGATGCCGGGGAAGTCGTAGTAGGTGCGGATCTCCTGCACCTGGCGCAGGGTGTCCTGGAGGGCATTCACGTCCCACAGGCGGATGTTCTGGAGGGTGGCCTGGTTGTGCTCGGGATCGGCAGCGGCGATGGTTGTGTCGGCGGGAAACTCGCGCTGAGTGAAGGTATCGAGGCCGTAAGCCTGGCGCGTGAAGGCGATGTTGTCGGCGATGTAGGGGCGTTCGCGATCGAGCTGGTTGGGCTTGACGATGAAGGTGGTGACGTACCAGCCGACGATGCCGAAGACGACGTAACAGAGTACAGCGGGAGCCACGGCGGCGACGAGCCAGCGCGCACCGGGCCGGAACAGGCCTCCAAAGAGGGCGATCGCTGCGCCGGCCACCATCGCTAGGCTGATGCATGCCATGCCCAGGATGGTGACGTGGGCGTCGACGTAGGTGATGCCGTCGAAGATGGTGTGGTGCTCGAAGAGCAGGGCGAAGCGGCCGATGTATTCGCGGATGGCGAGGGTTAGCAGGAGGAATCCAGCGGCAACGGAGACGCCGCGCCAGGGCAGGGGACCGCGGTATCGACCTTCAAGCGCCCGCCCGCTGCCTGCCGCGATGAAGAACACGACGGCAAGGATGACGATGAATACGGATAGCGAGAAAAGCCAGGAGGAGATGAGTTGCCAGGCGGGGAGGGTGAAGAGATAAAAGCCGAGCGGCCGCGCGAAGATGGGATCAATGATGGCCTGGGCGGAATGTGGAGCATACCAATAGAGCGCGAGCGTGGGCCATTGCGATTGCATGGCGAGGCCTGTGATAAAAGAAACGGCGAGCGCCGCGATGACGGCGACCAGGCGCAATGCCTTCACAACCGGAAGAGTAATGGGGCGAGGGCCGATGTAGATGGTATGCGTTTCAGGCAGGTCGCCGGCATGATGGCGGCGCAGGGCGAGGAATGCCGTGAAGAGAACCAGGAAGGTGAGCAGCGCGAAGACCGCGAAGGTTCCCCACTCGAGGTTGAAGGATTTCCAGAAGACGGCAGAGTAGCCGAGCGAGCCGAACCAGAGCAGATCGACCCAGTAAGAGATGGCGGTGCTGGCGCTGAAGAAGATGAGGAGTAGAACGGCGAGAAGGAGATAGAACAGAGGATTCAGGCGGCGCGGCTTGTCGCGCATCGGCCAATCGATTGTTTCGGGCATGAGCCACCCCACTCAGGCGATTGAGGCGCACTGAGTTACCCAAGAATTGTACGCTGGCGGCCTGTCAGATCAGTTCGTCACGGCCGGATTGGCTCAGCTCCTTCACTACCTTGCCCACGTCCTGCGAGTGGTCGCGGTGGGCGATCAGCAGGGCATCCTCGGTATCGACGATGACCAGGTTTTCAACGCCGACCAGGGCCACGAACTTGCGGGGGCTGAAGACGTAGTTGTCGGCGGCGTCGATCGAGAGGTGGCCGCCGGTATCGGCGACGTTGCCCTCGGCGTCGCCACGCAGACGTGTTTCAAGCTGGTACTCGTAGAGCGAGGTCCAGGAACCGAGGTCGTTCCAACTGAATTCAGCGGGAATGCAGAAGAGGTTCGACAGATGCTCGCCCTTGGCCGAACGCGGCTCGATGACGGCGTAATCAACCGATATGTTTTCGCACTTTGGATAGAGCGTGCGGAAGACTTCTTCAAATTCGGGCAGGCCGTAGGCGGCAGCGATCGACTCCAGCAGAGGCGCCGTTTCAGGCAGGTGCTCGCGAACGGCGTTGGCCAGGGTGCGGGCCGACCACAGAAACATTCCGGAGTTCCAGTAGTAGTTTCCGGCAGCCACAAACTCCTCGGCGCGGTTCTGGTTGGGCTTTTCGATGAAGCGGCGCACGTGCAACGCGGAATCGTCCTTGGCCAGGTCGCCGGTTTCGATGTAGCCGTAACCGGTCTCGGCGCGTTGCGGCTCGATACCCAGCACCAGAATGTTCTCGCCCGCGGCGGCCACCGCGATGCCTTTCTGCAGGGCCTTGAGAAAGCGCGGCTCGTCGCCAATCACGTGATCGGAAGGAAAGACGCCCAGCACAGCATGGGGATTCTCGCGCTCGATCAAAAAAGCCGCCAGGCCGCAGGCCGGGGCCGTGTTGCGTGCGCAAGGCTCCTGGATGAGTTGCTTTGCAGGCAAGCCGGGAAGCTGATCGGCGATCTCCTGGCCCAGGTGTTCGTTGGTGATAATCCACGATTTTTCAAGCGCGGCGATGGGCTTGAGCCGCTCCATGGTCTGCTGAATCATGGAGCGCTCGCCATCGAGCGCCAGAACCTGTTTGGCGCGGGCACGGCGGGAACGAGGCCAGAAGCGTGTGCCGCTGCCTCCGGCAAGTATGACGGGACGAAAATCGATTGCTTTCGACATTGAAAAAACATCCTACCCGACCAACACTGTGTTTGCACAGTGACCGATGAACAATTGTGCCAGATTTGGGCCCATGGCGTGGGACGCGGCGCAACGAGACGCTCATCGCAAGGCGGGACTGACATTGCGCCGGGGCCGTGAGTGGCGGGAATGGAGTAACCTATCTCCAATGCCAGCTATTCGTCAGGGTTCGCTCCATCTGTTCCAGGTTGCCGGGATCGACGTATTTCTTCACTGGTCCTGGTTCGTGATTGCGATTTTCGAGATTGGCGCCCGGCAGGGACGCTACTCCAGCTATGCGTGGAGCACTCTCGAGTACCTCGCCATTTTCGTTATCGTGCTGCTGCATGAGTTCGGCCATGCTTTTGCGTGCCGCTCGGTGGGCGGCAGGGCCAACCGCATCATGCTGTGGCCGCTGGGCGGGGTCGCGTTCGTCGACCCGCCGCAGCGCCCCGGTGCGCAGCTTTGGAGCCTGGCAGCGGGGCCGCTGGTGAATGTGGCGCTGCTGCCTATTCTGGGCGCGGTATTCTTCGCGGCGTATTCTCTCGGTTGGAAGCAGTCGCAGCCCGACCTGTATCAGCTCGCTCTAGGGGTTCTGGCCATCGACGGGGTACTGCTGGTCTTTAATATGCTGCCCATTTACCCGCTCGACGGCGGACAGATTCTGCGCTCGCTGCTGTGGTTTCTGGTGGGCAAGGCGCGCAGCCTTCAGGTCGCAACCATCATCGGCTTTGTGGGCGCGGCGGGCCTGGTGGTCCTGGTACTGCTGGTGCCTTCGATGCATTCAGGCTGGACGCTGCTGATTGCCGGTTTTATTCTGCTGAACTGCTGGGGGGGATTGCAGCACGCGCGCCGGCTCATCAAGATTGAGAAACTGCCGCGGCGCGAGGGATTTGAGTGCCCGGAGTGCCACACCAGCCCGCCCATCGGCTCCTACTGGCGGTGTTCGAGCTGCAACTCGGCCTTCGACACCTTTGCCTGCGGGTCCGCATGCCCGTTCTGCCGCATGGAGTTCAATACCACGACGTGCCTGGATTGCGGGCGGTCGAACCCGATGAGCGCGTGGGCGAGGCCGAGCCAGGGAGTGCTGAACGGTGTGGAGATTATTCCACCGGGGTCGACGACTTACGGGAGACAATGAGGGACGCGTGCGGCTCTACCACCCCAGCGAATACAAATCATTCGCCGGGGACTCCGGGTCTGGAGACCCGCACTACAGCCGGTCTGGAGAGCTTGCGGAAAAACTCGTTGAACGAAGCAATTCCGCCGCAGTCGATTCCGCAGGGGCTAAAGCCCAGACTCATTTTATGGGCGTTTTCAGCACGACTGAACAGGTTGCGGAAAAACTCAGCGAGCGCGCTTTAGTGCGAGAGAAACGTCGCTCAGGGGTTAAAACCCCGACTCATTCTCTGGACCTTATCGGCACGGATAAATCCGTGCCCTTGTTACAAAACACCCCAGCGCGAGTATTTCCGCAACCTGTGAAGTCGTGCCCCTGTTACAAATCATCGTTGGCTTGTGCCTTGGCGAGTTTTTCCGCAGCCTGTGGAGACCGGCGGAACACAGGGGTCTGCGGCTAGGTCAGCTTGCCGAGGAACTCCTTCATGCGCCGCACGCCCTCGTCGATGTTCTGCTTGGTGACGGGGTAGGAGATGCGGATGTGCTCGCTGGTGCCGAAGGCCTCGCCGGGAACGGTGACCACGTGGGCTTCGTGCAGCAGTCGGGTGGCCAGCTCAGTGGCCGACTTGATGCCGCCTTTGCCGATGAAGGCGCCGATGTTTGGGTACACGTAGAACGCGCCCTCGGGTTTAGTGCAGGTGACGCCGGGAATCCCGGCCAGCGCGGCGAGCATGTAGTCGCGCAGGTCGATGAATTCGGCGCGGAACTCCGAGACGCACTCCTGCGAACCTGAGAGCGCGGCGACGGCCGCCTTTTGCACCACGCTGGTGGCGTTCGAGGTCTGCTGTGACTGGAGCTTCGAGAGGTTCGCGACGACCGGCTTCGACGCCAGCGCGTAGCCCGCGCGCCATCCAGTCATGGAATAGGTCTTGGAGAGCGAGCCGAGGATGACAAGATGCTCCTTTGCCCAGGTGTACGACCCGCCCGAGACGCATGTGCCGGCATAGTTCAGGTAAACGTAGCACTCGTCCAGAAGCAGAAAAATCCCGCGTTCGTGGGCGAGCTGAACGATGCGCTCGAGATCCGCGGCCGTGACCACCGAGCCCGCCGGGTTCGAGGGCGAGTTGAGGATGATGGCCTTGGTGCGCGGCGTAACGGCGCGCTCAATGGCGTCGGCCGTGATGCGGAAACTCTCAGCCTCTTCAGTGTCGAGGTAGATGACCTTGCCGCCCGCGTACTGGATGATGTCTTTGAAGCTGACCCAGTAGGGGACGGGCAGGATGACCTCGTCGCCGTGGTCGACCAGGATCTGGATAGCGTTGAAGAGCGCGTGCTTGCCGCCAGTGGTGAAGATGGCCTCGTCGATGGAGTAGTCGGAGCCGAAGTCGCAGGCGTGGCGCTCGACGATGGCTTTGCGAACGTCGGGGATACCCGGCACCACGGTGTAGCGGGTGAAGTTGGCGTCGATGGCGGCAATGGCGGCGTCCTTGATGTGCCGCGGGGTGGGAAAGTGGGGTTCGCCGGCGCCGAAATCGACGAGGTTGGCGCCCTGGGCGCGCAGCTTGGCGGCCTCGGCGGCTACCGCCATGGTGGCTGACACTTCAATGCGGCCGATCCTGTCGGCAAAGACTTTTGCGGGAGCTGTAACGGTCATGCTTCTATCTTTACAGATTTTTAGCTTGAGTAAAAGCGTGAACGGGCTAGTCCCAGGGCCGACGCATATCAGAGGCCGAGGAGCTTGAGCAGATAGTCATGATCCCAGCCAGCTTTGAGTCGTTTTCCTTTGATGCCGCGCTTGGAAGTGGTTTCCTGTCGCAGGATGTTGAGGGCGATGCGATTGAGCAGGG